>JAZODX010000175.1:0-23005 GCA_045597265.1 Eubacteriales bacterium | reverse complement strand
CCGTCGGTCGCAGGGCTGATTGCCGAGGAGCGTATTTTCCCCTGTATCTTTGGCTCGGCGCTTCGCCTCGACGGGGTCGACAGCCTGCTCTCTGCGCTTGATACCCTCACCCTCGCTCCGCTCTGCGGTGCCGACTTCGGTGCACGGGTTTACAAGATCGCCTACGACGGGACGGGGGGCGCCAATTCGCGTCTGACTTATCTCAAGGTGACGGGCGGCTCGCTTGCCGTGCGGGACGAGCTGACCTATCTTTCTGCCGACGGCCGCCCCGTGACCGAGAAGATTGGGCAGCTGAGGCTTTATTCGGGCGAAAAATTCACCCCGACCGATCGGGTTTTTGCGGGGGACGTCTGCTGTGCCATCGGTCTCTCCGAGACCTGGGCCGGGCAGGGGCTCGGTGCCGAGCCGGACGGAGGCAGTCCCATTCTCGAGCCGGTGCTTTCTTATCGGCTGTGCCTGCCCGAGGGCTGTGACGCAACCCGTTTTTATCCGCTCGTCAAGCAGCTTGAGGAGGAGGATCCCGCTCTGCGTCTCCGCTGGGATGAGGAGCTGGGGGACATCTATGCCGGTCTGATGGGCGAGGTGCAGATCGAGGTTCTCGTCCGCCGTATTCGCGAGCGCTTCGGCGTGGAGATTGCGGTTGATGCGGGACGTATTTTGTATAAAGAAACGATTGCCGCCCCCGTGGAGGGGATCGGGCATTTTGAACCGCTCCGCCACTATGCCGAGGTGCATCTCTGGCTTGAGCCCCTGCCCGAGGGAAGCGGCCTTGTGTTTGACACCCGCTGTCCCGAGGACAGCCTTGACCGAAACTGGCAGAGGCTGATTCTCACCCATCTCGGCGAGCGCACCCACCGCGGCGTACTCATCGGTGCCCCCCTGACCGACGTGAAGATCACCCTGCTCTGCGGCCGTGCACATCTCAAGCATACCGACGGCGGCGATTTCCGCGAGGCAACCTGCCGCGCCGTCCGCCAGGGACTGATGCAGGCCGAATCGGTTCTGCTCGAGCCCTGCTATCGCTATCGGCTTACCGTCCCCGCAGATGCGGTCGGCCGTGCCATGCACGATATGCAGACGCGGGGAGCATCCGTTGCCGTAGAGGAGGGAAACAACGAGGAAACTACCCTCTCCGGCCGCGTGCCCGTCTCCCGTATGCGGGATTACCTGCGGGAAATGCTCTCCTATACCCACGGGCTCGGCCGCCTGTGGTGTGCCTTTGACGGATACGTTCCCTGCCATAATCGCGAGGAAGTTATCGCCGAGGCTGCTTATTCACCCGAAAACGATCGCGACAATCCCCCGCATTCGGTTTTCTGCGCCCACGGCGCAGGCTTTACCGTGCCGTGGGATCGGGTGCGGGAATATATGCATCTGGACAGCGGCGCAGTCCGTGCCGCGGCGGCAGACGAGCCGCTTCTTCCCTCGCCCCGAACCGTTGCGCGAAGCTATCAGCTTGATGAGGACGAGCTGGAGGCGATTATGCTCCGCACCTTCGGCCCCGTCAAGCGCAGGCAGTACAACCCGCCCCGAACCGTCGGCGGAAAAAAGGCCGGGCGCGCAGTCGAGCAAAAGCCGGAAATTCTGATTGTTGATGGCTATAACCTGATTTTTGCCTGGGATTTTCTCAAGGCAATGGCCGAGGCAAGTCTTGAGGGCGCGCGGGAGATGCTGATGCATATTATGGATAACTACGTTGCCTTCACCAAGGCTGACGTGACCCTCGTTTTTGATGCATACAACGTCGATTCGACGCCCGACCGTGAGGAGGAGCGGAACGGGTACCGCGTCGTGTATACCGCGCGCCACGAAACGGCCGACGCCTATATCGAGCGACTGATCCACGAGCGAGGTCCAAGCCACGCGATTCGTGTGGTCACCTCCGACCGCCTGATTCAGCTCTCGGCCGTCCACGCCGGCGTTCTCCGTCTCTCTGCCAGAGAATTTCACGAGGAAATCCTCCGCATCAACGCCGAAATCACCGCCTTCATCCGTCGGCTTGAAGTAAACAAATAAACATTGCATCAAGGCTCCCGCCGATAAGGACGGTCGACGGAGGGAGTGCAGCGTGTACGAGGGCATACGCTGACGAAGCTTTCTCTCGCAGAGGTGCTCACTCCCACCGCAGCCGATCGGGTTTGCTCTGCACAAGTATCCTTTCTCCGACCCGCATACCGTCCGTGCGGTACGGCGGGGAAAAAACCATCGTATTTTCCAAACCGATGCCTGTCCCGAAAAACGGCAGAGAAAACGGCGTGATACTCCGTAAAGAGTATCACGCCGTTTTTCTACGGTGTGGCTCGGTCAGCCGAGCTCTGCCCGTCGGGCAGAGATGCAGCGAATTATGCGCTCGGCGGCCTCCTTCAGCCATGCGCGTGGCATTGCGACGTTGAGGCGGATGTAGCCGCGATAGTTCTCGCCGAACCAATCGCCGGGATCGGGTGCGACGCGGGCAGTGTTGCAGAGCAGGGGCATCACCTCATCGGCTGGAATGCCGCAGGAGCGAACGTCAACCCAGAGCAGATAGGTCGCCTTCGGGTGGGTGAGCCGGATGCCGGGGAATGCCGCGCGGAGGGTGTCGATCATGTAACGCATATTTTCCGAAAGGTATGCGCAGAGCTCGTCCGCATAGTAGGAAGCAGGCCCGTAGGCGGCCGAAACCACCTCGGCGGCAACGAAGGATACCGAAGGAAAGTGAAGCTTTTTCCAATAGGCACGAAGTTGTTCCCGCTCGTCGGCGCTCGGGACGATCATAAACGCCGCGTGCGCGCCGGCGGTATTAAAGGTTTTCGAGGGAGAGCTGATCTGGCAGATGCGGGAGCATTCGCCGGGGCAGGCGCCGGCCGCGGCCAGCGTGGGCAGGAAACGGTTCCCGTCCAGGATGAGATCGGAATGGATTTCATCGCTGACGAGATAAACGCCGTTTTCGGCACAGATGGCACGAATCTGCTCCAGCTCCTCCCGCGTAAAGATGCGGCCGATGGGGTTGTGGGGGGAGCAGAGAATCATCATCTTCGCGTCCGGCCGCGCGGCAAGGGCGCGGAGTCCGTCAAAGTCAATCTCATACGAGAGATCACCGCCGTGATCATGCTCAATCAGGCGGTTCTCAAGCACCGTTCGGCCGAGATCGCGCGCAACGCCGACGAAGGGCGGATAGATCGGCGGCTGAACGATCACGCCGTCGCCCGGCTCGGTAAAGACGGAAACTGCGGCGGTGATTCCCGCCACGACGGTAGGAACGGGAAGAACGGAATCGGGGCAGACGGTCACGCCGTGCCGCTTCTGCATCCAATCCGCGACGGCGTCGTGAAATTTCGGCGAGAGCATCCGATATCCGAGTGTGCCGGACGAAACGGCCGATTGAACGGCGTCGAGAATTTCGGGCGCGCAGTAAAAATCCATATCGGCGACCCAAAGAGGAAGAATATCCTCTCCCGGCGTCATGCCGAATTCGGCGGCAACGCCGTCCCATTTGGCAGAGTCGGTTCCGCGGCGGTTCGGCGCAAGATCAAAGTTCATTTTCATCATTTGTCTCCCATCAGTCCGCCGATTCGGCGGGCTCATTTTTGTTTTTCGTTTCCCCGTACTGCTCAGGCTTTTTTTCGGCTGCCTGCGGCTTTTCCGATCAGATGGAACAGGAAGGCCAGCGCGATGCCGACCGCGATTGCCACGACGAGGTCGAAGATGACGGTGAGGAGGAAGGTTGCGGTGAGCACGATGATATCGAACACCCGGCCCGTACGGCAGATGCCGACGAAATGCCGCCACTCGCTCATGTTATAGGCGACCATCAGGAGAATTGCCGCGATGGTGGGCATCGGAATGAGTTCCGCATAGGGCATCAGTACGACCAGAACGAGCAGAAGCACGACGGCGTGCACCATGCCCGAGATGGGGGAACGGCCGCCGTTTTTGATATTGGCCGCTGTGCGCGCGATGGCGCCGGTTGCCGGAATACCGCCGAAGAGCACCGAGGCGATATTGCCCACGCCCTGCGCGACCAGCTCCATATTGGAGTTGTGCTTCGTGCCGATCATGCTGTCGGCGACGACGCAGGAGAGCAGGGACTCGATTCCCGCCAGCACCGCAATGGTCACGGCGTCGGGAACGGCGTCGGCAACAGCGGCGAGCGAGAGCCCGGTGGGCAGCGTCAGCGTGGGCAGACCGGGTGTGATTTCGTAAAGCTTGCCGATGGTGTCAACCGGCATCCCGGTCAGCTTGACGAGCAGAATGCTGACGAGAACGGCAATGAGCGAGCCGGGGATTTTTCGGCTCACACGGGGCCAGACGATGAGAATGGCCAGGCATAGCGCACCGACGAGAAGGGCCCACGGATTGAAGGTGGAAATATGCTCGCCGAACACCTCAAGCTTCTCCATCGTCTCGATTGCCTTCGTCCCGTTGGGATAGGTCAGACCGATGAAATCCTTGAGCTGGCCGATCACGATGGTGACCGCAATGCCTGCGGTGAAGCCTACCGTAATGGTCTGCGGAATGTAGCGGATGAGGCTGCCGAGTCTGCACAGACCCATCACGATCAGGAACAGACCGGCAAGCAGAGTGGAGAGAATAAGCCCGGACATTCCCTTCGTGGCAACGATGCCCGCAACGATGGTGGCAAAGGCGGCCGTGGGACCGGCAATCTGCACGCGGCTGCCGCCGAGCAGAGAAATGAGAAATCCGGCAATGATGGCGGTGTAAATCCCCTGTTCGGGGCTGACGCCAGACGCAAGCGCGAGGGCAATCGAGAGGGGAAGGGCGATGACGGCAACGATCAGGCCGGCCGTCAGATCACGGACGAACTGTGCCCGCGTGTAGCCGCGTAGGGAAGAAAAAAGTTCGGGTTTGAGCGATTCCATTATACTGACTCCTTTGATGATGCCCCTATGGTGTCGCGTGGGCAGAACGGGGGATTTGGTTTTACGCCCAGCTCATGGTGGTGGGCTTGGGCTCTTCAATGATGATGCCGCGCAGGAAGGAAACGGCCTTGGTGAGCCCCTCATCGATGGCCATCAGGCTGTCCTCGTGCTCGATTGACAGCACGCGGTCATAGCCGCAGAGGCGCAGATTCGAGACCAGATCCCGCCAGTAGCTCTCGCCGTTGCCGTAGCCGACGGTGCGGAAGACCCATGCGCGGTTGATCTCGTCCCCGTAATGCTTGGTGTCCAGCACGCCGTTTCGGGCGGTGTTGATAGCGTCGATTTTGGTGTCCTTGGCGTGAACGTGGTAGATCGCTCCCCGCAGCTCGCGGATGGCGGCGACGGGATCCATGCCCTGCCAGATGAGATGGGAGGGGTCAAAGTTTGCGCCGAGGACGCGGCCGACCTCCTCGCCCGCTGCCTCGCTGACCGCGCGGCGCAGACGGAGCAGGGTTTCGGGATTGTAGACGCAGAAGCCGGGATGCATCTCAAAGGCAACGTGCGTCACGTGGTGTGCGAGCGCAAATTTTGCCGTTTCGACCCAATAGGGAATGAGGACTTCGTTCCACTGATAGTCGAGAATTTTGAGAAAATCCTCGGGCCAGGGGCAGGTGACCCAGTTCGGGTAGGCCGCACCGGGCGCGTCACCCGGACAACCCGAGAAGGTGATGACGGTATCCACACCGAGCTGCTCGGCAAGCAGAACTGCATCACGGAAGTCGCGGTCAAAGGATGCTGCGGTAGCGGCATCGGGATGCACGGGATTGCCGTGTGCGGCAAGCGCGCAGATCTCAACACCGTAGCGGGTGAAGGTGTCGCGGAAGGCGGAGAGCGCCGTCGGGTCGGCGAGAAGGGCGGCGGGATCGCAGTGCGCCTTGCCGGGATAACCGCCGGCACCGATCTCCACCGTATGTACGCCGAGCGCCGTCAGGCGGGCAAGCGTATCCTCAAGTGAAAGGTTTCCGTAAAGATTGGCGAGAACGCTGAGTTTCATGGTTGTTCCTCCTATTTAAAAAAAATAAAAATTGTGCAAGGATCATGTGCGGGAAAGCCAAAGCTGCGGCAATAAAGGCTCCCTTCGATGAGGGGCGGTTATTCGAGGTGTTCGTTCGTCCGGCCGCGCGGCGTGCTTCCTCAGCGGCCGCGCGGCTTTTTGCCGTTCGGTGCGGTGGCGCGGCGGGAGTCCGCTTTGCCGCTCGGTCGGTTCGGCTTGCTGCCCGACGGCTTGCCCGATTTGCCGCGGGAGGTCGGGGCGGGCTTGTCCCGTCCGCTCCGGCGTCTATCTCCCGAACGCGGCTTGTCCCACGTACGGTCGGGCGCGCTCGATTTTCCGCCTGCCGGGCGGACGAGGCAATGCTTGCCGTTGCCGATCAGGTCGGTGCGGCCGCAGAGGGTCAGTGCCTCGCGGACGAGGTCGGCCGATTCGGGTCTGTTGTACTGCAAAAGGGCACGCTGGAGCTGTTTTTCGTGGTAGTCGGTTGCCACGTAAACCTCCTTGCCGGTAAGCGGATTGATGCCCGTGTAGAACATTACGGTGGACGCCGTTCCGGGGGTGGGATAGAAATCCTGCACCTGCTCGGGCGAATAGCCCTCGCGCTTAAGACAGAGCGCGAGCTCAATGGCGTCGTTGAGGGTGGAGCCGGGGTGGCTTGACATCAGATAGGGCACCAGATACTGCTCCTTGCCGACGGCACGGCAGAGATCAAAATATTTTTCGCGGAAGCGCGAATAGACCGAATACTCGGGCTTGCCCATACAGCGCAGGACGTCGGCGGCGCAATGCTCGGGTGCAACCTTGAGCTGTCCCGAGACGTTGTCCCGAACCAGCTTGCGGAAGAAGGCGTCGGAGCGATCGGCCAGCAGATAGTCGAAGCGGATGCCCGAGCGGATGAACACCTTTTTCACCCGCGGCAGTGCCTCGACCCGCTCGATCAGCTCGATGTATTCGCTGTGATCAACCTCGAGATTCGGGCAGGGCTTGGGCGCGAGGCATTTGCGCCCTGTGCAGATGCCGTCGGTCAGCTGTTTTTTGCAGGCCGGATAGCGGAAGTTCGCGGTCGGGCCGCCGATATCGTGGATATAGCCCTTAAAATCGGGCATTTCGGTGATTTTCTTTGCCTCCTCAACCACGCTCTCGATCGAGCGCGAGCGCACCGTCCGTCCCTGATGGAAGGCAAGTGCACAGAAGTTGCAGGCGCCGAAGCAGCCGCGGTTGTGGGTTACCGAGAAACGCACCTCCTCGATGGCGGGCACGCCGCCTGCCGCGGCGTAGGATGGGTGATAGGTTCGCATATAGGGAAGGGCGTACACGCGGTCAAGCTCCTCACGCTCAAGCGGAGGCATGGGCGGATTCTGCACGAGCAGCTTTGCGTCGTATCGCTCGACGATGGCCTGTCCGCTGATGGCGTCCTGATTGCGGTACTGCACGCCGAAGGCCTCGGCATACGCGCGTTTGTCGGTTTTCAGCACGTTGTAGTCAAATTCGCCCGCAACCGGGAAATGAATCTTGTCCTCGGGAGAGCAGAGATAGACGGTGCCCCGCACGTCGCGGATTTTTTTGACCGGGATTCCGCGCGCGAGCAGCTCGGCCAGACGGAGCAGGATTTTCTCTCCCATGCCGTAGGTGAGGATGTCGGCGCGCGAATCGACGAGAATCGAGCGGCGAACCTTGTCGTCCCAGTAATCGTAATGTGCAAAGCGGCGGAGCGAGGCTTCGAGGCCGCCGAGGATGATCGGCACGTCGCCGTACGCCTCCCGGATGCGATTGCAGTAGACGATGGTGGCGCGGTCGGGGCGTAGCCCCATTTTTGCGCCGGGTGAGTAGTAATCCTTACTGCGCTTTTTCTTCGAGACCGTATAGTGCGCAACCATCGAGTCGATATTGCCTGCCGTCACGAGGAAGCCCAGGCGCGGGCGGCCGAAGGTACGGAAGGCGTCGCAGGATTTATAGTCGGGCTGAGAGAGGATGGCCACGCGGTAGCCGGCGTCCTCCAGCACGCGCGAGATGATGGCAACGCCAAAGGACGGGTGATCGACGTATGCGTCACCCGTCACGTAGACAAAATCGGGTGCATCCCATCCCCGCGCATCCATCTCGGCACGGGTCAGCGGAAGGAAATCTGACATGATAACTCCTTTTTATGTGGGGGAGCCTTTTGAAAAAGGCTCCCCCACGCCCCCGCGAAAACCTTCCTCCGTGGCTGTGATTTTACGGGAGAGCGGGCGTTTTTTCAAAAAGCCCTTTGTTTTATGTTTTCTTAATCCCAAACCAGCGCCGCAGAATGGGCGCGAGAAGCTTGGGTGAACGAACAACGACGATCTTCATATGCGTGCCCCCTTTCCGGTTTCTTCAAGGACAGCATATGCGGAGAGCGGGTCAGCGGTCACTCGATTCGACCACCCAGAGCCGTCCCTTTCTGACCGAAACGAGGGCAACGACCCCCGTGAGCTCGTTGCTGACGGCATACTGATTTTTCCGATAGAGTCTGGCGTTCTCCAGCGGATATTTGCAGCCCTCGACCGAAACGCCGCGGCAGATCTCGTCAATCGCGATCAGCGAAAGGTAGCGGAAGCCCTCGGCGGCGATGAGCAGGCTGTCGTTTTTCAGATAGCGGACGCGGTTTCGTCCGTCGGTAATTCGGGCAATGATGTGTCGGTCGTGCAGATCCTCGAGAACGGCGAGATTTGAGAGGGTGTGGTCGAGCCGTCCCGACAGGCCGCCGATGACGACGATTTCGTCGGCACCGCGGCGGACGGCCTCAAGCACGGCCAGCTGGGTGTCGGTTTCATCCTTTTCAGCCTTGACGCGAACCACCTCGCCGCCCATCGACTCAACCTCAGCGACCGCGTCATCAGCGCCGTCAAGCGAGTCCATGTCGCCGATGAGAAGATCGATCTTCTCACCCAGCCGTTGCGCCGTGCGGTAGCCGCTGTCGGCCGCGATTCGCAGATCCCCCGTCTCCGGGCGATCGCACAGTCGGTCGGCCAGGACCTCGCCGCCGGTATAGATAAATGCTTTCATCAATATCATCCTCTCTTGGATGGGGTTGGTAGAGTAAGGCTCTCCCTTTGGGAGAACGGCTGTCGCAGGAGAGTGAGGGCGTACGGCGTGCATGGCGGTATCCGCTGTGCGATATTGGTTTCGCGGCGGCAGTTGGCAGTTACGCCCGCCGTTTTCTCACTTCCAGGCCTTTTTTTCCTTGAGCACGGCGTACATGGCACAGTAGCTGTCGTGGCGGGATTTCGGAATCTCGCCTGCCTTGACCGCGTCGACGATTGAGCAGCCCTCCTCACAGAGGTGGGTGCAGTCGGTATAGCGGCATTTCCCGAGGTGGGGCGCAAGCTCCCGCATGGCGGGGGCGAGATCGTCGAGTGCGAAGAAATCGAAGCGCGCAAAATCAAGCATACTGAAGCCCGGCGTGTCGGCGAGGAAGGCCGTGCTGTCCCCGACCGGGACGGGATAAATTTCTACGTGGCGGGTGGTGTGGCGTCCGCGGTCAATTTTGCGGGACAGTCCTCCCGTGGCCAGGTTGAGCCCGGGGAAGAGGGTGGTCATCAGCGTGGACTTGCCCACGCCCGACGCACCGGCAAAGGCGGCGATGCGCCCCGGAAGATTTTCGCGGAGAAAGCCGCGCAGTGCATCAATTCCCTCGCCCGTGCGGCAGCTGAGCGGAAAAACCGAAAAGCCCGCGCGGCGATAGACATCGGTCAGCCGCGCCGCCTCGTCGGGGGCGAGCTCGGCCTTGCCGATCACGAGCACGGGCTCAATGCCGTTATGCTCGGCGATGGCGGTCAGCTTGTCCACCGTCTCGAGCACGGGGGTGGGAGACGCGGCGGCAAGCGTGATGAACAGATAGTCGAGATTTGCCAGCGGCGGGCGGATCAGCGCCGAGCGCCGATCGATGATTTCGGCAATCACCACGTCGCCGCTCCCGTCGTTTTCACCCGCCAGCCGAACCCGATCGCCCGGGAGGGGCGTGAGATCGTGGTGCCGGAAAAGCCCGCGGGCGCGGCAGGAGATGACCTCTCCCTCCGCGCCGTCGATCAATACCGTGTATAACCCGCCCACACCCCGCAGGATGCGGCCGGTTTTGGTCTCATTTTGCATATTCACCTCAGACAAAAAGCAAGGATAGGCGTGTGTCGCAGAGATAATTCGGCTGACGTGACGTTATCTCTCCACCCCGTAATCGGCGGCGAAGATCATGGTTGATGTAAAGCTTCCATCGGCGTGCAGCTCAACGAGCCGTCCGCCGCGCAGGCGGTGATTGGTATCGAAGGTTCCTCCAAAGCCGTAGCCGTCGTAGCCGAGCGAGGCAAGTGCCCCAAGCTCGACGCCGAGATGCTCGGCCGTATAGCTGTTGAGGTGATCCCGCCCGGCGTAAACGGCGCGAACGCCTGCCGCCGCGGCAATCGAGAAAAAGCCGTTGTTTTCCTCGGGTGCCGAAACCGTTTCGTTCAGCTCGCCTGCCGAAGCGAAGTCGGCCGCCGCGGAAAATTCGTACAGCGGTGCCGCAAGGGCGAGAATCGCGGGGAAATCGCTCCTTCCCTGCAGAAGAACGGCACGGTCGGCAAAGCTGCGCATGGCCTCTGCCGTATAGTCGCCGCCCGTCTCGGGGAGGCTCATCATCCAGATACCGAACGCGGGCTTGCCCTCGTGGAAGATGGGGAGCAGATAGTCTCCCTTTTTGGATACGCAATGGGCGAAGGAGGCGAAAATTTCATCCTTTTCCGCGCGTGGAAGGCTGTCCTCACCCGCGTAGAGATGTGCCCAGGGAATGCCTGCCGCCTCGAGCGGAGCGGTGACGGCGCCGAGAAATTCGGTCAGCGCGGCGCGGGTGGTAAATCCGTCGGCCGAGCCGCCGCAGAATAAAACCAGATCGGGCTTCTCGGCGGCCGTGATCTTTTCAATTGCCTGCACGGTATAGGGGGAAACCGCAATGCCGGCCGAGAGGTCGGAGAAGAGAAGCACCCGGAAGGTGCCGGTTTCGTCAAAGGTAAGGGGGAGCTTGGTTGCGTAAAGCTCGTCGCTCGACGTGCCGTCGGCGGCAAGGAATGCGCGGGGGATTCGGTCGGGGGACGGGGTGCCCTCGTGCAGCGTGTCCAGCGCCGCCACAAGCCGATCGATCGCAGCCGTCATGCCCGCCTCACCGAAGGCAATGACGTGAAGGCAATTTTCGGTGGGCTCAAGCATAAAGCCGATCTCGCCGAGTCTGGCGCGGGTATCGGTATCGCGGATCAGCCCCACCGTTATCGTCGGTGTCTGCGGAGGCTTGGCGGGATATCCGCCCGCCGGTGTCGCCGCAAGCTCGACCGTGCGTACACCGTCAAGTGCAACCAGCGCCGCAATGCGCTCGGCCGCATCCCGGCTCAGCGTATCACCGACGTGATACTGCACAAGCCAAAGGGCGGGACCGGCGGGGGGGTCGGTTTCGGACGGGTCGGGCCCGTCCGCGCGAGGCAGACAGAGTAGCGCGACCAAAATCAGCACACCTGCGAGCGCGGGAAGAATATAGGACAGAATACGGCGAATCTGCATTGGCTGCTCCTTTCTGCCGTATGGCGGGTTTGGGGGGAATCAATAGGGAGTGCGTTTTATCTCGGGATAACGGGGAAGAAGCGCGTCGTCTCCGCCGGGCGCTTCGTCGTTTCGGGGGCGCGGGTGGTGGTCGTTTCGGCAAGATCAGGCTCGTCACCGAGGTAGTTCGGGCCGCCGCTGATGGTCACGCGGACCGTCGTAACGCCGGAGTCGCGCAGATCGGTCAGATGCTTTGGCGTCTGATCCACGATCAGTCCCTCCGCCGCACTGTTCTTGACCGTTCCCGCAACCGAGAGTGAAAGATTCAGGTCGGCCAGCACGACCTTGGCCTGCTGAAGGGTCATACCGGTCAGATCGGGCATGGCCATAATGCCGAACGAAGGGCCGCCCGAGACGACGAAATCAATCACGCAGGAGGCCGGCTGTACCTTCGTGTAGGCGCTCACGCTCTGCTCAAGCACCGTTCCGGCGGGGCGGTTCGAGGTAATATACACCACCTCACCCAGCGTAAGGCCGCTCTTTTTCAGCTCGGCCGCCGCCTCAACCTCCGAGAGCCCAACGAAATCGGGGGTCATGATTTCTCTGATCTGCTCGCCGCGGCTGACGTAAAGCAGAATTGTATCTCCGACGTTTACGACCGATCCGGGCTCGGGCAGGGTACGGGCAACATAACCCGACTGTACGACGTCGGAATAGACCGTTTCACGCTTGACCACGAAGCCCTGCGAGCGGAGAGCCGATTCGACCGCGCGAACCTCCTTGACCGTATAGTCGCCGAGAATCACCGTCTCGGCACCGCGGCTGACGGTCAGCGTCACCGCAACGCGCTGGCTGCCCGGCACGACCTTTTTTGTCAGACCGCCCTCAGGCTCCTGCTCGATGACGGTGTTGGGCGCACTGTCGGGATCGTACTTATATTCGATTTCTACGCGGTAATATTCCTCCTCAAAGCCGAGATCCTCGGTTGAGCCGCGATAGATATTGCCGATTGCCGTCGGCACCTTGACGTTGATAATGTGTGAGTTATCGGCAAAGATCAGCTCGCTGATCACGTAAACCGCGGCGACGATCATCACCAGCAGAAGTGCCGTTGCCACGCCCATAATGATGGGGAACATGGATTGGTTGGGACGGTGCTTGGCCTTCCGCGCGCGGGCGGCGGCCGCCTTTTCCTCGGCGCGGCGCGCCTGGATTAATTTCTTTGAGGGCTTGAACACGATGTTCGGATCTGCGCGAAGCCGCTGCAGCTGGCGAAGCATCTGTGCCGCGCTCTCAAAGCGGAGCGCAGGATTCTTTTCCATGGCCGAAAGAATAATCTGCTCCAGGCCCTGCGGAATCCCCGAATCAAGCGTACGGGGCGCGGGGGGCGTATCGTTTACCTGCATCAGCGCCACCGAAATAGGGCTGTCGGCATAGAAGGGGAGCCGTCCGGTGGCCATTTCGTACATGACGACGCCGAGCGAATAGAGGTCGGAGCGCTGGTCAATCGGCCGGCCGCTGGCCTGCTCGGGCGAGATATAGTACACGGTGCCGATGGCCTTGTCGGTTGCGGTCAGGGTGTCGGCCTGGGGAAGCTTGGCGATACCGAAGTCGGTCACCTTGATCTGCCCGTTCTTGAGGAGCATAATGTTCTGGGGCTTGATATCGCGGTGAATGATATTTTTGGCGTGCGCATGCTCGAGCGCGCGCAGAATCTGCTCGGTATAGCTGATGGTTTCGCGGAAGGAGAGAGGACCGCGGCGGGTCATGTAATTCTTGAGCGTGATGCCCTCGATATATTCCATGACGATATATTTGCAGTTCTGCTTGACCGACACGTCGTAGATATTGACGATATTCGGATGCGAGAGCATGGCAACTGCCTTCGACTCGTTGATGAATCGCTTGACCGCCTGTTCGTCGGTCGCGATATCATCCTTGAGCATTTTCACGGCGACCGGCCGCTTCATCAGCGCATCGTACGCCTCAAAGACCACGGCCATGCCGCCCACGCCAAGCACGCGCTTAATCTTATAGCGGCGGTCGAGCACCTGCCCGATGAATCGATCGTAATTTTCTATCATTTCTTTAAAAATATCCTTGTTTTATCGTGATTTCGGGGCTTATCGGCAGAGAAGCGCCGTGATGTTGTCGCTGCCGCCGGCCGCATTGGCACGGTCAATCAGCTCGTCCACGGCCTGCTCAACGGTGTCGGCGGCGCGAACGATCTCTGCCATTTCCTCGTCGGTCAGCATTCCCGACAGCCCGTCAGAGCATAGCAGGAATACGGCTTCTCCGACGAGTGCCGAATCAACCAGAAAAATATCGGGCTCCACCGTCTCGGCCGTACCGACGGCGCGGGTAATGATATTGCGGTTGGTGCTGGTGCGCGCCTCCTCAGGCGGAAGCTTGCCGAGATCAACGAGATACTGTACGTAGGAGTGGTCGTGGGAAATCTGGGAGATTTCCTCTGCGGTGATCGCGTAAAGACGGCTGTCTCCGACGTTGACCGCGCAGGCGTATTCGCCCCAAACGATCAGCGCAACGAGGGTCGTGCCCATACCCTGCAGGGATGGGTCAGCCATGGCGGTTTCGTATACGGCGCGGTTGGCCTCCTCGGCGGCGTGTCCGAGCGCATCGGGCACCGCGGCAAACAGGCGGTCCCGCCGTGCGGCCACTGCATCGGCATCGCTGCAGACGACGGCGGCATCCGCCACGATTTCGGGCAGAGCGTCGCGCATGACGGCGCAGAACGTATCGCAGGCAATCCGACTGGCCTCGGCTCCGCCGACTGCGCCGCCCATGCCGTCGCAGACGACGAACAGGTGGGCGCCGGGGGCAATCGCCTCAATGGCAAAGGTGTCCTGATTTACCTTGCGCCGACGGCCGATATCGGTTTTTCCACTAAAGATCATCATTGATTTACCTCACTGCAGGATATCACGAAAAAGACGTGTAATGGTATAGTACGGGTATTATATCTTTATTATAATATAAGTATGCTCGATTGTAAAGCAAAAATTCGTAAATTTTCTTTCTCTGCCCGGATATGGAAACAAAAAACTTATTTTTGGGGGAGAGCGGCGTGTATACTTTTATACAAGGGCTCTCTCCGGGAGGGATCTTTTATCGCTTGGAAAAATAAACCTATACTTTAGCTTCCGGTGCGGACATGACGCACAGTGTAGCCTTCTCCGGTGAAGATGGGTGCAAGCGCCTCCCCGCTGGGATAGGCTAACTTGACGTTTCCCTTAACTTTGGCAATAAAACCTATGCTTTTGTTGCCAGGCGTGACGTACCCTCAGCTTTCCCTTGTCGGGGAAGGCTATTGATGTGCGGCGGGATTCGTTCGCCCGCCCGACGCAAAAGAAGGACAACCTGCAGGCTGCAACGTCATGAACTTAAGCAAACGTGGTTGTCAATATACACAAAAAATTTCTTGTAGGGGCGAACCTCGTTCGCCCGCGGGCGTTCAAAGAACGCCCCTACATCGTGCAATATGACGAATGTTACATCTTAAGTGAATGACGTTGCTGCAGGCTGTCCTTCTTTTTTCGGTATACTTATTTCTTCTTGAAGACGAAAAGCTTGCTCAGTACGTAGTTTGCGATCACTACGAGCACGGCCGCCGCGATTTTACCCAAAAGATCGGGAGTGAGTGCGGAGAAGAGGAGATAGCCCTTCGGCAGAATGGCCGCAAAGCAGAGTACGCCCACGTAGGTGACGGCGATATCGAGCAGGAGCGTGGCCACGCGGGAGCCGGCAAAGGTGATCAGCTGGCGGCCGAGCGGCTCGGGGCGGGCGTCGGTAAATACCCACTTTTTGTTGGTGAAAAAGGCAAACAGAACGGCCGCAACCCAATGGATCAGCTGTGCCGACAGATACACACCCAGATAGAGCGCGCTGTCCTTATCGCTCAGATCCAGTCGAAGCCCGTGCTCGGCCAGTACGAAAATCAGCCAATAGGTACCGACGCCGACGACGGTGGTCAGGACGCCGAAGATCAGGTACATGATGATCTCGCGGTATTTTTCAAATAAAGCTTTCATTTTCATTTCTCGATTCTATAGGTCGTTCCTTCGCGCGTGTCGACGAGAATGATTCCCCGTGCGGCAAGCTCGTCACGGATACGGTCAGCTTCGGCGTAATTTTTTGCCTTCTTGGCGGCGGCGCGGGCCTCGATGGCGGCGAGGATTTCGGGGTCGCCTCCCTCGGTCTCGGCATCCTTCTTCTCGCGGAGGGCGTCGGCGGCGGTAAGCAGATTCAGCGACAGGACGCGGTCGAAATCGGCCATTGCCGCGCGCTTGGTCGCATCGTTCACGTCGGCTTTGAGTGCGTCGTAGACGGCAGTCACGGCGAGTGAGGTGTTGAGGTCGCCTGCGAGCGCCTCGGCAAATCTTTCGCGCAGGGCGGCAAGTGCCTCCCCGTCAACCTCGCCCTCAGTGCCGAGTGCGGCGATACGGGCGATCAGCTTGTTGTACGCCGTTGCGGCATTGTCGAGGTTTTCCCAGGAGAAGACCAGGTTGCGGCGGTAATGGCTCTGCAGGCAGAAGAAGCGATAGGCCATCGGATCGTAGCCCTTGCTCTCAAGCAGGGATACGGTCAAAAACTCGCCCTTCGATTTCGACATTTTGCCGCTGTCGGTGTTGAGGTGGTGAACGTGGAACCAATAATTGCACCATTTGTGCCCGACGTAGCTCTCGGACTGGGCGATTTCATTGGTGTGGTGGGGGAACGCGTTGTCAATGCCGCCGGCGTGGATGTCCAGCGTTTCGCCCAGATGCTTGAGCGAAATTCCCGAGCACTCGATGTGCCAGCCGGGATATCCGACGCCCCAGGGCGAATCCCACTTCAGCGCCTGATCCTCAAACTTCGACTTGGTAAACCACAGCACGAAGTCGTTTTTGTTGCGCTTGTTGGTATCCTCCTCCACGCCCTCGCGGACGCCGACGGCGAGATCTTCCTCGTCGTGATCGTTGAACACGTAATATTTCTTGAGCGTCGAGGTGTCAAAATAGACGTTGCCGCCCGCGATATAGGCGCTGCCCTTGGCAAGCAGGCCCGAGATCAGCTCGATATACTGATCAATGCAGTTCGTGGCAGGCTCAACGATATCGGGGCGCTTGATGTTGAGCTTGCGGCAGTCCTCGAAAAAGGCGTCGGTGTAGAACTTTGCGATTTCCATCACCGATTTATTCTCGCGCTTCGCGCCCTTGAGCATCTTGTCCTCGCCCGTGTCGGCGTCGCTTGCCAGATGGCCCACGTCGGTGATGTTCATCACGCGGGTCACGTCGTAGCCCTCATAGCGCAGAGCCTTCTCTAAGATGTCCTCCATGATATAGGTGCGCAGGTTGCCGATGTGGGCAAAGTGGTATACGGTGGGACCACAGGTGTACATTTTGATTTTGCCCGCCTCGAGCGGCACGATTTCCTCGCGCGTGCGGGATAAGGAATTGTAGAGTAACATACTGACCTCCGATGATTCTTTGTGGAATAATAATTTTACACGCTTACGCGCGGTTATCTTCAATGACCTGCACCTTGAGCAGGTTGGTTGTGCCGGCCACGTTCAGCGGAACGCCGGCGGTGATGACGGTAATGTCACCCGGCTTGACGGCGTCAATCTGCTTGGCGCAGTCGATGGCGTGCAGGAAGAGCTCGTCTGAGCTGTTCTGATTGAGGGAGAGCACGGGATAGACGCCCCAGGACAGGGAAAGCTGATGAAAGGTTTTCTCGACCGGTGTTGCGGCCACGATCGATTCGAAGGGGCGGAATTTTGAGACGCGGCGGGCGGTGGTGCCCGATTTGGTGACCGCGATGATGGCGGCGGCACCAATGTCCCGCGCGGTGGTACAGGCCGCGTCGCAGATGGCGTTGGTGGTGTCGTTGACGTCCACCTCAAACTGGTCGTTGCGCCATACTCCCATGGCGAACGCGTCCCGCTCGGCCTGCTCGGCAATTTTTGCCATGACGCGGACGGCCTCGGCGGGATAGTCTCCCATTGCCGTCTCGCCCGAGAGCATAACGGCCGAGGTGCCGTCGAATACGGCGTTGGCCACGTCGGTGATTTCGGCACGCGTTGGGGTCGGCGAATGGATCATTGACTCAAGCATCTGCGTTGCCGTAATGACCATCTTCCCCGCGCGGTAGCACTTGCGGATAAATTGCTTCTGCAGACCCGGCAGGCGCTCAAATTCCACCTCAACGCCCATATCGCCGCGGGCAACCATAATGCCGTCCGAATAGCGCAGGATTTCGTCAAAATTATCGATACCCTCGGTGTTCTCGATCTTGGCAATGATGCGGATATCGCGGCCGCCCCAGTAATTGACGAACTTTCGCAGGGCAATCACGTCCTCCTTGCGGCGGACGAAGGAGGCGGCGATGAAATCGACGTTCATCTCCACGCCGAAGCGAATATCGGCTTCATCCTCGGGGCTGAGGTAGGGCATGTCCAGGCGGACGCCGGGCAGGTTGATGCCCTTGTGATTGCTCACCGTGCCGCCCGTCTCGACAGTACAGACGATCTCGCTTCCCGAGACGTCGCTTACGCGCAGGCAGATGCGGCCGTCGTCAATGAGGACGCGGTTGCCCGGGGTAAGCTGGCGGGGAAGATCGGCGTAGGTGATCGACGCGACCGTCGCGTCGCCCTCCACGTCACGGGTTGTAAGCGTGAAGGTCCCGCCGCGCACCAGCTCCGCCGAGCCGCCCGCGAATTTGCGCAGGCGGATCTCGGGGCCCTTGGTGTCGAGCAGAACGGCGGCGGGCAGGTGCAGGCGGTCACGCACGCGGCGGAAGGTTTCGATGGTTTCCCGATGGTCGTCGTGCGTGCCGTGCGAGAAGTTGAGCCGCGCGACGTTCATGCCCGCGTGGAGCAGCTCTTCCATGGCGGTCTCGCTCTGCGTAGCGGGGCCGAGGGTACAGACAATTTTCGTTTTACGCATAATACCGTGGCGGATCGTCCGACGTCAAAGCGTGTTGCTCTCCGATTCGGACGAATTCCGCATCCTTTCCTTTTTTTCCAGTTCCTCAATTCTGCGCTGGAGTGCGCAGAGCTGCTGTGCGACGGGGTCGGGCACGTGGATCTGGTCAAGATCCGCAGCCTCGCTGACCCGTTCGCCCGCACGGCGCACGACCCGCGCGGGAATGCCGACGGCGGTGGAGTCGGCGGGGATTTCGTTGAGTACGACGGCGTTAGCGGCAATTTTGGCGTTGTCCCCGACCTTAAAGGGCCCCAGCACCTTCGCGCCCGCACCGACGAGCACGTTGTTGCCGAGGGTCGGATGGCGCTTGCCGACGTCCTTGCCCGTACCGCCGAGGGTGACGCCCTGATAGAGGGTGCAGTTATCCCCGATCTCGGCCGTCTCTCCGATCACTACGGCCATGCCGTGGTCAATGAAGAGGCCGCGGCCGATTTTCGCACCGGGATGGATTTCAATGCCGGTGAGATGGCGCGCCGTCTGGCTGATCAGTCGGGCGGCAAAATAATATTCCTTTTCGTGAAGCGCGTGTGCTGCACGGTAGGCCAGCAGGGCGTGCAGGCCGGAATAGAGCAGAAGCACCTCGAGATCGGAGCGAGCGGCGGGGTCGCGCTCGCGGATGACGGCAACGTCGGCTTTGATCTCGCGGGCAAGCTTTTTGAGCACGCGTCCGCCCCGGCGCAGGCGGGGCGCGTTCAGTTCAAACGTAACTTTGGTTGGCATGGCGGTATCTCCTTTTGGGCAGAGACGGGACAAAAAAAGCCCCCGGATGTGTCATACACGTCCAGAGGCGGCTTCCCGCGGTTCCACTCTGCTTTCTCACTTGAATTCGGGCGCGGCAATTGCGACGCCTCTCGTGTCTGTAACGCGACACACGCGCCGGGCGTTACCCGGTGGCTCACGGACGCACAGCCCATCGCCCATCCCGTGCTGCTTTCAGCCATGGCAGCACTCTCTGCAGGGGGAGCGGCGGATTCTTTCCGATCACAGCCGAATCGATGCCGATTCTCACTATAGTATATACGAAACCGGGAATTCTGTCAAGGGGTAAAGAAATTTTTGTTTTTGGTTAGTTTGCGCTAACTTTCAAATTTGCGGCGGAGAGGCGCTTGCACCCGAGCTTCTTGTCGGGGAAGGCTGACGGGGGCTTCGCCCGGCGCACAAGTTTCTTGCTTTTGCCCTCACCTTGTGGGGCGAGCTGCGTGCATATTTTCGTTTCTCGTGCAATTCCGCAAGTTAGCTGCATAAAACTCTTGCAATCGCGTTATAAATATGATATAATGAAAGGAAGAATTTTCTTGATCGGGAGGCCACATGGTTTTCTCTTCCACTATCTTTCTGTTTATCTTTCTTCCCCTCGTCTGGCTGATGCATCAGCTTCTGCCGTCGGTGCGGGCGAAAAATATTCTGCTCTCCGTTGCCAGCCTGTTCTTTTATGCCTTCGGCGAGCCGATTTACGTTCTGCTGATGATTCTTTCGGTCGCCGTCAACTACGCTGCCGCGCGCGGCGTGGATGCATATCGGGGCGGACGGCGCCGTGCCGTGATGATTGCGATCGTTCTCTTTGATCTGGCCATGCTCGGCGTATTCAAATACGCCGGCTTTGCCGTGCAGCTCTTCAACGCGCTCCCCTTCGCCGATCTTCCCGTTCCCCACCTTCCCCTGCCCATCGGTATTTCCTTCTACACCTTCCAGATTCTCTCCTACGTGATTGACGTGTGGAGGGGCGAGACGCCGGTGCAGAAGCGCGTCGACGATCTCTTTCTCTATATTGCGTTTTTCCCCCAGCTGATCGCCGGTCCCATCGTCAAATATCACGATATTGCCGAGCAGATTGCCTGCCGCCGCGTCACGGCCGACACCGCCGCGATGGGGATGCGCCGCTTCCTCTTCGGCCTGGCCAAGAAGCTGCTCGTTTCCAATCCCTGCGGCTTTATCACCGACCG
This sequence comes from Eubacteriales bacterium, assembly GCA_045597265.1. Taxonomy (GTDB): domain Bacteria; phylum Bacillota; class Clostridia; order Oscillospirales; family CAG-272; genus SIG693. Next base: position 2,643 of record JAZODX010000175.1, on the reverse strand, counting down.
CGCCTTTGCTGCCGAGGGACTTTCCGCGCCGCTGGCCTGGCTGGGTGCCGTGGCCTACTGTTTCCAGATTTACTACGATTTCTCGGGCTACTCCGATATGGCCATCGGCCTTGGCCACCTCTTCGGCTTTCGGATTGCCGAGAACTTCAACTATCCTTATATTTCGGGCTCGACCCAGGAGTTCTGGCGCCGCTGGCACATTTCACTCTCAACCTGGTTCCGTGAGTACGTCTACATCCCGCTCGGTGGCAACCGTCGCGGCAGAGTACGCACCGTTATCAACAAATACGTCGTCTTTTTCACCACTGGTCTCTGGCACGGTGCAAGCCTGAACTTTATCGTTTGGGGGCTCTGGCACGGCACCATGCAGATGATCGAGCAGATCGTCCGTCCTACGGCGCGCAAGGGCGTCGCTCTTCTCTGGCGCCCTGTCACTGCGCTTTCGGTCATCCTCTCCTTCGTCATTTTCCGCGCCGACACCATGACTGCCGCCGCCCGTTACCTTGCCTCCATGTTCACCCCGGGCAGTGCCGCGCCTGCGCTTACTCTCCTCGATCCCTATACCCTCACCATTCTCGCCGTTGCCGCCCTCTTCTCGGCTCCCGTCGTTCCCCGTCTCCGCGCGTGGGCCGGCGCCCACAGGCTCGACTGGGTTGGCTACGCCGTCTCGATTCCCCTGCTCCTCCTCTGTATTATGTCCCTCGCCTCCTCCACCTATAATCCCTTTATTTACTTCCGGTTCTGATATTTCCCCCTGCCCAAATTTTTTTGGCAAAGGGGCTTCCCACAGAAAGGCTGATTTACCATGAAACTCCGATTTTCCGTAAAGGGGATGACCTGCGCATCCTGCTCGGCGCACGTTGAGCACGCGGAGAACGCCGTCTCGGGCGTTCGCGAGGTCAGCGTCTCCCTTTTGACCGATTCGCTCTCCCTTAGCTGTGATGACGCTGATGCGGCGCGCATCCGCCGCGAGATTGTTGCGGCCGTCAAGCGTGCCGGATACGCGGCCGCCCCCGAGGGGGAGTCTGCCCCCCCCGAGCCGACCGAGAAAAAAGAGTCCTCGCCTCTGCCCCCCCTTATCGCGTCCCTGATTTTGACTGCGCTTCTGATGGTCGTCTCGATGGGGCCCATGCTGGGGCTGACCATTCCCTTCTTTGCCGGGGCGGAGAACGCGATTCCTTACGCATTTACGCAGCTCCTGCTCACCACACCCGTGCTGATTCTCAACCGCCGCTTCTTCCGATCGGGTTTCGCCGCCCTCGCACGGCGCGCACCCAATATGGATTCGCTCGTTGCCATCGGCGCGGCGGCCTCTGTGCTCTACGGCGTTTTTGCCATCTACGCCATCGGCTACGCACAGGGAGCGGGCGACACCGAAACGGTGCACCATTGGCTCCATTCGCTCTATTTTGAGTCAGCGGCAACCATCCTCACCCTCGTCTCGCTCGGCAAATTTCTCGAGCACCGCGCCCGCCGCAAATCGGCCGACGCCGTGCGTGCGCTTGCCGCGTTATCACCCGACACCGCGTGGGTCGAGCGGGAGGGTGCGTGGGTCGAGCTTCCCGTGTCTGACATCGGCGTGGGCGACCGCGTGCGTGTCCGTGCCGGTGAGCTGATCCCGGTGGACGGCGTCATCGTTGAGGGGGCACTCTCGGTGGACGAATCGGCCCTCAGCGGCGAGTCCATGCCGGTTGACCACGGCGTGGGCGACCGCATCTCGGCCGCCTGCACCGTTGCCGACGGTGCAGCAGTTTTTACCGCTGACCGCGTGGGCAGTGAAACCGCGCTTGCCCGCATTCTGCGTCTGCTGGAGGACGCCGCGGCGTCGAAGGCTCCCGTCGCGCGCCTGGCAGACAAAATCAGCCGCATTTTCGTACCTGCCGTCATCGCCGTCTCGCTGATTACCGCCGCCGTCTGGCTGATTGTCGGGCGGCCCGATACTGCCTTCCGCTGTGCCGTTTCGGTGCTGGTGATCTCCTGTCCCTGCGCGCTCGGCCTGGCAACCCCGACCGCAATTATGGTCGGTACGGGACGAGGTGCTCAGCTGGGGATTCTGATCAAATCGGCCGAAGCGCTTGAGACCCTTCACGCCGTTGACTGTATTCTGCTCGACAAAACGGGCACACTGACCGAAGGAAAGCCCGCCGTCACCGACGTTTTGCCGCTCGGCAGCCGTTCGGCGGACGAATGCCTCCGCATGGCGGCGGCGCTGGAGGCTTCCTCCACCCATCCGCTTGCCCGCGCCGTCTGTGCGGCGGTGGGAGACGCGCCGCTTCCCGAGGCTGAAGCTTTCCGAAACGAGATCGGCCGCGGCGTGGGCGGCCGCGTGGAGGGATGCGATTGCTTCGTCGGAAAGCCGTCTGCTGTCGGTGCCGCCCTTCCCGAGGACGTGCTCGCCCGACTTGAGGCCGAGGGCAAGACGGTGGTCTGTCTCCTTGCGGACGGGGAAGCCGCCGCGCTGATTGCGATTGCCGACAGAATCAAGCCCGATTCCCCTGCCGCCGTTGCCGCACTCCGCGCGGCAGGCGTTCGCCCCGTGATGCTGACGGGCGATAACCCGAGAGCGGCCGCCGCCGTTGCCGCCGCCGTTGGAATCGACGTGGCCGACGTGCACGCCTCCCTTCTCCCCGAGGAAAAGGAAGC
>JAZODX010000174.1:0-3098 GCA_045597265.1 Eubacteriales bacterium | reverse complement strand
GATGAGTCCTGTGGTAAGTGTACGCCCTGCCGTGTCGGTACCAAGCGTATGCTTGAGATTCTCGACAAGATTATTGCAGGTAACGGCGAGCTTGAGGATATCGATCGCCTCGAGGAGCTGGCCGAGTACATCAAGTCGGCATCTCTCTGCGGTCTGGGTCAGACGGCACCGAACCCGGTTCTCTCCACCCTCCGCTACTTCCGCGACGAATATATTGCACACGTTGTGGACAAGAAGTGTCCTGCCGGCGTTTGCAAGAACCTGCTCTCCTTCGAGATTGATCCCGAGAAGTGTAAGGGTTGTACGCTGTGCGCACGCGTATGTCCCGCAGGTGCGATCAGCGGTTCCGTCAAGCAGCCTCACGTCATCGATAAGACGAAGTGTGTGAAGTGCGGTGCTTGTATGGAAAAGTGTAAGTTCGGCGCAATTTCCAAACACTAAGAAAGGAGAATTGTGGATAATATGGAAACGGTAAAGATTAAGATAAACGGCCGCGAGTACGACGTGCCGAAGAATTCCACGGTTCTGGAAGCTGCGAGAGCGGCTCATATCGATATTCCTACCCTCTGCTACCTCAAGGATATCAACGAGATCGGCGCTTGCCGTCTCTGCCTGGTCGAGGTTAAGGGCGCGCGTGGTCTGGTTACTGCCTGCGTATATCCCGTCAACGAGGGCATGGAGGTATTCACCAACACCCCCAAGGTTCGGCAGGCGCGTAAGCTCAACCTCGAGCTTCTCCTCTCGAACCATGAAAAGAAGTGCCTCTCCTGCGTTCGCAGCACCGACTGCGAGCTGCAGAAGCTTTGCCGCGACTACGGCGTTGAGGAGACCCACTTCGGCGGTCTGCGTACCGAGTACGAGATCGACGATTCCTCCCCCTCCATCGTTCGTGACAATAACAAGTGTATCCTCTGCCGCCGCTGCGTTGCTGCCTGCCACAAGATGCAGGGTATCGGCGTAATCGGTCCCAACGACCGCGGCTTCGATACGCACATCGGTTCTGCATTTGAAGTCAAGCTGGCAGATACCTCCTGCATTAACTGCGGTCAGTGTATCGTTGCCTGCCCTGTCGGTGCACTTTATGAGAAGGATGACACCCAGAAGGTACTTGACGCAATCGCTGATCCCACCAAGCACGTTGCAATCTGTACCGCTCCCTCCATCCGCGCGACCATCGGCGAGTGCTTCGGCTACGAGCCGGGTACCGACGTTGAGGGTAAGATGGTTTCGGCGCTGAAGGCACTTGGCTTCGACGGCGTATACGATATGAACCTCACCGCAGACCTCACCATCATGGAAGAGGCTACTGAGCTGCTTGACCGCATCAAGAACAATGGTCCTCTGCCGCTCATCACCTCCTGCTCGCCCGGTTGGATCAAGTACTGCGAGCATTACTTCCCGCAGTTCACCGAGAATCTGTCCTCCTGCAAGTCTCCTCAGCAGATGTTCGGTGCAATGTATAAGACCTACTATGCACAGAAGATGGGCCTTGACCCCAAGGATATCGTCTTCGTATCGGCTATCCCCTGTACCGCGAAGAAGTTCGAGGTTGGCCGCGACGGTCAGTCTGCTGCCGGTGTTCCCGACGTTGACGTTGCCATCACGACCCGCGAGCTCGGCCGCATGATCGAGAAGGCCGGTATCGACTTCCGCGCACTTGATGACGGTAAGTTTGACGCTCCGTTTGAGATCGGTTCGGGTGCCGGCGCAATCTTCGGCGCAACCGGCGGTGTTATGGAGGCTGCTCTCCGTATGGCAGCTGAGGTTATCCTCGGCGAGAAGCTTGAGAAGCTCGAGTTCAACGACGTTCGCGGTATCGCGGGCGTTAAGAAGGCTTCCTACAAGCTGGGCGACCTTGAGGTTAACGTTGCCGTCGCCAGCGGTACGGCCAACGCCAAGGCTCTGCTCAAGGCAATCGAGTCGGGCGAGCTGAACGTGCAGTTCGTTGAGATTATGGCTTGCCCCGGCGGCTGTGTCAACGGCGGCGGTCAGCCCTATCAGCCCGCAGTGGTTCGCAACAACGTCAACCTTCGCGAGCTCCGTGCTTCGGTTCTGTACAACGCAGATGCCAAGATGGAACTGCGCAAGTCGCAGGATAACCCGGCCGTCAAGCGTCTCTACGACGAGTTCCTCGGCGAGCCCGGCAGCCACAAGGCACACGAAATTCTGCACACGCACTACGTTAAGCGCGGTCTTTAAGATTAATCCGGCGGTGGATGGGGGAAACCCCATCCCCCGCTTGATTGTTTTTTAGGTGTGATTGGAATATCAAAATTGATTTTTTTAGGAGAAAATTATGAGAAACATGAAATGGATGAAGCTCTCGGTTTTACTTTTTCTCTTCCTGCTTCTGATCATTCCCGCTTTTACGCCCGCCGTGTCTGCCGCACCGGATTTCAGCATGGAGATCCCCTACGGTACCCCAAAGATTGACGGTGTTATCGAGGAAGGCGAGTACGAGGCAACCTTCGTTATGGACAAAACCACGGCGACGGCCTGGGTGGGGGAGGTCGGTGATTCGGTTGACGTTCTGCACCTCAGCTGGGATGAAAACGGGCTTTATTACGCCTGCACCCTCAACGACAGCACGCCCAGCTGGCGTACCGCAAGAGAAAATTGGGTTGGTATTGACTGCATGGAGATTTCTATCAATCCCGGCTGTTTGCTGACCGATGAACGGGCTGAGGGCGTCTTTTTCACCTTCGGCTCGATGAAGGACGGCTCGGTCGTTTCTTTCCGCCATAATTATTCAGATTCGTTTATGTCGAGAAAGATTACCGCCGCCAATACCGGTCACGTTGAAGGAACGACCTCCTACAGCATGGAGGCGCTGATTCCGTGGAAAGAGATGCAGATCAAGGCAAAGTGCTCGGTCAACGGAAAGAACGACATCGTGCTTGATGCCACTGCCTGGGAGCCCAAGGCAGGTGCTACGCTGGGTGTGCTGCCCTGCGTCATTGATTCGCTGACCGATAACGGTTCGGAGATCATTGCCTATAAGTTCAACGGGACCACCTTTATGGTCAACGATTTCATCATCGCCACGCTGATGGCACCCAAATCTGCTGAGCCCGAAACGACGGCCGCTCCCGAAACGA
>JAZODX010000173.1:0-2253 GCA_045597265.1 Eubacteriales bacterium | reverse complement strand
GCAAAAACTTCCTAACAACGAAGTGATGAAAAAGGCGCGAACCAAGCGTTATACCGCTAACGCTCGGTTCGCGCCCTCTTGATCAAAAGCGTGCAGGAAAGTTTTCGCAGGGGTTGGGTGAAATGAAGTGCCGAAGGCACTTCATGAGGGAAGGGGAAGCCTTTTTCAAAAGGATTCCCCTTCCCTCATCGAGACCTCTGTCTCCTTATTCCACCACTACCTTCTTGAAGCTCTTCTTGCCGCGTTTGACAAGAATACCGGCGGCGAGAACTTCGGCGGGGTAGGTGGTTTTGATATCGGTTACCTTTTCGCCCTCTACGGTGACGCCGCCCTGCTCAACGGCACGGCGCGCCTCGGACTTTGATGGAACGAGACCTGCTTTGACGAGGATGGTGAGAATATCCAGTGCACCGTCAACGAGGTCGGCTTCGGTCAGCGTGGCGGTGGGAATATCCCCCGACGCGCCGCTTGAGAAGAGGGCGCGGGCAGATGCCTGTGCGCGTTCTGCCTCCTCTTCACCGTGGACGAGCTTGGTCAGCTCGTAGGCGAGAATTTCCTTTGCAGTGTTGAGCTGACTGCCCTCCCACTTGTCCATCTCATCGATCTGCTCAAGGGGCAGGAAGGTCAGCATACGCAGGCACTTGAGCACGTCGGCGTCTCCGACGTTGCGCCAGTACTGATAGAAATCATAGGGGCTGGTCTTGTTCGGATCAAGCCAAACGGCGCCCGACTGGGTCTTGCCCATCTTCTTGCCCTCGGAGTTGAGAAGCAGGGTAATGGTCATGGCACTTGCGTCCTTGCCCAGCTTGCGGCGGATCAGCTCGGTACCGCCCAGCATATTCGACCACTGGTCGTCGCCGCCAAACTGCAGATTACAGCCGTACTTCTGATAGAGCACGTAGAAGTCGTAGCTCTGCATAATCATGTAGTTGAATTCGAGGAAGGACAGACCCTTCTCCATGCGCTGCTTATAGCACTCGGCGCGAAGCATATTGTTGACCGAGAAGCAGGCACCGACGTCGCGGAGCATCTCAATATAGTTCAGCCCCAGCAGCCAGTCGGCATTGTTGACCATCATGGCCTTGCCCTCGCCAAACTCAATGAAGCGCTCCATCTGCGCCTTGAAGCAGGCACAGTTGTGCTCGATGGTCTCACGGGTCATCATCGAGCGCATATCGGTGCGTCCGGACGGGTCGCCGACCATGGCCGTGCCGCCGCCGATCAGCGCGATCGGCTTGTTGCCCGCCATCTGCAGACGCTTCATCAGGCAGAGCGCCATGAAGTGACCGACGTGCAGGCTGTCTGCCGTCGGGTCAAAGCCGATATAGAAGGTTGCCTTACCATTGTTGATCAGCTCACGGATCAGCGGCTCGTCGGTTACCTGAGCGATCAGGCCGCGCGCCTGTAATTCTTCGTAAATTTGCATCGTTTATATACCTCCAAAAATAAATTCTGATTTTACCGAAAAAAGAAAAAATTCCCCGCGTCCGAAAAGGACGGGAGAACCCGTGATACCACCTTTATTCCGAGAATGCTCACACATCCTCGCTCTGCGGGTACTTGCATACCCCTGCGCGATAACGGGCGCGACCGTCACAGCCTACTCGGTGCAGAGTGTCTCTGCACGGTTCGGTGCAAAACTCGGGGAGGTATTCGCGCGCGGTGTCCGTGTGCCTCTCATCATCCGGCGACTTTCTGTCCGGCGGCCGTGCGTTACTCTTTCCCGTCATGGTCTTTCCACCTTATTATATCACAATTTCCCGATTTGTCAAGCACTTTTCCTATTTTGCCGACGTCACGCATAAAGCACGGCCGCAATCCCCGCGCCAAGCAATATCGCTCCGCCGAGGAGCACCCATACCCCCACCGTCGGACGGCGGTGTGCATTCGGGCAGCGAAAGCAAAGTGCAAGCCGCACCCAGTAGGGCGCATGCTCGAGCGTCAGCACCTCTCCGCCAACCCAAACCCGAAGCCCCGACGGCGTACAGCGAAAGAGCCGCGCAAACGGCACATACCGATATCCGAACGCATCGATCTCATCAAGTTTGATCTTCCTCTCTCCCCAATTGAGATAATTTCCATCCAGCGACCCGAGCACACGCCTGTCAAGCAGGCGCCCCAGCCCCCACGCCGCCAGTCGAAGAGCAAGCGTCAGCACAAACAAAAGAAAGCACGCAAGGACCAGCTGTATGACGTCTCCCTCAGTGACCCCGTCTTCCCCCGCGCCAAGCCAAATCGGCAGGAAAACCGCCG
>JAZODX010000172.1:0-7405 GCA_045597265.1 Eubacteriales bacterium | reverse complement strand
TCTCGGGCACAGCCGTCGTCTCGGGCACAGCCGTCGTCTCGGGCACAGCCGTCGTCTCGGGCACAGCCGTCGTCACGGGCGCAGCCGTCGTCACGGGCGCAGCCGTCGTCACGGGCGCAGCCGTCGTCACGGGTGCAGCCGTCGTCTCGGGCGCAGCCGTCGTCTCGGGCGCAGCCGTCGTCTCGGGTGCAGCCGTCGTCTCGGGCGCGGCCGTCGTCTCGGGTGCAGCCGTTGTTTCGGGTGCAGCCGTCGTCTCGGGTGCAGCCGTCGTCACGGGTGCAGCCGTTGTTTCGGGAGCGACCGTTGTTTCGGGAGCGACCGTAGTCACGGGAGCGGCCGTCGTTTCGGCCGGGATCGGCTGAAGCGGGGTGTTGCAGCCGGTCAGAAGAAGGGACATAAGCAGAAAGGCACTTATGCCGGCGGTTATTCTTTTGTTCACGGGAATTTGACTGCCTCCTTTTTCTTTGCCGGAATTGGGTTCCGGCACAAATCGTATTTTTTTGTCGGAAAAGCCCGGAAACCGATCGAATCGTTTTCCGCGAAAACAAAAAGCGGAAAGTTACTCATCATTATTCTAACATAGCAAGCGAAAAAATAGTATTGACAAATCAATATTATATTTGGTATAATCAATACAAGTTAAAGGAAAGGAGAGCACATCATGACGCCGCGTTTTCGACAGATGAATTTTTCGGGCGAGATATCCGAATGGAGACCTGCCTCAATTGGCTGGACGCAGAAGAACTCACAGAGGCTCTTTTTGCTGGTTGGTGAAGAGGATCCGCATCCCCTTTCCTTCCGTGTGCTCGGCTACGATTGCTATGCGCCGGGGCGCCGTGTTGTGCGTTCTGCGCGGCCGTATATCGTGCGATACGTGGTCGGCGGCAAGGGCAGGTTCAACGGGATGCCGATCGAGCGCGGTTCCTGTTACCTTAGTGTCCCGGGACAGAAGTATTCCATCGAGAGCGACGTGAAAGAGCCGCTGGTGCACTATTGGATTGAGCTCAGCGGAAGCAAGGCCCCGCTGTATGTCGAGCGGATGCTCGGATTTATCCAGCCCGGCGTAACGGCTCTTTCGTCAATCGAGCGCTATGAGAGGGTGTTTTCGGAGCTGCTTTTTGACAATCCTGCTGATTACAAAATGTCTACATATCTATATAGTGTATTCTTCCACCTGCTCTCTCTGCATCAGAACGAAACGCGGGAGGAGGATGCCGTGCCGAAGCCGATGCTGATGTATCTGGAGGCGGTGGATTATATCGAGTCGCATCTCAACTGTCAGATCAAGGTGACCGACCTCTGCGACCGCCTGCATATCGTACCCGATTATCTCTATAAAATTTTCAAGCGATACAGCGGTCTGTCTACGCAGGAATACATCATCAACAGCAAAATGCATATGGCAACCAACCTGCTTGCATCTTCCGAATATTCGGTTTCCAGCATTGCGGACATGGTCGGCTACGTCGATCAGGGGCAGTTTGCCAAGGTCTTCCGCCGCGTGCATGGGCTTACCCCGTCCGAATTCAGACGGAAAAAGCTGGGTAAGCAGGAAAACTAAGCACCGCGAAAGAAAAATATCTGCCGAAAAGGAGCTTTGACAAAAATTGCTTTTTCGGAACCAAAAATTGCATATTGACAAAGTATTTCCTTTCTTGGTATAATCAATACAAATTGACCGAAAGGAGGGGCCCTATGCCGCCGCTTTTTACCCGTGTCGATTTTTCGGGGAATTCGACGAAATGGCTGCCGTCATCCGCCGGATGGACGACCGAAAACACGCAAAAACTGCTTTTGATGGCAAAGGACGAGGAGCGTCATCCGCTTGTCGTGCGCAGCTTTGGTTATGAAAAATATCCGATTGGTAAGCGGGTTGTGCGCACGGCGTGTCAGTATATCGTGCGTTACGTGGTCGATGGCCTGGGGACCTTCAACGGCAAGCCGATCGAACGGGGCTGCTGCTACTGCAGCGTGCCCGGCCGGCAATATACCATCGAGAGTGACGACGACGCACCGCTTGTGCAGTATTGGTATGAGCTGGAGGGCGCCCGTGCGCCCCTTTACGTTGAGCGTCTGCTCGGCCCCGGGATGCCGGGTGTCGTTTGGCTGGAGGCGATCGACGAATGTGAGGATATTCTGCACAGTCTCTTGTTTGAACAGAGAAAAAACTGCAAGTTGTCAACCTATATATATAGTGTCTTTTTTCACCTGCTTGCGGTGCATCAGAGCGAAAAGCAGGAGGAGGGGCCGATTCCAAAGCCGATGCTGATGTATCTGGAGGCGGTGGATTATATCGAATCCCATCCCGGAGAGGCAATCCGCATCGGAAGCTTGTGTGACCGCCTGCACATTGTTCCCGACTATCTTTATAAAATTTTTAAGCGCTACAGCGGTTTGTCCACGCAGGAATACATCGTGACCAGTAAGATGAACGCCGCCGCCGCTCTGCTGACCGCAAACGAATATTCGGTGGCCGATGTTGCGGATATGGTGGGCTATGCTGATCAAGGGCAGTTCACCAAGGCCTTCCGACGGGTCTTCGGGGTTACGCCTTCGGAGTTTCGTCGAAAAAAATCAACCATTTAACGCGGATATGTGTACAGAATAGAACAAGAAAAAGAGTATTTTTGCACTTTTTGTATTGATTCGGCACAATCCTGTATTGATTTTGCCGTTGTCCAAAACGGGAGATCGTGATATAGTATATATGGTGTATTATCCCGCGCGGCTAAAGGTGTCCCCTTTTGCGGGAGGATTCCTTTTTTGCCCATCCAAAGCTTGTCACTTTTTCAAAATAACAGACTGCGGTCTTTTATTTAAAATTTCATCTTTTTAAGGAGAAACAGTGATGAAAAAGTTGTTTACCATTATGCTGTCCGCTCTTCTGCTTGCATCGATGATCGTTATGCCCGCTGCGGCTGCCGATCTCAATGACAATGCAGTTCTGTGGCTTGACTTCGAGGGCGCTACCCTGGAAGAAAGACTTGCAGATAAGGCTACCGCCGGCAAGGCTGCCGACAACGCAATCATCGAAGGTGACCTGGTTAAGGTCGAGAACGGTACCGCTTATATTCCTGCGGACGAGTTCAACATTATCCGCGTTCCGGTTACCGACGATACGCTCGTGTTCAACAACATGACCGTTTACTGCCGCGTTAAGATCACCGGTGCTGCAATCACCTACGGTCCTGACGTTTACGAGATTCCGAAGCATCTGCGTATTTTTGCCGATGCAAGCGCAGTTGAGGGTCTGACCACCTTCACCAGCCGCCTGATGTGCGACTCCAAGAAGAAGGTTGCGCACACCGGCTTTATCTATTCCGATCCTACTGAATGGATGCACATTGCACAGACCATCACCTATGCTGACGGTCAGGTTTCGGGCAGCGTATTCCTTTCCACCGACGGTGTAAACTACACTGAGTTCACCGGCGCATACGAAGGCGCATATGCCGATCTGGCTGCTCAGATCAACCTCGGTAAGACCGATAACGGTAATGACGAGAACCGCGGTATGAACATGGAGATCGACGATTTCCGTATCTACAACAAGGTTCTGACCATCGAAGAGGTTTCCTCGATCTCTGATATGGTTCCCTCCGCAGGCACCGGATCCGCTCCTGCAGGCACCGTAGCTCCCACCACGACCGCAGCTCCCACCGCTGACACCACCGCTGCTCCTGCAACCACCACTGCAGCTCCCACCACCACGCCTACCACTGCTGATTCTGCCGTTCTGTTCGCTCTGTTCGGCGCAGCGGCTCTTCTGACCCTGACCGTCGGCCTTCGCCGCCGCACCGGTAAATAAGCAGAACCCCAATTTCGGTTTTAAGCTTTGACACAAAGCGAAAACAATAAAAAATTTTAAAACGGAGGATTTTCTCATGAAGAAGATTTTCGCACTGGCTCTCGCAGTCGTAATGCTGGCTGCTATGACCATCGTCCCCGCATCCGCTGCTGATCTCAACGATAACGTTATCGTTTGGATCGACTTCGAGGGTGAGAACCCGCTGGCAGACAAGGCTCCCGCAGGTGCTGTTGCTGACGCTGCCGAGTACGTAAACGATGATGCTAACGGCATCAAGATCGAAAACGGCATTGCTTTCGTTCCCGCAGCTGAGGGCGGCGCATACGTCGGTATCCCGATGAGCGACGACACCGCTGACATGAACGGCAAGACCATCTATCTCCGCCACAGAGCAAGCGCTACCGTTCCTTCCACCAACTACGGTTCTGACTTCATCAAGCTCCCCGGCCTGCTCCGTGATTTCACTGAGGGCGGCGGTATGGACGGCCTCGGCTTCATCTACAACCGCGTTTGGTACATGAACCAGACCAAGGATCCCTACGTAATGATGACCAACAACATGCTTGCTCCCGATGGTGAGATGGTTCACACTGCTTACACCTTCGAGTATGCTGATCAGACCCTGAACGTTAAGTGCTACATCTCCTTCGACGGTGTAAACTACACTGAGTACACCCACAGCATGACCGGTATCGAGTCCATCGAGTGGTCCGGCAACATCGAGCTCGGTCACGGTAACGGCCGCGCTAAGGACTTCCACATTGATGATTTCCGCGTTTACAACAAGATTCTGACTGCTGACGAGATCGCAGGTCTGGCTGATGACGTAGCTCCCGCAGCCGGCGCAGCTACTCCCGCAGACACCACTGCAGCTCCCGCAGACACCACTGCAGCTCCTGCAGACACCACCGCAGCTCCCGCAGACACCACTGCTGCTCCTGCAACCACCACTGCAGCTCCCACCACCACGCCTACCACCGCTGACTCTGCCGTTCTGTTCGTTCTGTTCGGCGCAGCAGCTCTGCTGACCCTGACTGTCGGCCTTCGCCGCCGCACCAGCAAATAAGCAATTCACCTGACTGACGCTGTCAATTAAGTGAAGGACACCTCATTCGTCGGCCATAATGCTTCCTCAGTTGGGAATGCCCGAACCATGCTCTACCGGAGGCCTTCCCCTGGGGGAAGTATGACCGGTTGGCGAATGAGGTGTCTGTTTTTGCGTAAACCCTATACGCTATTCTGATTTTCGGTATAGATTTTGCCGAAAAGGACAAATGAATGAGGTTACACAAGATGCAGAAATCCAATAATCGAAAGCTGACGCTCGGACGCGTTTTGCTGAAGCTCGCGATCCCGATGCTTCTCCTTGCGTTCATGTTTCTCCTTTCTGCCTGCGGCGGCGACGTCACGCCCGGTCCCGACGAAACCACGCAGCCCGTTGAAGAGGAGGTCACTCCTATCAACATTAACTTAAAGGAATACGTCATTCTCCGCGCAGAGGAGGGTGAGGTTTATCCGTCCAAAATTGCACTTGCTCTGCAGACGGCATTTTCCTCTGCAATGGGTGCTGACGTGGAAATTATTACCGACTTTGCCAAGCTTTATCCGAACATCACCGAGAAGGAAATCGTTGTTGGTCCTACCAACCGCGAGGGTTCGGTTTACACCAGCACGGTGACCACCCTTCCCGATGCCGGTAAGTACGAGATCGAGCAGCTGGGTGAGCGTATCCTGCTCCACTTCAGCGACGTATTCGGTGCAGCTGCTGCGGGCGAAGCACTCATCAAGAGTGTTGTTCCCGCTGAGAACAGAGATAAGGCAATCGAGGTGTATAACAAAATGCTTGACCAGGCAAACATTCTGGGTACTGCTGTGAAATTCAAGTCGATTTTCGACGACAATATGATGATCCAGCAGAACAAGCCCTTTACCGTTACCGGTACCTGCACGGCAATGTACGGCGAATACAGCGCACAGCTGCTTGCAGGTGATGAAATTCTTCAGACGGTTCCCCTTGTTGTTAACGAGGAGACCGGAACCTTCACGGCTGATTTTGAGGGCGTTGTCGGTTCCTACCGTGCACATTCCATCCGCGTGGTCGGCGGCGACCGCAAGCTTGCTGAGATTGAGAACGTCATCTTCGGTGAGCTTTGGATCGCAACCGGTCAGTCCAACATGGCTTACACGCTGGCTAAGGAAGTCAACTTCCCTGAGTCCTTTACCAAGGACGAGTACATCCGCATCATGCAGGTTGGCCGCCCCGACGGTGGCTACCTTGCCGAGCCGATCAGTGAAACCAACAAGATCAATTGGATCGTTGGTGACAGCCAGTCTGCCGTTTCGGGCGTTTCTGCAGTCGGATACTACTTCTGCCAGAAGCTTCGTGAGAATCTCGGTGTTCCGGTTGGTATGATCTTCTACGCAGTCGGCGGTACGCCGGTTCGTTCCTGGATCTCCCGTGAGACCATCAACGCAACCCCCGAGCTGCTGGCCGATAAGAAGTATGCTGTTCCGGAAGCTTGGGATACTGCAGGCTACCGTCAGCCTACTGCACTCTATAACTCCATGGTTGCTCCCTCGCTCGGGCTCCCCGTAGCAGGTCTTCTGTGGTATCAGGGTGAGCAGGATCTCGGCGAGAGAGCTGCAAACTACACCAAGGAGCTTGAGACCATGTATCTCCAGTACTGCCGCGATTACGGCTTTGCTGATTATGAGATGCCCTTCATTATGCCCATCATCGCACCCTATCTCGCAAAGAGCGCTCCGCAGTTCTATGCACAGTTCACCGCAAATCTGTCCGAGTGGGCTGCTGAACAGAAGATGGTTGCAGCACTCCCGATCAACGATGTAACGCCCGAGCATATGCCCGATAACAACGCAAGCCACCCGATGACCAAGCTGCCTGTCGGTCAGCGTCTCGCTTCCTCTGCTATGGCAATGGTCTACGGTGAGCGTGGCATCACGGCTGATGCTCCTCACGCGAAGTCCATCTCGGTCAGCGGCGATGTTCTGACCGTAACCTTCGAGAACGTTGCTGACGGTCTGACGATCGTAGGCGACTCCACCGTACTCCGCGGCTTCATGCTCTGCGGCGCTGACGGTGTATACTATCCTGCAACGGCAGAGATCGTTGGCAAGGATCAGGTTGCGCTCACCTCGCCCAGCGTTCCGAACCCCGTTTCGGCAACCTATGCGTATGAGCTTCTGACCTACACGGCTAACCTTGGCTGTACGCGCCGCGGTGAGCTGCTTTACATGGCATCTCCCTTCGCATTTGATATGCCTGCTAACGCTAAGACCCTGACGCAGATCTCCTTTGCTGACTTCGACCTGTCGAACATCTGGCATCTGACCCGCGACACCAACCACTGGGCCGTACACTACGACGCATGGACGGCTAAGCAGGGCTCGAAGGCGCTGAATCTGGTTTACAGCAAAACCGGCATGAAGTATCAGGGCGATGCGTCTCTGCGCGTTACCGTTCCTGCTGCCGGTGCATTCACGCTCAGCCCGACGCTGGTCGGTATTAACGACGAAAATGCTCCTGTTGTTCTCTATGACTTCAACACCGATTACACGCGCTTCGGCAAGGTGTCG
>JAZODX010000171.1:0-12844 GCA_045597265.1 Eubacteriales bacterium | reverse complement strand
TCTCCCGGGCTGACGCTGCTTGCGGCTGATGCGGAGATGGCAAAAGCGGGTCTGCAATATGAGGAGATCCGATTTACTGCCGATGATTTTGCCAGAGCACTCAACCGCTCGAAAATCAGGTCCGTTACCCTTCTCACCCTTCCGCCCGAAGCGGAGGGGAAGCTGAAGCTGGGGATGACCGACGTTTATGCCGGTCAGGTGATTGCGGGCGGCAGCCTGGAGCTTCTCCGCTTCGTGCCCGCCGACTCTGCGGTGCAGAAAAGCAGCTTTACCTTTTCGGCAGACGGGGGAGATTACGCAATCGCTTGCTCGCTCTATCTGCTCCCTGCGCTCAATTTCTCCCCAACCGTTGCGCTTGCTGATGAGCGGGCACTTCGCGTCAGCACACATCGCTCGATCACCTGCTTCGGTACGCTGTCTGCCTATGATCCCGAAGGGGACCCGCTGATTTATGAAATCGTAACGGCGCCCAAGAAGGGAAGCGTTGTCCTCGTCAATAAAGCAACGGGTGAATATCGGTATACGCCTGCCGCCGGAAAAACGGGAAAGGACAGCTTCCGATACGTCGTCAGGGATCGATACGGCAATTATTCGGCTGCCGCAACGGTCAGCGTGGAAATCAACCGTCCGAAGAGTGCGGTGGTGTTTGACGATATGCGCGACCATTGGGCGCACAATGCGGCGTTGACGATGGCCGAGGAGGGGATTATGCAGGGACGGCAGGTGGGAGATACCTTCTGCTTTTCCCCCGCAGACGCGGTGAGCCGCGGGGAATTCCTTGTGATGGCGATGCAGGCGGCGGGGATCAGAGACGTGCCCGGCGCAGTCGATACGGGCTTTGCCGATGATGCCGATATTCCTGTCGGAATGAAAGGATACGTTGCTGCGGCCGTGGAGCTGGGGTATATTCGCGGACGCGTGGTGGACGGAAAAAGCGTCTTTTGTCCCGACGATCATATTACCCGTGCCGAAGCGGCAGTAATGCTGGGGAATATTCTTGATCCCGACGTGCCCACCGTTCGCCCGGTTTTCGCTGATGCGGATGTGGTTCCCGCCTGGGCGTACGATGCGCTTTCCGCGCTCAATACCCTTGGCGTTTTCCGTGGGACGGGGAGCGGAATGATCTCGGCGGATACGATCATCAACCGCGCACAGGCTGCACAGATTCTCTCTGCAGTGCTGGAATTGCGATAAACGGGGACGACGGGGGACTGGCGCAGATGCGGCAGTCCCCCCCTTTTGGATATACGGCGTGCTTTCCCGCCGAGGCGGGATGATGGAGAAAAATTAAAGTTCTATTACAATCCGAAAAAAACTCTTGAAATTTTTCCCGGAATAGGGTATACTGTTATCAACACAGCAACGAAGGAGTTGAGATCCATGCCGAAGAATGAATTGCAGAAAACCCAGACATTCTCTCTGGCCGCTGATAAAGAGAACCCGACCAAGACGATTCTTGCAACCGTCTATAACGCGCTGATCGAAAAGGGATATGATCCCATCAATCAGATCGTCGGTTATATTCTTTCGGAAGATCCGACTTACATTACCAACCATAACAACGCGCGCAGCCTCATTTGCCGGATTGATCGCTATGAGCTGCTGAACAAGCTGCTCAAGGAGTATCTTGACGTTTGAGCGTGACGGGTGAGGAAATGAGACAGATCAATCTGAAAACCATGTGCGAGGAGGTCCCATCGGGCCCCCTCGCTATCGCCATTGGGAACTTTGACGGAGTGCATATCGGGCATCGGGCCCTGCTTGCGCGATTGCGGGATGAGGCTGACCGGCGCGGACTTGCAACGGCCGTCTGGTGCTTTGCCGAGCCGCCGTCCGCATTTCGCGAGGGTGGAGTCGTTCCGCAGCTGACAACGCAGGCGGACAAGCTGGCGCTGTTTGCCGAGGCGGAGATCGACTATTGCTTCCTCGGCGACTTTCCCACGCTGCGGGGCTATTCGCCCGAGCGATTCGTGCAGGAGATTCTTGTGAAGGCCTGCGGCTGCCGCTATATCGTATGCGGCTTCAATTTCAGCTTCGGCGCAGGCGGCGTCGGGAACGCTGACACTCTGCGCGCGCTTTTTCCTGATGCCTGCGCGGTGGTTGAACCGGTAAAGCTGGGCGACACGACGGTCAGCTCGACTGCCGTCCGTGCTGCGATTGCTGCCGGAGAGGTTGAGCGTGCAAGGGATATGCTCGGCCGCCCGTGGTCGATCTGTCTGCCGATTCTGCACGGAAAGGCGCTCGGTCGGACCATCGGCGTGCCGACGCTGAATCAGCGTTTTCCGAAGGGGCACGTTCTGCCTGCGTTCGGCGTTTATGCGACGCTTTGTACGGTTGACGGCATTCGCTATCCTGCCGTAACCAACGTCGGTATTCGCCCCAGTATCGACGACGGCGAGGTGGTTACCTGTGAGAGCCATATTCTCGGATTGCGTGCCGATTTGTACGGTCGTGAGGTGCGCATCCGTTTCTGCACCTATCTGCGGCCGGAGAAAAAATTCGACTCCCTTGACGAACTCAAGGCGGCGATCGGACGTGACATTGCCGCCACCCGTGCATATTTTGCCGTGCGCTGATTCTGCCATCTGCGGGAGGAATACCATGAAACCGATTTTCCGGGCGGTCTCCGCCCTGCTTGCTTTTCTCACCCTGACCCTTGCCCTTTGCCTTTCCCCGTCAGCCGCAGACGCGCCGGCCGTCGAGCACGCCAAGGGCGTTTTCGTGTATAACCTGGAAAATGAGATGCCGGTTTTCACCTATCGGGAAAACGAAAAGATATATCCCGCCTCGACCGTCAAGATTATGACCGGCCTTGTTGCCGTTGAGGCGCTGAGTGAACGGCTTGATGAGAAAATCACCGTAACGTCGGCGATGCTCAAGGGGGTTACGGGAAACAATATCGCCCTTAAAACGGGGGAGACCGTAACGGTGCGGGATATGCTTTACGCCGCACTTTGCGGCGGTTACAACGACGCCTGTGCCGTGCTCGCGCACGTCGTGGGCGGAAATCCGGCAGGCTTCGTCAAGCTGATGAACGACCGTGCCGCCGCGCTCGGTGCCGATTCGACCCATTATACCAATCCCTCGGGGATGCATCACGACGATATGGTTACCACGACTGCCGATACGGCGAGGATCGCGCTTGCGGCGGCGAGAATCCCGCTGTATATGGAGATCACCTCTGCGGCAAAGTACGTGATGCCGGCAACCAATCTGATGGCGGAGCGGAATATATACAACCGAAACTATCTGATTGGGCGCAATAAGGAGATCCGCTATTACTATGCGGCCGCCCGCGGTCTGAACTCCGGCTCAACCAATGAAGGTGGGTACTGTCTTGCGACGACGGCGGAGAAAAACGGACTGACCTATCTCTGCGTCGTGATGGGCGCGGAGGAGGTGGACGGGAAGATTACCTCGTATACGATTGCGCGGGAAATGCTCGATTGGGCGTTTTCGGCGTACGGTTACGTGACGGTGCTGGATACCGACAGAATGATCTGTGAGGTTCCGGTTACGCTCTCCGACAAGGTGGATTACGTGACCCTTCTGCCCGAGCAGTCGCTGACCTTTTATTTGCCGACCGATATTGATCTCGCACAGGAAATTACATACAGCCCAAAGGTGACCTCAGCCTCACTTGCCGCTCCCGTGCATGAGGGACAGGTTGCGGGATTTATTACGGTGAGCCGTGGGGACGAGCTGTTGGGAACGGTAAATCTCGTCACCAAAAACGCGGTGGACCGCTCTGATTTCCTTTACATTCTGCATCGGATCGAGGAATTCTCCCACAGCCGCTTCTTTATTGCTACGCTGATTGCCGCCGTTGTGCTGACGGTGGTCTATATTTTCGGGAAGGCCATGTACCGATACAACCATCAGCAGCGTTATACGAAGTACAGATAAAGAAAAAGAACCGGCAGACACGGATGTGTCTGCCGGTTCTTTTTCTTTACGCGGATATTACGCCCGGCGGTCAAGGTCAAGGGCGGCGCGGTGGAGGGCGTTGACCAGACGCTCGACGCGGTCGACTGACTGCTCGACGTATGCGGCCGTGATAGGCGTCTGGAGCGCGTTGTCCGGATTGCGGTCTGTCTGATGGGCAATGCGGTTTCGGCGGTTGGCAAGCTCGCTGAGGATGTCATTTGCATAGCCGACGGCGTTTCCCTTGGGGCCAACCTCGGGAAATGCGGCTTTGACACAGGCACGAATATCGATACCGAGCAGGTCTGCCTGATCCTTGATGCGGGCGTAGGAGGTCAGCGTATCCCGCCCGAATGCATCCCTGACGTAAGTGATCAGCCAATCGGATGAGCCGGGCGAGTCGAGCACCTCGTCGAGTGCCCCAATGGCAATTTCAATTTTTTCGTAATCGGCGGTGCGGGGCCAGAGATGCGTATACATACTGAGCATACCGTAGGTGGTCAGCTCGTGCATATAAAAATCAAGAGCACTTTCCAGATAGAGAATCTGGGTTCGCCAAATGAATTCGGCCTCCGCGCGGTTACCGCGGGAAAGCATATCGCGTGCGACCCCGGTCTGTGCGCGGACGGCACGGATATTTTGCACGAAATGCGCGTGTACTTCTGTCGGGGTAAAGCGAATTGCGGTGGAGACGGGGCGCTTATCTCTCGTGTTCTCCCGGCGGGTGAGCGGGGCAAATTTGCGTTCAGGCATCCGGATTCCCTCCCTTCGGTGTGTTCGGAGGAAGCACGGAATCAACGGAGGGGATTCCGCCGTATTTCCCGGCCATATACGCGCGGCGGATATCCTCGTCCTCACGCACGCGGCGGATTTCGGCAAGCGAATAGAGCTCGGTGGAGCGGTCGTCGGGACGGAGTTCGGTAAACCAGATCTGATCACGGCGGAAAAGAGAGAGATCGAGCAGGGCGGTGTTATGGGTTGAGAAAATCAGCTGGGTGCAAGGATGTCCGTTCTCACGGCGCAGGAGGTTCAAAAGATGACGGACGACGGCCTCATGGAGGTTGATCTCAAGTTCGTCACAGAGCAGAACCTTTCCGTTTTGCAGCATCTCGGCGAGGGGGCAAAGAAAACCGATGAGGCGGCGAATACCGGTCGATTCCTCGCGGCGGAGATCGGTGGTAAAGTCGCGGTAAACGGCTTCGGCCCCTTCTCCGTCGGTGCGGATATCCAGAATTCCCGTACCGAGCGTGCCGAGGATACTGCAGACCTCTTTTCGAATGTGGGGGGATGCGTGCAGAACCGCAATCGCACGTGCAAGGGAGGTTTCATCCACCTGCATATCCTCGCCCAGGCGGTAGGGAACCAGGGTGTGGATGAAAAAGCGCAGGGCGGGGGCGATCAGCGCGTCCGACGCCGCTGCGGGGACGGCGAGAAGGGGGCGGTCGGTGCGAAGCACATTTTTCCATGCGGAGAGGCGTGCATGGAAGCGACGACCAACCGAAAGATCGTCTTTTTCGCGGGAGAAAATTTTCACCTGCCTGCCTTCGGGGAAGAAATAGAGATATTCCTTGGTGACCGTGTTTTTGAGGAGGGCGATACCGTACACGTAGCGAAGCCCGTCGCAAAGAAACTGGATTTGATAGAAGGAGGGGTGATCGGCTGAGAGCTTATGCGGTGTCTGCCTGACGGGGGCATCGGTCAGCATCGTGCGGCAGAGGCAGGAGAGTGCATCAAGGAGATTGCTTTTTCCCGAGCCGTTCGGCCCATAGATTACCGCCGTATGCAGAATGCGCATTTGTCCGACGGTGCGCAGATTTTCCGGATGCGCCGTTTCACTTCCCGCGATACAGGAGAAAACGACCTCGTCCCGGATGGATTTATGATTTTGACAGCGAAATTCAAGCAGCATACACATCTCTCCTCTCTCGGTATCTGATTTCAGTATACCGCGGGGGGCGTTTTTTGTCAATGAAAATTGCAGAATATTCACAAACTGCCTGCCGTATACACACGCTTTGACATCTTTCGCGCACGCGGCGTGTTATACTGAAACAAAATAAAGGAGGACAAGCCATGATCAAACAAAATAGTTCTTTCACATATCGAACCGAGGGCGGGGAGATGGAGATCACGCTGCACGGGGATATCGATCATCACAGCGCGGTTGGGCTTCGTGCCGATCTTGACCGTCTGCTTTATCGCGAGCGGCCGACGAGGCTCGATTTAAACCTGTCGGCGGTGGATTTTATGGACAGCTCAGGGCTTGGGCTGATTTTGGGGCGCTACAATCTGATGCAGGAGCTGGGCGGGAGGATGGTGCTGCTCGCGCCGGGAGAGCGGATTGAGCGGATTCTGCATCTGGCCGGGATTGAGCGGCTGATCGAAATAAAAAAAGACGGAAAAGGCAAAGCGGGCGGCGCAGAGTAAGCCGCCGCGCGGAAAGGATGGTACATATGAACAAACGAGGACTTGCGGTAAATATTCAAAATGAGTTGAAGATGAGCTTTCCCTCTTTGTCGGTCAACGAGGGAATTGCGCGTTCGGCGGTGGCGGCCTTCTGCACGCAGCTCAACCCCACCATTGACGAGCTGGCCGATATCAAATGTGCCGTTTCCGAGGCGGTGACCAATTGTATTGTACACGCGTATCGGGATCGGATCGGCGTAATCTGGCTGAATCTGCGGATATGTGAGGGGAATAAGCTGCGGATGGAAATCAAGGATAAGGGCTGCGGAATCCCCGACGTCAAGACGGCGCGGGAGCCGCTGTATACCACCGATCCCGAGGGGGAGAGAAGCGGAATGGGCTTTGCGGTGATGGAAAGCTTTACCGATCGGATGCGGGTAAAATCAAAGATCGGTGAGGGAACGACCGTAACGCTGTACAAGTGTGTGGCGGGCCGTGGCTGATCGCCGCTCGGAGGAGGTTCGGGAGAGAACGCTTGTGCTGATCGAGGCGGCACAAGCGGGAGATGAGGCGGCCTGCGAGGAAGTGATGCGGCTGAATATGGGGTTGGTGCGTTCGGTTGCACTGCGATTTCGCGATCGGGGGACCGAGACGGAGGATCTGATGCAGATCGGTTCAATCGGGATGCTCCGTGCAGTGCGTAGCTTTGACCTCTCGCGCGGCTGCACCTTTTCCACCTATGCCGTTCCGCTGATCATTGGGGAAATCCGACGCTTTTTGCGGGATGACGGGCTGATCAAGGTCAGCCGCACGGCAAAAAAACTGGGGATGGATCTGATGGGAGCTCGCAACGCCATCGTTTCAAGCGAGGGAAGAGAGCCGCGGCTGGAGGAGTTGGCGGAAATCTGTGCGGTAAGTGTGACCGAGGCGGCAGAAGCGCTTGATGCGATTACGCCGGTCAGCTCACTCTCGGAGCCTGTATGGGGGGAGGAGGACGGCATTTCTCTCGAGATGACGCTGGCCGATGCCGACAACACCCTTGAGCGACGATTTGACCGTATAGCCCTCGGTGAGGCGCTGTCCCGTATGCCGCCGCTTTGGCGGAAAATCGTCTTTTTTCGCTATTTCCGTGATTTTACCCAGCAGAAAACGGCAGATACACTTGGCCTCACACAGGTGAAGGTGTCACGGGAGGAGAAGAAAATCGTTGCCTTTCTGCGCGAGGCACTTTCCGAAGAATAAGAAAACCTGCCGTGGCGGAGATCATCCGTCGTGGCAGGTTTTCTTGTCGTTTTAATTGGCTTGCATTTCCATACTGCGGACGTACGCACCAAGCAGGTCTTCTGCTTCGGCCGTGCTCTGGAGATGCAGGTAAGAGATGCCGTTCGGTGCGGTATGCTGCAGGGGGAGGGTCGTGAGGTGGTTTTCTCCGAGGAAAACTTTATTCTCGCCCTTTTCGGTGTCGTATTCCATGCGGAGTGTGTGCCAGAGACCGGGCGAGAGCTCTCTCGCGGTCAGCACGATAGAAAACTGTGCGTCGTCGCCGACCGTCGTGTCGATCGGATTGAACCAGCGGTCGCAGAGGGAGAGACGAAGCCCTTCTCCGTCGATGCGGATAACGGTCTTGAGCGTGCCGCGTACGGCGGCAGGGAAGTTCCATACCGCCCCCTGTACCTCGCTGAACAGACGCGGGTCACGGATGCGGCAGATCTGCAGTACCTCACCCAGAGTCGCGTCGGGATCGGGGACGAGAAGGGCACCGTTGGTACGGTTCCATGCACAGTGACCGGGAAGCCCCTTGGAGTAGAGATAAGAGCCGCTGATGCTCTTGCAGTAAACCTGCGTGCTGAGCGCTTCCAGCCCGCGGCTGAAGGTTTCGCGGCGCTCGGTCTCGTAGAGCCAATTGACGTCGAAGATCACGAGACGGCGGGAGATTTCGTGCTGACCGAAGGCAACGAGCACCTTGTTGAAGGGAAGCTCGATCGCCTGAAATTGATGCACGCTCTTGTCCGCTGCCGAAATTGAGCCGCCGCAGCTGCGGAAATCGGCGTTGTTGCGGACGTCGTTGAGATACATTTCTCTGAAGCCACGCCAGTGTACGCCGTCCTCGGTGATGGCGGCGTGGTTGGCGTCGCGGTTGGTGAAGACGTCCTCGCCCCAGCCGTTGAGGGTGAATTGGTTCACGGGCGGCCAAAGCTTGGTGTGATCAAGCTCCGGCAGGGGCTGAGTGTTGCACCAGAAGAGAAGGGCACGTCCGTCGTGCAGGCGAAGGAAGATGGGGGTGGTGAGGGTGCCGTGGAAATCAGAGGGAGCGCCCTCGGTCCAGGTATCGCCTCCGTCCGAGGAGTAGTAAGCATAAAAAACGTCGAGAGAATTACGGGCGATCATCATGATCCGGCCGTCGGGCAATTCGACGACGTCGGGCTCGGCGCCGCTGTTCTGCCAGCGGATGCTTTTGTGCGGCGGGATGGCTTCGTGATCGGGATTCGCAGGAAAATGATGGAGACGCCAGGTCTCGCCGTCGTCGTCCGAAACGGCTACGACGGGATGGAAGTGATAATTCTCCACGTAATGCATACAGCAGAACCAGCGGCGAAGGGATTCAATGGCAACGGGACGCATGACGACCTGATAAATCTTATCGTCAATCCGCTTTGCCGCAAAAGCAGTATCGTCCGGCCCTGTTTCGGAGGTGTAGACGTACAGCCCCTTCCCATCCCCCTGGGTGCGGCAGCCGACTGCAAGATATCTGCCCGACCAGGGACTGCGTACGGCAGCGCCAAGCGAGCCATTTGGCCGGGGATAGGTTTTCCAGGAAAGGCCGCAATCGCGGGAGGCAATATATACGGCCTCGCCCGATCCGCCGTGAATCGTCTGCTTGTCCTTCTCGCCGTAACAGCGCAGCTCACCGTCGGGCATCACGCAAAGGAAGCGGCGTGCGTCGGACGGCGGAACCGCAACGACCTTCGGTGCATAAATCTGCTTGAGCCAACGCGCATCGGTTTCGCTCAACCTCTTTTCCATCGTGTCAAGATACCAGCTCATGTTTGTCCTCCTGTCTTCATTCCTGGTGTTACTGCAGGCGTGCCTTGATTTCCGCCTTGTATTCGTCCATATTGATCACGCATCCGGTCAAACGGGATTCCTCGGCGGCAAAGGCGATCATATGGTTGTCCACGGCTTCGGCAACGTCGCAGAGGGCGACGTTTTCAACGCCGTGCAGCAGATCGCTGAAGGCGTACATGATGCCGTCGTCACCGCCGCCGTGTCCGCCGATAATGGTATCGTCCACCAGCTTATCGGCGATTTGAATCTCGGTGGTTTTTTCGGTTTCAAAATCGTAGAGCGAGAGGGTGGGACTGCCGAATTTGCCCGAAAGCTCACCCTTCGTGCCCATAATGCGGAGCTCGCGTCCTCCGCGGTTGAAGGCACACATACTGAAGGTGACGGTTGCACCGTCGTCAAATTCCAGATTGACCACCTGGTGATCCACAACATCGTTGTCGCATTTATAGACGCATTTGCCGTACAGGGTGGTGCGGAGTGCTTCCTCCACGTCGGCGTCGGTTGGTTCGGGAAGCATGGTGGACGAGGTGCGGAACCAGGCGCTGTTGCTCTCCAGATAGAGCTTTTTCGCATTGTACGGACAGGTATCTGCTACGGGACAGCCGTCAAGACAGCGCTCGGGAGAGCCTTCGGGCGCGTTTTCCCGCGTGAAGTAGGTCAGCGAGCCGAAGGAATGCACGCGGGTGCATTTGCGGCCGAGCAGCCATTGCAGAATGTCCATATCGTGACAGGTTTTCTGCAGGATCATCACTGAGGAGCGTTCGCTGTTGCCCCAGTTGCCGCGCACGAAGCTGTGAGACTGATGGACGTTGCCGACGTCCTCACGGTGCTGGATATTGATCACGCGGCCGACGGTGCCTTCGTCAAGAATCTGCTTGAGCGCACGGAAGAAGGGCGTATAGCGCAGAACGTGGCAGACGAGCACCTTTACACCGTACTTTTCGGCTTCGTTTTGGAGAATATAGCATTCCTCGGGAGTCGGTGCAGCCGGCTTCTCAAGGAGGAGATCATAGCCGAGTCGGATTGCCGCAAGGGCAGGCGCGAGGTGATCGCGATCCATGGTCGCAATGATGGCGGCATCTGCTATTTTGGGCATGGCGAGCAGCGGCTCCCAGGTGGGGAAGCAAAGCTCGTCGGGCAGGTTGTGCTTATCTTTGATATAATTGCGCCGTCCCTCCCACGGTTCGGCAACGGCGACCACCTCATACATATCGCCCATCGCCTTTGCTTTATCGGTGTAGGTTTTTCCGCGGCCTCCCGCACCGATCAGAATGACTTTGATTTTTTTCTTTTCCATGACGATTCCTCCATGTAAGTCTTTTCGGGGTACTTGACGCTGATATGCTTTTATGATACAATACAATCGATATAATGTCAATTGACAATTCTTCTTTCCACGGGTATTTTTTGATCAATTCGATGAAGGAGAAGATATGAAAAGCTTTGCCGTATATGCGTATGAGGACAATCCTTCCTCAAGCCTGAATTTCTGCAGCAGTGCCTCCGAGGCTGCACCGCTGATTGTCAACTGCGCCGGAAATTTCAATTCACATTTTCCCTTCACGACCGACAACCCCACCGGCCGCCTGGATTACTATCTGATGCATGTCACCGCAGGTCAGCTGACGGTGTACACTGACGACGGCGTGCGGCTCGTCGGTGCGGGAACGACGCTTGTTTTTCCACCCCATTACCGTTACCGCTACAGTTATGACGGCGGCGAGGCATTGAGCTATCTGTGGGTACATTTTACCGGCTCACACGCGGCCTTTTATTTGCGTGAGTTTGGCTTTGATCCGCTCCCCTGTCTGCGTCTGGCCACCGGGGAAACCCACGCTGCCATGCATTTCGGGCGCCTGTTTGATATCTTCCCCAAGGAGGATTGCTTTCGCGTGTATGCACTCGGCAGTCTGCTCGAGCAAATTTTGCTCTCGCTTGCCCGTGCGTCCCGGGGAGGAGCGGCGCAAAATCCGATTATCCGCTCCCTGCGATACATTCACGCTTCCTATACGACGGATATTCGTATTCCCGATCTGGCTGCTATGGATAGTCTCAGTCATTCACGCTACAACGTACTGTTTCGGAACGTGACGGGAACCTCTCCGCGGCAGTATATTACCGAGCTGCGGATGCGTCATGCGTGTGAGCTTCTGCGTACGACCGATATGCCGATCAAGCAGATCGGCCTTCTCGTGGGCTATCACGATCCGCATTTTTTCAGTAAGCTCTTCAAAGCCAACCTCGGCCTTTCCCCGCAGGAATACCGAGGCCGTTCTTAAGCCGAAATAAGGAAAGCCCCGCCGCATTTTTTCGTGCGGCGGGGCTTTCCTTATTCTTTCAGCAGGCTGAGTGCGTTTTGTGCGTAAATCCGATCGGGAAGGCCGAGGCTCATGCAATAGCGAAGGGTGTCGGCGGGATTGGCCCAGGGGAGATCGCTGGCAAAAAGAATTCGTGCGGGATCGTGCTCGGTTAGAATTTGTTTGACGAGAGGGGCGAGCTCGGGGAATTTTGCCATTTCGTCGGAGAGGGAGGTATCGAGATAAATCCGCGTGCCGACGAGCAGCTCAAGCACTGCGGTGCACTCCTTCATGCCGCCGACGTGCGCGGCGATCAGCGTCAGCGAAGGAAAGCGGTCAAGGACGCGGCGAAGCATGGCGGGAGAGGCGTGAATGTGGTCGGGAGAAACGGGATCAAAGCCGGCGTGGGTGACGACGAAAAGGCCGCGTTCCGCGCATCCGGCAAAGACGGGCGCAAAGCGGGGATCGTCAATCTCGATTCCGACGTAATCGGGATGAATCTTGATTCCGCGGATCCCTGCGGCAACAAGGCGGTCGAGATCGGTCTCTATCCGATCGCTCTCGGGATGCACTGAGCCGAGTGCTGTCAGCATACGGCTGCCTGCGTTGAGGAAAATGGCAAAGTCGTTGACCTTGGCTTGCTGATGTGCATTGGTTGCAATATTGCAGACCACACCGCGGTCCATTCCCGCTGCGCGCAGACGTGCCTCCGCTGTGGCGGCCGTTCCGTCGGTGATCGGTTTGTAGCCGAAGGGGGCGGCGTTTGCCGTCAGTGCGGCAATTGCCCGGGGGGCGAGGCCGTCGGGAAAGCAGTGGGTATGAAAGTCGATGCGCATGGGAGAGGCTCCTTTGAAAAGCGTTTTTTTTATGATACCGCGGAAGGTGGGCTTTGTCAAAGCAAACGAAGGATATTTATGTCGAATTTACAGTTTGTTCACAAATAATTCGCAGTTGACCTTGCGAAAAAAAAAGGGGCGTGATATAATGGAAGTATAATCGGGGAAAAGTGGTTCTTTGGTGACAATGTCGGCTTTTTCCCCAAATTCCGCGGATGCGGAAGCCGGAAATACAGCGGTTTGCCCGTCGCCGCCCCTGTATTTTCCCTATGTTTTAACATAATGATGCGACGGAGAAAGAGGCTTTTTATGGAC
>JAZODX010000170.1:0-5351 GCA_045597265.1 Eubacteriales bacterium | reverse complement strand
GTATACCTTTGTTTCCAAGCTTCATGCAATGCAAATTTTAATTTGCACTTTTTTTGTATTAATTTCCAAATACCTATTGACAAACTGAAGGAAATCAAGTATAATACCCTCGTAAGTTGTCTTATATGAGACAGTTAGGAGGCGGTAACCATCAAAAATACGCAGCGTTCGCTCATTCGCCGCGCAAAAGAGACAATTTTGGAGCATCGCCTTTTTGCAGACGTTTTCCCGGATGGAACAGCGCTTGAAACCGAGATGGCGAGCGGCGGGTATACGGCGGTGTCCTTTGCATCGGGTGAGCCCATCCTATACGATGCAGCAGACCGCTGGATGGCGCTCGTTTTGCGCGGCAAGGCGGAGATTTACTCCTCCGATGCGTCGCGGCAGGTTCTGCTTCGTACCATCACCAAGGGTGATCTGGTCGGCGCGGCACAGTTTTTTGCTTCTCATCCCACTCCCATGAGCCGGATGACGGCGACGACGGCCACCGAGATGCTCATCATCGAAGAATCTGCTGTTCACCGACTGCTTGACCGCTCTCCGCGATTCCGCGATAACTGTCTTTCCTTCTTGGCCGACCGCATCGCATTTCTGAACCGCAAAATCACAACCTTTACGGCAGGCAGTGCCGAGCGGCGCCTTGCTCTTTATCTCGACAACATGGCCGGCTACAGTGACGTATTCACCTGCTCCACCTCCATTTCGGCGATTGCCGACACGCTGGATATCAGCCGTGCCTCGCTCTACCGCGCGCTGGAAACCCTTGAACAGGATGGCTTTCTGATACGTTCCGGAAAGCAATTTACGCTTCTCCACCGAGAAGCACTTCCGGATCGCTATCATTAACCATATCAATTATCTCTCCAAAGAAAGGAATCATCATGAAACATCTCAGACTCTCCGCACTTTTCCTCGCACTCCTGCTCGTCCTGCCCCTTGCACTTGGCAGCTGTGCGCAGCCCGATAACGGCGATCTCGCCGACACCACTCTCCCCCCCGCCGACACCACGCTTGCTCCCGAAACCGATCCCGCGCCCGTGATGCCCGAGACCGTCCGCGTAGCTGCCCTCAAGGGGCCGACCGGTATGGGTCTGGCTCCGCTGATGGACACCGCCGCAAAGGGTGAGGCAAAGCTCAACTACAGCTTCACCATTGAAAGTGCTCCTGACGCCGTCAACGCACTCGTCATTGGCAAGAACGTGGATATTGCGGCCGTTCCCGTTAACGTCGCATCCGTCCTCTACCAGAAAACCAAGGGCGCCGTTCAGGTTGTCGGCATCAACACCCGGGGTGTGCTCTACCTCGTCGAATCCGGCGACACTGTCAAGTCGGTGGCCGATCTGAAGGGCAAGACCATCTATGCTTCGGGTAAGGGCGCTACCCCCGAATACGTTCTCAACCACATTCTGGCGCAGAACAACCTTACGCCCGGCAAGGACGTTACGGTTGAGTATCTCAGCGAGCACGCAGAGGTCATCACCGCTCTCGCATCCGGAAAGGCCACCATCGGCCTGCTGCCCGAGCCGAACGTGACCTCGGCACTCTCGAATAACAGCAAGCTTCACATTGCGGTCAACATGACCGAGGCGTGGGATGCGATTGCCGACACGACGCTGGTACAGGGCGTTGTCATCGTCAGCCGTACCTTTGCCGAAACCTATCCTGAGGCGGTTCGCATCTTCCTTGAAGAATACAACGCCTCGGTTGAGTTCGTCAACACCAAGCCCGAGGAAGCCTCCGTGATGATCGAAGCGGCAGGCATCATTCCCAAGGCTGCACTTGCCAAGAAGGCCATCCCCACCTCGAATATCTGCCTGATCACGGGCGACGAAATGCAGACGACGCTGAAGGCCCTTTACGAGGTTCTGCATACGGCCAATCCCGCATCTATTGGCGGCCAGCTGCCCGATGACGGCTTCTATCTGAAATAATGAAAAACGCTCGGCTGCGCGCTGCGCTCGGATGGGCCGTCGTCGCAGCCTTTTGGCTGGGCGCCTGGTTCATCGCGGCGCGTGCGGTAAATTTGGAATTACTGCTTCCCTCCCCGATGCAGGTACTCAGACGGCTTGGCGAGCTGATCCTTATGCCCGAGTTCTGGCTGGCAACCGCAGCTTCCCTCGGACGCGTTCTGGCCGGTGCACTTGCCGCACTTTTTATCGGCTCACTTTTCGCCGTACTCGGCTCTTTTTTCCCGTTCTTCCGCCGACTCATTCTCCCCCTTCTCTCCGTTATCAAGGCCACGCCGGTTGCCTCCTTTATTCTTTTGGCGCTTGTCTGGCTTGAGCGGGATATTTTACCTGCCGTGATGGCGGCACTTATCGTATTGCCCGTGATTTGGGGGAATCTCGACACGGGAATCGGAGCAATCGATCCTGCCTATAAAGAAATGGCGAAAATATACGCCATCCCCCCCATGCGTCAGCTGCGTCGGCTTTATCTGCCGGCTGTGATGCCCTATTTCATCTCTGCCTGCCGCGCAACCCTCGGCATGGCTTGGAAGGCGGGAATTGCCGCAGAAGTGCTTTGCACGCCGCCCGTGTCGATCGGCAGCAATTTGTATAATACCAAGATCTATCTCGAAACGACCGATCTGTTTGCCTGGACGCTGACGGTAATTCTGCTCAGCGTTGGAATTGAGTATATTTTAATGAAGCTGATTGAACGGATTCCCGGGGCTCTGCCCCGCACCCCGTCAAAGGGTGCTTTTTGAAAAAAGCCCCTTTGAAATCCCCAAAAACTTTATCAAGGAGGTTGACTGATGATTGAGATTTCCGCGCTGAGTAAGCGATTTGGCGACAATCAGGTGCTCGATGGGCTTGATTTGGCGATTGCGTCCCCCGGTGCGACGGCAATCATCGGTGCATCCGGGTGTGGGAAAACAACCCTGCTGAGGCTGATTGCCGGACTTGAGGTGCCGGATGGTGGGTCGATTGCGGGAGTCGGTCGGGTGGCGTATATGTTTCAGGAGCCGAGACTTCTGCCCTGGCTGACGGCGGCACAAAACGTGAATCTTGTGCTGCAGGATAACACCGAGTCAATGCCGCGCGTGACCGAGCTGCTTCAGCTGCTTGAAATTGCAGAGGCGGCCGACCGGTATCCGCACGAGCTATCGGGCGGAATGCAGCAGCGAGTCGCGCTGGCGCGCGCGCTTGCCTTCGGAGGGGACACGCTTCTGCTTGACGAACCCTTCCGCGCGCTGGACAGACCGCTTCGGTTGCGTCTCTATCCTCTTCTGCGCGAAGCGGCAAAATCCTCCGCCGTGATTCTCGTCACACATGACGATGAGGATATTGAACAGCTCGCTGCGCGAGTGATTACGCTATAACCGTACCGCCGAGGGAAATCGATCCGATTTCCCTCGGCGGTATTTCTTGCTCTGAAACAAGCGACTCTTCTGTAAATTCCCCGCTCGCAGCTCCCCATCGGTTATTCTGACTTTATTCGTTTATCTCCACTGACAATTTTGATTTGGATTTCATCCGCGTATTTGTCATATTTACAGATTCAAAAACAACACTATTATTTCTTGGTTAAATTGAATTTTCTCCTGTCAAAAGATATATTGACAAAGCTGCTTCTTTTCGATATAATAAGATTAATCTGGTTTCATCAACTCGGAGGTTTAAACCATGCTCCACGACAACAAAATTCTCATGGCGATCGGGGATCGCCCTGTTTATCTTCTGCCGCATCAGGCCAATCGCCACGGTCTGATTGCAGGCGCGAGCGGCACGGGTAAGACCATTACCCTCAAGGTCATGGCCGAGTCCTTCAGCGCACTCGGCGTTCCGGTATTTTTGGCCGATATCAAAAGCGATCTTGCCGGGATGTGCCTGCCGGGCGAGGACAGCGAATCGATACGGAAACGCATCGCCAAGCTGGGTATCGGTGACCTTTTTTCCTATACCTCCTTCCCTACCCGCTTCTGGGATATCTGGGGCGAATACGGTCATGCGGTGAAAACCACCGTTACCGATATGGGGCCCTATCTGCTTTCCCGTCTGCTTGATCTGACCGAGGTTCAGTCGGACGCGCTCTCCATGGTTTTCCGCATTGCGGACGAGCAGGGGCAGCTTCTGCTTGATCTCAAGGATCTTCGCGCAATGGTACGCTACGTTGGGGAAAACCGCAAGGCCTTTGCAAATGAATACGGTACGGTTGCGCCGCAGACGATCGGTGCAATTCAACGCTCGCTTCTCGCCCTTGAGGACAGCGGCGGAAGCCTCTTCTTTGGGGAACCCGCACTTGATATTTTTGACTGGATCCGCACCGACTCGACCGGACGGGGATATATCAACGTCCTGCACAGCGTTAAGCTCGCGCAGAATCCCGCCCTCTATACGACCTTCATGCTCTGGATGCTCTCCGAGCTCTACGAGCGGATGCCCGAGGCCGGTGATCTCGAGAAGCCGCGCATCGTCTTCTTCTTTGACGAGGCGCATATGCTCTTCAGCGATGCCCCCAAGGCGCTCCTGCAGAAGGTTGAGCAAATCATCAAGCTCATCCGCTCCAAGGGCGTTGGCATCTATTTCATTTCACAGAGTCCCTCCGATCTGCCCGATCCCGTGCTTGCACAGCTCTCCAACCGCGTTCAGCACGCCCTGCGCGCCTATACGCCCGCTGAGCAGAAGGCAGTTCGCACGGCGGCAGACACCTTTCGTCCCAACCCTGCCTTTGATACCAAAGAGGTTATCCTTGCGCTTGGTACGGGTGAAGCGCTCGTCTCCTTCCTTGATGAGGATGGTGCCCCAGGCATCGTAGAGCGCGCCTTCATTCTGCCGCCGCAGAGCCGTATGGGCACGATCACCGACGAGGAGCGGCAGAAGGTAATCAATAATAGTGATCTCTATATCAAATACAGCCAAATCATTGACCGTGAATCGGCCTATGAGCTCCTTGCCCGCGACGAGGAAGCCAAGCTTGCGGCGGCCGAGGAAGCGGAAAAGCAGGCAGCGAAGGCAAAGGAAGCCGCAGACGCGGAAAAGAAAGCAAAAGCAAAGAAAAAAGAAAAGACTTTCGTAACCAAGGCCGTCGAACGCACGGCCAACAGCGCGCTCTCGGCGATTGGCCGGGAAATCGGCCGATCAATCATTCGCGGTATTTTCGGCTCGTCCAGATAAAAACAGAAAAACGGTTGTTACCTGCTCTCAGGCAGGAAACAACCGTTTTTATTTGTGTATGGTCTTATTTTGCGCGGATTCGCTTCACAATCAGAAGTACTGCGACGATAAGCGCAAATCCAATTGCGGCAATACCGAAGATAATACGTCCGCTATTATCCGTCGTATCGGGAGCAGTCGTCGTTTCGGGGGCAGCCGTCGTTTCGGGAGCAGTCGTCGTTTCGGGGGCAG
>JAZODX010000169.1:0-2092 GCA_045597265.1 Eubacteriales bacterium | reverse complement strand
CGAAGGCGACTGAAGGAGTGCAGCGTGCACATGCGTATGCGCTGACGATTATTCCTCTCGCAGAATCGTTCACTCCCGCTGCACTCCTTCCGTCTCGCTTCGCGAGCCACCTCAGAGGTTGCTTGCAACCTCGTGGCGCTTACGCCTCCCCTCATCGGAGGGAGGCTTACTGTGCGCATCGTTGCGCTTGGAAACAAAGGTATATCTTTGTTGCCAAGTCAGACCCGGCGGCGGAGGTGCTTACTCCTCTGCCGGAATTGCGCGGGCGAGGGCGTGATTGCTGTAGCCTTTCTCTCCCGTGACCTCGCGCAGAATGCAGATTGCATCGGGGAAGGAGACGGGTGTATCGGGGGAGGGCAGCTCAATTTCAAGAACCGCTTGCTTCTGCCAGAAGGGATAAAGGTCGATCTCAAGAATATGGGCCGCATAGGGGATGCGCCAGCGGGTCTTCTCGATCGGACGGCAGGCGGGGTCTGCTTCGCAGAGCAGCTCGGCGTAGGTCTCGGCCGAGATAAGCGTTTCGTTTTCTTCGGCGGTCATGGCGCTGAGGCGGCGCTTGGTGGTGCAGGTGTAGGTGGTCATATTGCCGACGGTGCGCGCGCGCACGCGGCGGGATATCCCTGCGGGCGCGGCAAGATAGGTTTGCACGATGCGGCTCGGTTCGGCACCGGGCAGGGCGGCAAGACGCGCCGTGTCGGGATAAGCAATCAGCCATTTTCTCTCGATTTCCAGATTCACTTTGGTCGGTCATCCTTTCCGCTTGTTGAATAATGTTATTATACACCGCAGTGAGATGGCTGTCAAGCCGCCGTGCGGGAGAAATTGTTAACAGTCCATTCATTGACATT
This sequence comes from Eubacteriales bacterium, assembly GCA_045597265.1. Taxonomy (GTDB): domain Bacteria; phylum Bacillota; class Clostridia; order Oscillospirales; family CAG-272; genus SIG693. Next base: position 1,244 of record JAZODX010000169.1, on the reverse strand, counting down.
TTCTGCCGTTTGCGCTACAATATATACGTTGCGAGCGAAGCACCACGGTGCGTGCTCGTTCTTTTTCTGTAAAGGAGTGTTTATATGCTGAAGCAACTAATGAAAAGCGTGCGCGAGTTCAAGGCACCCTCGATTGCAACGCCGATTTTGGTTGGGCTTGAGGTGGTGATGGAATGCATCATTCCCTTTCTGATTGCCGAGCTGGTAAATCAGATCAAGGCGGGCTGTGAGATGCATCTGCTTCTGCGGTACGGTTTGCTGCTCGTGCTGATGGCAATTTTGTCGCTTACCTTCGGTACGCTGGCCGGAATCACCTGTGCAAAGGCGTCCTGCGGATTTGCGCGAAACCTGCGGCACGATATGTTTTACGCCGTGCAGGGCTACTCGTTTGAAAATATCGACCGATTCTCGACCTCCTCGCTGGTGACCCGTCTGACCACCGACGTCACCAACGTGCAGAGTGCGTATATGATGATGATCCGTATTGCCGTGCGCAGTCCGATGATGCTGGTTTTCTCTTTCGTGATGGCCTTCATTATGGGCGGCAAGATGGCGTGGATTTTCGTTGTTCTGCTTCCGCTTCTTGCGACGGGCTTGCTGTTCATTGCCCGCTTTGCAATGCCGATTTTCCGCCGCGTATTCAAAAAATACGATACCCTTAACGCTTCCATCCAGGAAAACGTCAAGGGGATGCGCGTGGTGAAGTCCTTCGTCCGCGAGGCGTACGAGCAGAAGAAGTTCGGTGCGGCGAGTGATGACGTTCGCCGTGATTTTACCCGAGCGGACCGTATTCTTGCCTTCAACGGGCCGATGATGCAGTTCTGTCTTTATTCGGTCATGATTTTCGTACAGGGCTTCGGCTCGTACGTGGTGATTTCCAGCCGCAGCACCGAGCTCGACATCGGACAGATGTCGGCACTCCTGACCTACGGTATGATGATCCTCAGCAGCTTGATGATGCTTTCGATGATTTTCGTGATGCTGACCATGTCGGCCGAATCGGCAAAGCGTATCGTCGAAGTACTCGAGGAAAAGCCGACGCTGGCAGAGCGGGAGAATCCCTGCCGTGAGGTGGCGGATGGCTCGATCGATTTCGACGGCGTGAGCTTCAAATATTCGGCCAAGGCCGAGCGCAATGCGCTCTCCGGTATCGATCTGCATATCCGCTCGGGCGAGACGATCGGCATCATCGGCGGAACGGGCTCCTCCAAGTCCTCGCTGATTCAGCTGATTTCCCGCCTGTA
>JAZODX010000168.1:0-12143 GCA_045597265.1 Eubacteriales bacterium | reverse complement strand
GGGAGAAATCCTCGATAAGAAGACCCCTCTGCTCCGCTCGATGGAGGCGGTCGGCGATCAGGCACTTCGCGTCATCAAGCTCTTCGGCAACGAGGGCGTTCGCCGCGTCGTGACCACCGTCGGTCCCGAGCAGGAATATTTCCTCGTTGACCGCAAGCTTTGGGAACAGCGCAAGGATCTCTTCTTCTGCGGCAGAACCCTCTTTGGCGCGCGTCCGCCCAAGGGCCAGGAGATGGACGACCACTATTTCGGTGCCATCATGGCCTGCGTTGCCGCGTATATGAAGGAGCTCGATGAGGAGTTGTGGAAGCTGGGCATCCTCTCCAAGACCAAGCATAACGAGGCCGCCCCCGCTCAGCATGAAATGGCTCCCATTTATACCACCACAAATCTCGCCGTTGATCAGAATCAGCTGACCATGGAGGTCATGAAGAACGTCGCACAGCGCCACGGTCTGATCTGCCTTCTGCACGAGAAGCCCTTCCAGGGGGTAAACGGCTCGGGTAAGCATAACAACTGGTCACTTTCGACCGATACGGGGGTCAACCTGCTTGATCCCGGAAAAACGCCCTATGAGAACGCACAGTTCCTGCTCTTTCTGACCGCCGTCATCAAGGCGGTTGATGAATATCAGGATTTGCTCCGTATCTCGGTGGCGAGTGCCGGCAACGATCACCGTCTGGGCGCCCACGAGGCACCGCCTGCGATCGTGTCAATGTTCCTCGGGGATGAGTTGACGGCAATTCTCGATGCGATTGAGAGCGGCACCGACTATAACGGTATTGCGCGGGTCAAGATGGATATCGGCGTTCACGTTCTGCCCTCTTTCCCGAAGGATACGACCGACCGCAACCGTACCTCGCCCTTTGCCTTCACGGGCAATAAGTTTGAATTCCGTATGCTGGGCGCCTCCCTCTCGACTGCTGAGACGAATATCGTCCTCAACACCATCGTTGCCGAGGAGCTGCGCCAGTTTGCCGACGAGCTGGAGGGGGCTGAGAACTTTAACGCCGCCCTCAACGATCTGATCCGCCGCACCATCAAGGAGCATAAGCGCATCATTTTCAACGGCGACGGATATGCCGATGCATGGCAGGGGGAGGCGGCGCGCAGAGGACTCTGCAACTACAAATCCACGCCGGACGCTCTGCCGCATTTCGTTGATTCGAAGAACCTTGATCTCTTCACCCGCCATCACGTCTTTACCGAGACCGAAATGTATTCCCGTCTCGAGATTCTGCTTGAGAACTATTCAAAGATTATCAACATTGAAGCGTTGACCATGTCCGAGATGGCAAAGAAGGATATCCTTCCTGCCGTATCGGCCTTTACCGCCTCGCTCGCATCGACCGTTTCCGCCAAAAAGGCGGTTCTGCCGACGCTGGCCTGTGCATACGAGACCGAGTTGCTCTCCCGCCTGTCTCTGCTGACCGATCAGAGCTGTGTCTGTATCGCAGCACTTGACGATGCGATTGCCGACGTGAAGAAGCACGCCGAAACCGCTCTTTCGACTGCCGTTTATTATCGCGACGCCGTCCTCTCCGCTATGCGCGCGCTTCGCGGGGTAGTTGACGAGATGGAAACGCTCACCGGAAGCGGCTACTGGCCTTATCCGACCTACGGTGACCTGATGTTCCGTATTTGAGAATAAAATACATCGTAATCGGCGCTTTATCCCATCCCTACAGTGGGGCAAGCCGTGCTCTTGCGAAAAAAGGACAGAGAAATCTTTTCTCTGTCCTTTTTCTTTCGGCAGACGTATGCCTGATGATGGAGACCTTATTTTCGCTCGGCAAGCTGTGTACAGATTTCCTCGGTTCGCTCGCTGACGATAAAGCGGGGGCGTGCCTTGACTTCCAGATAAATTTTTCCGATGTATTCACCGATGACGCCGATGCAGAGCATCTGTACGCCGCTGATAAAGCAGAAGATACAGACAAGAGAGGGCCAGCCGGCAACCGAGTTGCCGATGAAGTAGGTGATAACCGACCACAGAATACCGATAAAGCTGATCAGGGCAACGATAAGGCCGAGGCTGAAGATCAAACGGATCGGGCGAACCGAGAGGCTGGTGATGCCGTCAAGGGCAAGCGCGAGCATTTTGCGGAAGGGATAGTGGCTTTCCCCTGCCAGCCGTTCGCGTCGCTCGTAGTAGACCGACGTGCTTTTGAAGCCGACGAGCGGAATCATGCCGCGGAGAAAAATATTAACCTCCCGATATTCGGTGAGCGCGGAGAGGACGCGACTTGAGAGAAGGCGGTAATCGGCGTGATTGTAGACAACCTCGGCACCGAGCAGTTGCATGAATTTGTAGAAGCCCTGTGCGGTGGTGCGCTTGAAGAAGGAATCGGTTTCGCGGGAATCTCTGACGCCGTATACGATTTCCGCACCGTCGAGATACTCGTCGATCATTCGATTCATCGCGTCGGGATCATCCTGACCGTCGCAGTCGATGCTGATGGTGACGTCGCAGCGTGCCGCCGCCTCGGTAAGACCGGCAAGCAGGGCGTTTTGATGCCCGCGGTTGCGACTGAGCGAGATACCCGTGAAGCGCGGGTCGGACTCAGCAAGCGCGGTGATGATCTCCCACGTGCGGTCACGGCTGCCGTCATTGACGAAGAGGATTCGGCTGTCCGTGCTGATTTTGCCCGCCTCGGCAAGCTCGGTCAGCTTGGCAAGAAAAACGGGGGCGGTAAGCGGAAGGACCTTTTCCTCGTTATAGCAGGGAATGACGATGTAAAGTCTCGGTTTCATAAAATACCTCTATATCTCATTCTTGGGGATGAAGTGCGTAGAAGGCGTCGCGGAGCTCGTCTGCCTCGGCCTCGGTGTTCGGTCTTGTGCGAAGGTAGATATACACCTTGACACCGTCCTTGAGCTGCCATTCCTCGTCCAGTCGGCAAAAGGCGGCGCCGAAGTGCTCACCCGACAGAATCCGCGCGGCGGGAAGGGCGACGACGGCCTGATTCTCCTCGCCGAGATGAAGCTGAATTGGATCGGCGACCGCGAAGGCATCACAACGGAAGAGCACCTCACCGAATCCGTCCCGCCGGTCGACCGCAGGCAGATAAAGCAGGTAGTCGCGGCCGACCTCGGATACGCGGGGCAGCGAAAGGGAAGCCTCCGCATTGCGGAGAATTTCATCGTTGAGGATCATTGACGAGGCAAGAACGCCTACGGTAAGTCCCTCCTCGCCGAGTCGGTCAAGACGGCGAATCAGATCAACGATCTCTCCTGCATCCTCGCGTCGGGGCGGATTCCAGGAAAATGAGGGCATGGCAGTCGGCACCTTCAGCTCGGCAAGCGATTGGGGTTGTGTCCGCGGAAGGAAGGGGGAGAGGGTCGGGCAAAGGAGGAGGGGCAGAAGTGCCCATGCTGTGATGCGGGATGGGTGCATCCGACACAGCGCGGAGAGCGCGGTGATAAGCATCCCCAGATAGGCGGGAACATAGAGAAGCAGATGCTGCTGCCCGTGTGTCTGCACGCCGACGAAGAGGATGAAGCAGAGGATGGCCTGCGTGAGCGTGAAGACTGCCGTCGGGCGCGTGCTCGGCCGGCACATCAAAAAAAGCGCACAGGCGATTGCCGCAAGCAGCATGATAAAGCCGAAATAGCGGAAGAGGAGAAGAAAATCCTTGTCCAATCCGATTGCGTACGCTTCGTACATCCGGTCGTAATCGGCGAGAAGCTTGCCCGAGACCAGATCCTCGAAAAAGAAGAGCAGCGTAAACGTGAAGGCGGAGAGGGTGCCGAGAAGAGGAATGGCCGAGCGCTTGAAAAAGATAGCGTCGACAAGCTCGGCGAGAACGAAAGCAAGCGCGAAAAAGGCAAACCAGCGGCGGAGCAGAAGGGCGACGGCCAGGAGGATGCCCGCCAAAAAGAAGCGCCCGAAATCACGGTCATCCCTGCGGCTCGTCAGCATAATCAGCGTGGCGGCAAATGCACCGGTGCATCCGCCGACGTCAACGAAGCCGATCATGGTCAGCGAGAGGAGAATGGGGGTGGAGAGCAGAACGGCTGCCGTGCAGACGGCCGTACGCAGATTCTGTTGCTTTCCCATATCAGTAAAGCGGGATTTTGCATAGGCCCAGACGAGGATGCACAGGGGAATCAGATAGAGATTGGCAATCGCGGCCAAAAAAACATATCTTGAACGGCCAAAAAGCCAAACGCAGGGGACGATCGGTAAAATGATGAGATAATTGTAATCAAGGGTCAGCACCGATTCGAAGCTGACGCGCAGCAGGGCGGAAAGGCCTTCCGTTTGGAGCAGGTCGGCAAGCTCGCCCGATACGGTCCAGTATCCGGCATTATCCCAAAAATAAATGCTTGAGCTGTTCTTGGCGTAAAGGAAAACGGCGGCGTTGACGGTGAGGATGAGAGAGAGCAGAAGCAGGATATCCCATCGGGTCACCGACCGTAAAAGCCGGCGTGCGCTGTATCGTCGGTCACGAAGCGCGGAGAGGGTACAGACGAGAAATACCGCGAGGAGCAGACCGCCGCCGAGCAGATAAAGCAGGCGCATCGGCGCACCGAGCGTGACCTCGGCCTCCGCCAAGGGTCTGTCAAGTAAAAATCCGTCTGCCTTGGCAACGAAAAGGACAGAGAGACAGCAGAGCAGGGCAAGGCCGAGCAGTCCGAAGCGAACGCGGGCCAGCAAAAAGCGGCGGATATGCTTTTCGGCGGCAAAGCCGATGACAGCAAACCCGAGAATCAGCAGAGCAAGTACCGCTTGCGGGAGCGCTATCCGGTATGCGTTGATCAGAAAGGCCTTGCAGCGGACCGACAGAAAGACACCGATAAGGCCAAGCGCGGCGGCCGCGCACGAGCGATTGATGAGTTGTTGACGCATATGCCCTCCTATCGACAATTTTCTTCATTATACCACATAAAGCGGCGAAAATCAATAAGACACATGCTATTGGGCGGCACGGAAATTTTAAGGAAGGACTTGCGCAAATCGCTTCGGGAATGGTATAATGGATACAGAGGCGAGCTGACTGTCCTATACCGCAATAAAATTTGCTTTGCCGGAAAAGGAGAACGATGATGACCCCAAAGGTTTATTTTTCAAGAGTAATTACCCCGGAGAAGGTGTCCGAGCTGTATGGCTTGGTGGGCAAGGTACTGTCGGGTCGTGTTGCCGTCAAGGTTCATTCGGGAGAGAAGGGAAATCAGAATTTTCTCCGCCCGGAGTTCTGGCGTCCGATCATTGACCTTGTCGGCGGAACGGTGGTTGAATGTAATACCGCCTATTCGGGGGAGCGTGATACGACAGAAAAGCACAGACGGCTGATCAGCGATCACGGCTGGGATAAATATTTTCCGGTTGACCTGCTGGACGCTGAGGGCCCCGATCTGAAGCTGTCGATTCCGAACGGCAGGAGAATCCGCGAAAATTTTGTCGGCAAACATCTGGAAAATTATGATTCCATGCTGGTGCTCTCGCATTTCAAGGGACATCCGATGGGTGGGTACGGCGGTGCACTGAAGCAGCTGTCCATCGGCGTGGCTTCCTCCTTCGGCAAGGCCTATATCCACGGCGCGGGAGAGCCCGAGAAGATCTGGACGGCCGATCACGATTCCTTCCTTGAGTCCATGGCAGATGCCGCATCGAGCGTGATCGAGTTTTTTGAGGGACATATCGTATACGTAAACGTCATGAAGAATATGAGCGTTGACTGCGACTGCTGTGCAAAGGCGGAGGACCCCTGCATTGCCGATATCGGTATTCTCGCCTCCGACGATCCGATCGCCATTGACCAGGCCTGCCTTGACCTCGTCTACGCTGCAGACGACCCGGGACGGGATCATCTGCTTGAACGGATTGAGAGCCGAAACGGCGTACATACGATCGAAGCTGCCGCCGAACTCGGCTATGGGGCGAGAGAATATACGCTGATCGAGATATAAAGTGCAAAGAAAGTGCTGTGTCATCCGCACGGCACTTTCTTTGTGTCGGAAAGCACACGCGGTAAGCCGGTTACCGCCAAAAAGGCATTTTTGTAAATTCTTTTGACAATCCGTACTTTTTGTGGTATAATATAATGTAATTAACTATTTTTCGGAAAGGATACGCTATGGTCACCATAACCGATGTTCTGCCGCATTCCCGTGCCGAACGTGCGGGCGTGATGGCAGGGGATATTTTGCTCTCCATCAACGGGCACAAGATCACGGACGTGCTGGATTACCGTTTCTATTTGGCCGAGCGCAGTGTGACGCTCGCGCTCCATCGCGGGCCGGAACTGCTCGACGTGACGATTCGCAAGGGTGAATATGACGACATCGGCCTAGAATTTGCTACGCCGCTGATGGATGGCAAGCACAGTTGTGCCAACCGCTGTATTTTTTGCTTCATTGATCAGCTGCCGTCGGGGCTGCGTGAATCCCTCTATTTCAAGGATGACGACTCGCGGCTTTCCTTTCTGCACGGCAACTATATTACGCTGACCAACCTCGGTGAGCGGGATATCGACCGCATCATCGAGATGCACATCGCTCCCGTCAACGTCTCGGTGCATACCACGAATCCCGAGCTGCGCTGCTCGATGATGGGCAACCGCCGCGCGGGCAAGGTGCTTGCCTATCTTGACCGTCTGGCCGAGGCGGGGATCGCGCTCTGCTGTCAGATCGTGCTTTGCCGCGGCATCAACGACGGTGCCGAGCTTGACCGATCGATGCATGACCTGGTGCGCCTGATGCCCGCTCTGCGCAGTGTGTCGGTGGTTCCTGCAGGGCTTACCCGATACCGCGAGGGGCTTCATCCGCTCTCTCCCTTCACGCCGGAGGAGGCCGCCGCCGTGATTGCGCAGGTGGATGCGTTTGCCGCAGAGTGCCTCGAGAAATACGGCACGCGCGTCTATTTCTGTGCGGATGAGTTTTATCTCAAGGCAGGGCTTCCTCTGCCCGAGGATACGTACTATGAGGAGTACAGCCAAATCGAAAACGGCGTAGGACTTCTGACCTCTTTCGGCCGCGAATTTGATTTCGAGATGGAATATCTTGACGACCTGCTCCCCGAGGCCAAGCTTCCCCGCACCGTAACGGTAGCAACGGGCGAGGCGGCGTACGGCACGCTGTCGGCGATGGCCGAGCGGATTTCGGCTGCAGTGCCGGGGCTTACGGTACAGGTTGTGCCGATACACAACGACTTTTTCGGCGATATGATCACGGTTGCGGGACTTCTGACCGGCCGGGATATTGCCGCACAGCTGGCGGGACGTGCACTCGGTGACGAGCTGCTGCTTCCCTCTGTTACTCTTCGTGCTGAGGGGGATCTCTTTCTTTGCGGTATGACGCCGGACGAGCTGTCCGCGCGGCTCGGCGTGCCGATCCGCTTCGTCAATACCGACGGCGCGGCCTTTGCCGCAGCTCTGTTGGGGATCACCGACTGTACCGACTGAAGGGAAACCAATTTCCGAAGAAAGGATACTTTCGCGGAGCGAAAGTGAAGGATATTATCATGGCAAAACCGATTATTGCAATTGTGGGTCGCCCGAACGTGGGCAAGAGCACCCTCTTTAATAAACTGATCGGCGAGCGCCGCGCGATCGTGGAGGACACGCCAGGCGTAACGCGTGACCGAATTTACGGGGAAACCGAATGGTGTGGCCGTCGGTTCGTGGTTATTGATACCGGCGGTATCGAGCCGAAAACCGAGGACGTTATCATGGCCAAGATGCGCGAGCAGGCGCAGCTTGCCATTGACACGGCCGACGTGATCGTATTCATGTGCGACGTGCAGGCAGGACTTGTGGCCGATGACCGCGATATCGCCGTTATGCTCAAGAAGAGCGGAAAGCCGGTCGTTCCCGTGGTCAATAAGTGCGACCGCATCGGTGAGCCGCCGCTCGGCTTCTATGAATTCTACGAGCTTGGCTTTGAGCAGGAGCCGATTTCACTTTCTTCTCTGCACGGCTCGGGAAGCGGCGATCTGCTTGATGCCTGTCTTGCCGCCCTTCCGCCGCAGATCGAGGAGGAGGAGCCGGATGACCGCATCCGGGTTGCTGTCATCGGCAAGCCGAACGCGGGCAAGTCCTCGATCATCAACCGCATTCTCGGCGAGGATCGGCTGATCGTCTCGAATATTGCCGGCACGACGCGTGACGCCATCGACACCGTTGTGGATAATGAATTCGGCCGTTATACCTTTATTGATACCGCAGGTATCCGCCGCCAGAGCAAGGTGGATGACCGAATTGAGAAATTCAGCGTTCTCCGTGCACATATGGCGGTGGAGCGCGCCGAGGTCTGCCTGCTCATGATCGACGCAACGGCAGGCATCACCGAGCAGGACGAAAAGATTGCGGGCATCGCACACGAGGCGGGAAAGGCAACCATTATCGTGGTCAACAAGTGGGATCTGGTGGAGAAGGACAACAATACCGTCAAGGCTTTCACCGACCGCATTCGCGAGTCGCTTGCCTATATGCCCTACGCCCCCATCCTCTTCGTTTCGGCAATGACCGGACAGCGCGTAGTGAAGCTGTTCGAGCAGATTAACTATGTGCACAATCAGACCAACACCCGTATTTCCACGGGTATGCTTAACGATGTGCTGGGTGAGGCAACCAACCGTACCCAGCCCCCCTCCGACAAGGGACGCCGTCTGAAGATCTATTATATGACGCAGGTGAGCGTAGCGCCGCCGACCTTTGTGATTTTCTGCAACAGCGTGGGGCTCTTCCATTTCTCCTACCGTCGGTATATTGAAAACTGCCTGCGCGAGACTTTTGGCTTCCGCGGCACGCCGATCCGCATTGTAATTCGCGAGCGCGGAGACGATTCCCCCGTGCTGTAATGGCGTGCAATCCTGATTTTGAGGAGTACGATTTATGTTTATCGATCAAGTGAAAATTTATCTCAAGGCCGGTGACGGCGGCGACGGCGCGGTGGCCTTCCACCGCGAGAAGTACGTCGCACGCGGCGGCCCCGACGGCGGAGACGGCGGACGGGGCGGCAACGTGATCTTCCGCATTGACGAGGGGACGAATACCCTGCTTGCCTTCCGCTATCGCCGCAAGTTCATTGCCGAGCGGGGAGACAACGGGAAGGGAAGTAAGTTCCACGGCAAAAACGGTGAGGACGTCGTTGTGCTCGTTCCCCCCGGAACCCTCATCCGCGATGCGGAAAGCGGAAAGATCATCAAGGATATGTCGGGCTGTGACGACTTCATCTGCTGCCGCGGCGGACGAGGCGGCTGGGGAAACCGTCATTTTGCTACCCCGACCCGTCAGGTGCCTATGTTTGCCAAGGGCGGCACCAAGGGTGAGGAGCGCGAGGTTATCCTCGAGCTGAAGATGCTGGCCGACGTTGGTCTGATCGGTTTTCCGAACGTGGGTAAATCGTCGATTCTTTCCCGTATTTCGGCAGCAAGACCCAAGATTGCCGATTATCATTTCACCACCCTCTCCCCAAATCTCGGTGTGGTGCGTACCAATGACGAAAACGGCTTCGTTGCCGCCGATATCCCCGGACTTATCGAGGGGGCGGCCGATGGCGCAGGTCTTGGACACGCCTTTTTGCGCCACGTTGAGCGCTGCCGTCTGCTGCTGCACGTCGTCGACATCTCGGGCTGTGAGGGACGCAATCCGATTGAGGATATCAAGCAGATCAACACCGAGCTTTCCCGTTATTCGGCGGCACTTGCCGAGCGGCCGCAGATCGTGGTTGCCAACAAGTTTGACGCACACAGCGACGAGACGGTCGACCTTGATGCCTTCGAGGCTTACGTGGATGAGCTCGGCTGTGAGCTGATTTATGTGTCGGCCGTGACGGGCAAGAATCTTGATGAGCTGGTTCAGCTCGTCTCCGAGCGTCTGCGCCTTCTCCCGCCTCTCACCATCTATGAGCCGGAGATTGATGCGGTCGAGCGCGCGGTCAGCGACAGCGGCGACAACCGCACCACCGAGGTGCGTGTTGAGGACGGCGTATACGTCGTCGAGGGCGAATGGCTCTATAATCTGCTTGGTCAGGTTAATTTCTCCGACTACGAGTCGATGAACTTTTTTCAGCGCGTACTGCAGAAGGGCGGCGTGATCAAAGCCCTTGAGGCAGCAGGTGCGACCGACGGCGATGCCGTCCGAATCTACGATTTTGAGTTTGATTTTGTCAAATAAAGCAAAACAGGATACCGTGCTTGATGCACGGCATCCTGTTTTTTGGGTTGCCATGGCAAACGGAGCGCACGATTAGCCTTCCCCAGCGGGGAAGGTGGCACGGCAAAGCCGTGACGGATGAGGAGATCAACGTGGTATGCATAAAATCTCTATGTGCCGGCATTGGTAAGTTCTTTGCGTATGTTGCTTTTGCGTAGTATGCCAAGGGAATATGCAGTACAGAGGATGCTCTCCTCATCCGCCCCTTCGGGGCACCTTCTCCGCTGGAGAAGGCTAATCGTGCGCTCTATCCTTTGTTGCCACTTCCCAATCCTCCTTTGTGTAGAAGGGAGTTTTGGTATATGTTGCCGTTTTGTGCAAGAAGCGCATATCTTGACACATGGGCGATGATTTGATAAAATAAAAACAAGGGAAAACCGTGTGTACATTTTTCGCTTTTAAAAGATGGAGGTAGCAGGATGAAAAACACATTGCAGAAGTTTGTTTGTCTCGTTTTTGTTGTTTGCTTTTTGTGTCTGATCTCCTGTGGGGAAAATACCGATGCGGGAGAATATATGGCTGCGATACAGACCGAGGACAGCTGCGGCTATGTCAATGAAAAAGGAAAGATCATTCTTAATCCTGACTGGATTGCTGTATCCAATCTTTGGGAGGAGGGGATATCATGGGTTGATGCCGGTGAATCAGTTTATGCACAAAAATGGGGGCCGATTGATCAAAGCGGAAATTTCATCGTTGAACCGAGATTTTCTTATCTCACAAAATTTGCTGAAAACGGGTTGATGGCGGTTGAGGATGCCGAGAGCGGGCTGTGGGGCTATATTGATCGCACCGGCAAATACGTGATTGAACCCAAATTCTCGTTCTGTGATATATTTGCCGAAAACGGATTGGCGGCGGCCCAAGATGCAGAAAGCGGAAAGTACGGATATATTGATATCAGCGGTCAATATGTGATTCAGCCACAGTTTGATGATGGTGAACCCTTCGAAAATGACGGGACGGCACGCGTGCGCATCGGTCCGATCGGTGAGGATGGCCGTTGGGGATATATCGATTCGACAGGCCGCTATATCATTCCTCCGGTGTTTCAGGCTGCAAACATATTTATGGAGTGCGGGCTGGCTGCGGTGCAGGATGCCGAGAGCGGATTGTGGGGCTATATTGACCGAAGCGGCGAATATATCATCCCGCCCCGCTTTGCACACGCACGGGCATTTTACAATAATCTTGCTGCTGTTGAGATTGCCACTTCCCCGCGTGATCTTACCTGGGGATATATCGATCCAACCGGTGAATACGTGGTTGAGCCACAGTTCTCCTATGTGGAATATGTGGAAAGCTTCGATGAAGATAAATATGCGGTCGTCGCGCAAGGTGAAAAGCTTGGCTATATCGACCAAACGGGGAAGATTGTAATTCCTCTGCAGTTTGATGGCGCATATCCTTTTGATGAAAGTGATACGGCTCCTGTAGCAGTCAATGGAAAATGGGGGCGGATCGATCGAACAGGGGAATTTGTGATTTTGCCGGAGTATGATTGGATTCCTCTCACAGAAGCTTTGGGCTTGTTTGTAGTTAGCCGGGATGATAAATACGGATACGTGAACGAAAAGGGCGAGGTGGTCATCGAACTGCAGTTTGAAGATGCATTGATTTTTTCGGAAAACGGCCTGGCCGCGGTGAAATATAAAGGAAAATGGGGCTATATCAATACAAGCGGAAAATTTGTTATTAAACCAAAGTTTAAAGATGCATCTCCTTTTTATCCTGTCGCGGGTAAACAGTAATTGCATGCAGAAAGGGCTGTCGTATATACGACAGCCCTTTGAAAAACAGTAATCAACCCAGATCGTGCAGCATTGCCTCGAAGAGAACGCCGTCGCGGACGGGGGTGCCGGCTTCGAGGGTGTGGGCGATGGCGCGACCGGTGAAGAGGGCGGCATCGTCTGCTGCAGTCCGGAGAGACTCAACAGTCAGCTCCTCGGCCTCCAACAGACCGATGCTTTCCAACATACGGAT
>JAZODX010000167.1:0-5869 GCA_045597265.1 Eubacteriales bacterium | reverse complement strand
TATTTCTATCAGGCACCGGCGAGAGGCTTTGAATATCCGGATACGCCGACCAATGCCGACTATATGTCGCTGATCAACAGTATTTCCATCTATGCAGGACACGATCTGACGCTTTTGCATCCTGAAACGATGCGCGATCGGTGCCGTGTGGAAAACGGTGTGCTCTATCTCGACAACGGGCGCTATACCGAGGCGTTCCGCGTAGTCATTCTGCCGTCCGGCGTGATGGTCTGCCTTGACAGTCTGCGTATACTGGCCGAATTCTTTGCATCGGGCGGAAAAATCATCTCCACGGGTGAACTGCCTCGCCTTGCATTTGCACACGATGAGAGCGGAGAGAGCGATCGTGAGGTGCGCCGTTTGATTGGTGAGATCTTCGGAGACGACGTGCTTGACGGAAACGTGATCCGCCTCTACGATTATCATACGAACGAGACCGGCGGCGAAGCCTATCATTTCCCGGCGAGCAAAACGGCGCTTGACGGCACCGAGACGGTCCCGGGCGCATTGATCAACGATGCACTTACCCGACTCGCCCTCCCGTATGACGTAATGATGCCGGGGATGATTCATCTGGAGTGCACGGGAGCGCTCAGTCTACCGTATCCCGAATTCGTTCGGCTTGGGCTCCATCGCTCGATCCCCGGTCGGGGAATGCTTTCGCATATCCATAAGCGCAGAGCGGGGCGGGAGATTTATTACTTTGCCAATACGACCGAGCGCGATTATGATCGGTCAGTCCTTTTGCGCGGCGCGCTTGCACCTGAGCTTTGGGATCCCCATAACGGTGCGATTACGCCGATAGCGGCCGAACACGTGCGGTATAAAGATACCGTGTATACCAAAATTCGTCTGAATCTTTCCTCCGGCAGATCGGTTTTCTGCGTTGCATCCGAGGTCGGAATTCCGCAAAGCTGCACCGATATCGAATCAATTGAGGACGTACAGTGAAAAAAAGATGCCGTGCAGACAAGCACGGCATCTTTTTTGGTTCAATTTGAAAAATTTTTAAAAAGCCCCCAACCTTTTTTCAACCGTTATTGTCTATAAGACGAGTACTCACGATGAAATATTTCACAGATCACAGAAAGGAGAATGCATGATGCATCATCAGTATCGAACCGATGAAACGCTTGTCCTGCTCACCCTTGCGGGGGATCAGGATGCGTACGAGGAGCTGGTCGTACGGCATCAGGGCGCGGTGATCGCGTCGGCGGATCAGATCACTCACAGCCGATTCATGGCAGAGGACGCTGCGCAGGATGCCTTCGTTACTGCGTGGATGAAGCTGAACACCCTTGAAGAGCCGGGAAAATTCCGTGCATGGGTGTGCAGAATTGCGCGGAACTGCGCGCTGAATATGCGCTCACGCTACCGCAGTTATCTGGATTACGGTATCCTTGAAAACGTTCTTGATGACCCGATGCAGAATCCCGCCGAGCTGTATGTATTCTCCGAGGAAAAAGAAGAGATTCATCAGAGCATCGAAAAGCTGCCGAAGCGAGTGGGCGAAATTATCCGTCTGCACTATTTCGATGGTCTGTCGATTGCGGAGATTGCCGATCGGATGCGCATCTCCGAGGGGACGGTCAAATGGCAGCTTCACGATGGGCGAAAGCGAATCAGAAAGGAGCTTTGCGCAATGAACGAAAGGTACGGCGATACGCTCGTTGAGCGTGTTATGAAAAAAGTGGAGGAGCTCAAACTCTGGCAATACAAAAAGGACAAAAGCGGCTTTGCTGAGGTCTATCGGGAGGTCCTTCGCGAGGTGGAGGAGCTACCTGAATCGGGCGATAAGCACCGCGCTCTGGCCGACGTGCTTATGCGCGGCTGGTGGTGGCTTCCGGGCGAGAAAAATGACGCCCTCTTCGCTCGTATCCGCGAGGCGGCAATCTGCGGCAAAAACGACGAAGTTATGGAGTTTATCGTTACCCGCGAGGATTCGCGGGTTTGGGGCAGTGCGAAAATCGATTTTATCCGCGATAAGCAGATTCCCATGCTCGAGAAAGCCGGCTTTGTCCGCCCTCTCGGCAGAGAGTGGTTTTGGCTGGGCTATTACTACTTTGATGAAAAGCAGCCCGAAAAGGGCAGGGAAGCCTTTGATCGGGTACTGCAGGTGCTCAATGCATCCCATCCCTACCACGCTATGGTTCCCGGTGCGCGTCGGATGGAGGAGCTGCTTGCCGGGGAGTATCGGGACAAAAAGGAAAGTCAGTATCGGATTGGCGGGGCAGCGGATGAGCTGCGGTACGTGAACGGCAGACTTTATTACTGGGACGGCAACGATTACGGAAAAGGCTATATTAATTCGGTCGATGGCGATATTGACGGTATATTCCGCAATTCCGCCCGCTGTGACGGTCTGTTCTTTGATGAATCGCTTGCTGTCGGGGAGACGGTGCTTGGCTCTGACGGTGCATCTCTGACGCGGGTTTCCGATCATGAAACCGCAGATACGCCCGCAGGTCTCTTTGCGGACTGTCAGCTCTGGGTGAGCAAATTTACCGACAAATATATCGGCAGAATTACCGTCAAAAACTGGTATAAGGCAGGTGTCGGTATCGTCAGACACGAGCATACCGTGGATGATCTGACCGACGTGCGCGTGCTGAAGGCATATCATATCGCAGGCGGTACCGGACTTCTTCCGCTTGCCGCAGGCAATACGTGGGAATATGCGGATACGTACAACCCCGCATCGATGCGCTCACATCTTATCTTCAGCGTGGCGTATGCGGATGACGGAAAGGCAATCATTGCCTCCGAGAACCGCATTGAGCGGCTGAAGTATGATGAGAACAGCTGGCTTGATATGATCGAGGAAATTCGAAACGAGTATTGTACACAGGGAAATCATCAAAAAATCTGCGACGTTTCCCATGCGGTAGAGCGCGCCGAAGCGTTAGCCAAAACCCCGATGGAAAAGGCGCATACGAAAGCCGCCGCATCGGTTGCCCGTCGGATTATGGCAACCGATCCCGTATTCAATCCCGAGCATACCGCTACGGGACATTGGAATTTCTTTGCAAGAAAAGCGGTCATGAAGAAAAACGGTATGTGCAAGACGGCGCGGCACTACCGCTGGTCCTTTGAATGGAAAAGCACGGGTGGTATGGGAGATGCAGATACTCCGCTGCTTTATAACGACATTTTGGGCATTCTGGAGGACGCCGCCGGTTGTATCTGGTCAGATGAATGGCGGGTAGGCGCATCAACCGCCGTGGAATATGAACGATATTCCGGCACGGTCAAAACGCAGATTATCTGCACGGATGGTGGCAGAGTCACCACGGGGGCCGGAATCTTCGAAAATTGCCTGAAGATGACCCTGGACGTCCATGGGATGAGAGATGGCTGGGCTTACCGCGGCGGTAAAAAGGTCTACTATTTTGCCGAGGGCGTGGGCATTGTCCGCACCGAAAACGAATATTGCGAGGGCGCGCGAACGGCTGTCTACGAACTGACCGCTTA
The DNA here is from genome assembly GCA_045597265.1 of Eubacteriales bacterium. Lineage (GTDB taxonomy): Bacteria > Bacillota > Clostridia > Oscillospirales > CAG-272 > SIG693. Next base: position 2,398 of record JAZODX010000167.1, on the reverse strand, counting down.
CACGGGGACGGGCGAGGGCTATATGCCGATGGCAGACGGTCTTATGCGCCGCTACGATGCACTTGATCTGACTGACGGATACGTCGGAGCGGCAGAATATACCTATGTGGCGAATGACGAGGGAGAAATTGTGATCTTTGCCGATCGCACGGGAATCCGCGAGCTCCCGCCGCCGATCACCCAGTATGGGGCGATTCAGGGAGAAGTGATCGAAGAACAGCTCTGGGAAGACGGGAAGCGTGAGGAAAGCCGTCTGCGCCACGACGTGAATAACTTCCGGATTCTTCTGCATTTCCTTGGGCGGGACAACCGCAATTGGGCGGCTCCCCGAAAAGCAGCGGAGTGGGGAAAATATCATATTCGTATCGTCGAATTCCTGGCAGATGGCGGTGAAATTCCGCGGGCCTGGCTCGGCAGGTATTGGCGCGCGCATTTTACAACCGCCTGTGCGCTGTTCGGCTGTAAAACAGAGGAAACCAAGGCCGAGGGATATCGCTATCTGGAGCGCGCGTTTGAACTTTTCCCGAAGTGGGAGGAGATTCCCGACGGGGAGGCGCTGGAGGTCGGCAATGATCTGATCTTCGGCGGCATCAAGCTCATCAAGGGCAAGGGGGTCATTGAACTTCCCGACGGTACGCGTGAGCCGCTGGACTATGCCTATCTTTTCCATCCGGCAGCGGATAATATGTACTATGGCATGACCGCACCGCGCGGTTGGGAATGGTTCAACCCTGTTCGAGGTGAAGAGCGATTCAAGGAATATATCGAACGCGCCGCCGCACTGAAAGAAAAGTATAAGAAATAAATAAAAACGAGGGATACCGTGTTGTTTTGCGGTATCCCCTATGTTTTCTGATTATCGTTGATTACCCGTGCAGAAGATTGGTGAAGAGGGTGACGTGCTGTTCTTCGTCGCGCAGAATCCGCTCAAGCACAGCACGGACGGCACGGTCGTCGGTTTGGGTGAGGAGATAGCGATAGCTGTCGGCGGTGCTTTGCTCGCTGTGAAGGCTATGTTCAAGCAATGTGCGGATCGTGCGGGAAGAGCCGGACGGCTCTTGCGGGAGAGGGATTGTCTCAACGCGGGTGCGGATGAAGGGATCGGCGCCGAGGTCGCGGATGAGGCGGCCAAGCCGGCGGAAATGGTGCATTTCGGTTTGTGCGACGGCGTCGAAAACCTCTGCCAGATCAGAATAGCAGTCTTCGGTGCGCAGGGCGGCGTAGAGATAACCCGAAACGGCGGCAAGCTCGCCCCCTTCGCCGATGTACATGGGAAACAGCCGCCGTGCCATGCGCAGATCATGTCGCGCGGGGCGTTCCTCGGGGTAGGGAAGAGTGAGGGTATAACAATCGGGATGCATAGGCTTCCTCCATGGCTTTTTTATCAGCCTATGCAAAAGGAGGCTGTACCGTTCGTGTACGTTTCGGAAAAGGATGTTATACATAAAAGGCCAAATGGAAAAATCCAAAGAGAAAAGGTGCCGGTTGCGGCACCTTTTTCTATTACAGATTGAAATACCTGTCGTATTCGGCGGGATGGGGAATGGCGGCCATCTGCTTGCATTCCTCGCGCTTGGTCTTGATGAAGTTGCGGATGAGTTCCTCGGGGAACACACCGCCTGCGGTCAGATAATCGTGATCGGCCTCGAGTGCGTTGAGTGCGGCGTCAAGCGAGGTGGGCAGCCCCTGAAGCTTTGCCTTCTCTTCCTCGGGGAGATGGTAGAGGTTGACGTCGTAGGGACCCCAGCCGTTCGCATGGGGATCAATCTTGTTCTTCACGCCGTCAAGCCCTGCCATGAGAATGGCGGCGTAGCAGAAGTAGGGATTGCAGGTGGCGTCGGGATTGCGCAGCTCAAAGCGACGCTTGTCCGGCGACTTGGCGTAGGCGGGGATACGGATGACGGCACTGCGGTTGGAGGTTGCGTAACCGACGGTGACGGGTGCCTCAAAGCCGGGGACGAGGCGCTTGAAGGAGTTGGTGCTGGGGTTAGTGAGCGCACAGAGGGATGCGATATGCTTGAGAAGACCGCCCATGAAGTAGTGCGCCGTTTCGCTGAGATGGGCATAACCGTTGTCGTCCGAGAAGACGGGTTGGCCGTCCTTGAGCAGGAGCATATGCACGTGCATACCGCTGCCTGCCTCGCCGTAGATGGGCTTGGGCATAAAGGTTGCGGTCTTGCCGTACTTGAGCGCGGTATTGTGGATGATATATTTGATCATCATGGTTGCGTCGGCCATATGAACGACCTCGCCCAGCTGGGGCTCAATCTCAAACTGACCGGAAGCGGCAACCTCGGGGTGATGATAGTTGATCTCGATACCTGCATCCTTCATGAGCATGCACATCTCGCTGCGGCACTCATAGGAGGCGTCAAAGGGCTTGGCAATATGATAGGCC
>JAZODX010000166.1:0-2046 GCA_045597265.1 Eubacteriales bacterium | reverse complement strand
TGAAATACCACCCGCTATTGAGTCGGCCCGAATTGTGCGGGTAGCACAAAAATCCCCCCTATGCGGGCGGAATTTTTGCTGCTCATTGACGTAGATTGGTTTATGTATAATTCATTTTTCCTAAGTTCGGTTGGCATGGCGGGAATCGGAGGGGAAAGCTCAGGCAGAGAAGATTTTGCGGGATTTTTGAAAATATAAAACCTTACCGGCCTTTTTTTCGTCCTAGTCTATATAGGGGATTTTAGATGTAGAAAATTGCAAGAAAAACAAGTTTTTTCGGCTGTCTCCTTTACAAATCAAGCGGATGGTGATACAATAATACCGGGTAAGCGGCTTACTGACAAACGATAGTATGACCTTTCCCGGCAGATCAACAAAAAACGAGACACTTTTTTCTATAACGCCAAAAACACAGGAGGTTTTGCGCATGAATCGAATCAAAACAAGCATCGCGCTGTTGTGCTGTTTGGTCGTATTTCAGCTGCTCTGCCTAGCGGAAACGCCTTTGCCCGCATTCCTGACAAGTGCAACCGCCGATACAGTCATGATTGATGACACGGTGTATCTGCTCGTTGACCTGAAGGACAACGTCGGGTTCGGGGCGGCACAGTTCTGCATCGCTTACGATGCGGAGAAATTGCAGTTTGAGAGTGTAACATTGGGCGAAATACTCTCGGGCGGAGCCATCACCCACGTCAATACGGACGTGGTTGGCGAGATCAACTTTTCGGTTATATCGCTTGAGAACATTTCAGCCAGCGGAACGGTGCTGATTTCCAAATTCAAGGCTGTGGCTGTGGGAGATGCAAAATTTGACTTTAAGCTGCTGGCCTTTGCTGACAGCAGTACCGCAACCCTGGATGCAACAAGCAGTGATACCGAAATCACGATCAGATCAAACGAGACGACTACTACGCCGCCGGTAACCACCTCACCGCCGATTGTCGTCACGCCGCCCACACCGTGGGTTCCGCCGGTGACTGACGCACCGCCGGTGACTACCTCGCCGCCCGAGCCCGACCTATCGCCCGATGCGGGGAGCGACTTCACCGATGTGCCCGAAAGCCATTGGGCATATAAATATATCTGCGATGCGGCGGCATCCGGCCTCTTCCGAGGCACGGGCGAGAATCTTTTCTCCCCCGAGGCGCCGATGACGAGGGCGATGTTTGTCACCGTGCTTCATCGCTACGCGGATTCCCCCACGCCCAAGCATGAAAACACCTTTACTGACGTTCCTGCTGATGAATGGTACACCGACGCAGTTACCTGGGCAGCGGAAAACGGTGTCGTAAACGGAATGGGAGATAACCTGTTTATGCCGCATCGGTACATCACGCGGGGAGAGATTACCGCCGTCCTTTACCGATATGCAAGCGGAAGCGTCAAGCGGCCGGGCATCCTCCGGGGCTTCCTTGATGCCGATCTGATTCCCGATTGGGGAATCGAATCGATGGCATGGGCCGTAGAAAACGGGCTGATCGGCGGACGAACGCTGACCCGAATCGCCTTTTCCGAGGATGCGACCCGCGCCGAGGCGGCTGCCGTATTGATGCGCTATTTGGATATGAAATAAAAACGTGAAAATAAAATGATTGCAGTCTATTTTGAGAAAGGATGTATCCAAGATGAAAACCTACACGTTTAAGCGTCTGCTCGCAGTACTCTTGGTTCTGACCATGAGTATCAGCATCGCCCCCGGCGCTCTTTCGGTCACGGCCATTGAGGCTGATACGGCAGAGGTGGTTTCGGAGGTCTTCTCCACCGAAAAGCTCCTGACCGAGCCCTTCGACGTGACCTATCCCGAAGAGGTTGACGCAGGGCTTTATCCCTACGATGAGACCACCGTTCTGGTCAAGCTCGCCGAGAAGCGGGATGCACTTGACACAGACGGTATTGCCTCCATTGAATATCTCTTCAGCGCAAAGGACGGTGTGTGGTACACCGCATACCTTGCCGAGGGAACGACTCCCTCTGCCGCCATCGCGGCACTGCGCGCCGACGACGATATCCTGCTTGCCGAATATAACTACATCTACGAAACGG
>JAZODX010000165.1:0-18516 GCA_045597265.1 Eubacteriales bacterium | reverse complement strand
ACCCGTCCGCCACTAAGTTACTCCGACGCTTCCCGAAGGATTAATCAAAATAACTCCGTTCGACTTGAATGTGTTAGGCACGCCGCCAGCGTTCATCCTGAGCCAGGATCAAACTCTCTAAATAATTGTATATCAACCGATTGCTCGGATGAAATCTTATTTAGAGCTTTCGTTTAGCTCTTTTACTTATTTAACTCTTTGTAAAGAATTGTCGAGTATGTTTCGCACAATATTATGCTTTGTACTCTTGTTGTTGTTCAATTTTCAATGACCAATCTCTCGTCCTCCCCGAAGGTTCTCCCTCAAGGCGACTCGATTATTATACCACACACACCCCCCTTTGTCAACCCCTTTTTTGAACTTTTTTCAAAAAAGTTTTTCGGCCGGCCCAAAGACTTGTCCGTGGTGCCCTCGGCGAGAGCCTTTACAGTATACTACATTCTCTCCCTTTTGTCAAGGGGATATTTGAAGTTTTTCCAAAAAAATTCGAATTATGCAAAAAAGAACACAGACGAAGCACTTTTTCGTCTGTGTTCTTTGCGTTTTCCACAATTCTTTATTCGCCCAGCGAAACACCGTTTGCATCGGTATTGATATTACCGACCAAAATGAGGATTCCTTCAATAAAGCCCCAGAGAGAGCTGATGCCGCAGGTGACAAAGTACAGAATAAGCTGTGCAACTGCTTTGCCGGTATAGCCGAGGTAAAAATTATGTACACCCCAGCACCCGAGGAATACACCAAGCAAGCCGGCCGCCATTTTTGACTTCTGATTTGCCGGTGCAGCGGGAGCAGGCTGTTCCGCGCGGTCCACAGTCGGTGCGCCGCAGTTCGGGCAAAAAGCAGAACCCTCGTCCAGTTGATTTCCACATTGTTTGCAATACATAATATACAAGTCCGTCCTTTCCTCGTTCTTATCGTCAGTATAACATAATTTTCTCCGTTGCGCAAGAAGTTTTATAAAAAATTAAGATTTTTCATATTCCGCTCCGTCACTTGCCTTTTCTTTGCGAATATGCTAAAATAAAAATATCCCGGGGATATTCCGCCTATATATACCCATATAATAATGGAAGGCGGTTTTCTTCCATTATTCGCTCGGGAAACCATCCCTCCCAAAGGACGTGCATGACCTATGACCGATCTTTTTTCCCTCTCTGCGGCAGATCTTCCCCTCGGCGAAAGAGAGATTTTGTCCTCACTCGGCTGTCCCGCCGATGCGCAAACGTCCGAGCTGCGCAAAATCGCCCATCGGGCGATCGCACGCGCGCGCGAGCTGGCGCATCCGACGGCAATCGGTCGCCGCTTCCCCCTCGACCGGCAGGCCGGCGTTCCTGCGTTGCGCGATGCGCTCCTCCCTCTCCCGGGGAAAGACATTGCCGCACATCTCGACGGGTGCCGCTCCTGCCTGCTCCTGGCGGTTACACTCGGTACCGCCGTCGAGCGGGAGTTGCACCGTCTGGCCGCCTCCCCCACCGAGGCGCTTTATTTCGATGCCGCCTGCAGCATTCTGGTCGAGGCAGCCGCCGACGCCGCGCAGGATGCCATGCTCCCCGCCATACCGCACGGCAGAATCACCTTTCGATACAGTCCCGGTTACGGCGATCTTCCGCTTTCGATTCAATCCTCTTTTCTTTCGGTGCTCGATGCGCCGCGCCGCATCGGACTGATGCTGACTGACTCCGGTTTGATGATCCCTCGCAAGAGCATTACGGGAATCGTGGGGATCCGAGAAGAATAGAGAAGCGGAAGCTCCGGTACGGAGCTTCCGCTTTCGGGATTATTCTTCAATTCCCATCTGGCCCATCAGACGCTTATTGAATTCTTCCGCCGTATTATATCCCATCTTTTTCTGGCGGTTATTCATCGCAGCGATTTCCAGAATAATGGCAAGATTTCGCCCGGGGCGAACGGGGATGGTAATCATCGGCAGTTCAATGCCGAGAATTTCAATTTTCTCGCTGTCAAGACCGAGACGATCGTACATTTTCCCCTGTACCCACGGCTCGAGGTTAATGACCAAATCCACACGCTCGGTATTTTTGACCGCACCCATACCGAACAGTCGGCGCACGTCCACGATACCGATCCCGCGCAGCTCCACGTAGTGGCGAATAATTTCCGGGGCTGCACCGACCAGAGTCTTGGCCGAAACGCGCTTGAGCTCGACGGCATCATCCGCGATCAGACGGTGGCCGCGCTTGACCAGTTCAATCGCGGTTTCGCTCTTGCCCACGCCACTGTCACCGAGAATTAAAATACCCTCGCCGTAAACCTCCACAAGAACACCGTGGCGCGTAATCCGCGGCGCGAGCGAAACGCTGAGCGAACCGACGAGAGCGGCGGAAAATTCACTGGTCTGCCGATGCGTGCGGAGGAGAGGAACCTTTTCCTCCTCAGCCGAGGCAATCAGCTCCTGCGGAATATCAAGTCCCGTCGTCACGATGACGGCAGAGGGCTTTTCCTGCATAAAGCGCCGAAGCGAGGCACGGCGCTCTTCGGCAGGCAGCTCCACCAGATACCGATGCTCCGCCTTACCGATCAGTTGAATTCGACTCGCTTCAAAATATTTAAAGAAGCCGGTCAGGGCAAGACCGGGGCGGCTGACGTCGGCCGTGGCAATCTTGATCTCCTCCGCTGCCCCCGGCAGGAAAATTTGTTCAAGCGCAAATTCATCTATCAGCTTTGCGAGCGAGATGGTATATACGGATTCCATACGATCAACCGTTGCTTTCGCACAGCGAAAGCCCCTTCTTCTGAATAGTGGTCGGCGCACGTCACGCCGACTTTATCTTCATTATATCATATTCTCACGGCAAAGGAAAGAGCAGTGAAGAAAAAAATCCGCAAAATTCACACGGCGGCCACATTTATGCGCTATACTGAAGCAAATCCCGACAATACTTGACCGACAACCCATAGGAGGACGACACATGAAAAAATTTTTCCCGCGCATCACTGCACTCGCCCTTGCCCTGCTGCTGTTGGCAGGCTGCGGCGGTGTGAAACCGATCGAGCCGACCGAAGAAGATTTGCAGGTCGTGATGCAGGCGTCGGGCTATGACGTATGCTACGACGAGGTACGCTATTACGCCCTGAACCTCAAGGATCAGATGGCAGAATACCATCACGCCGACATCTGGGCAGACAGTACCTCCGCCGCACCCTACATTGAAGAGCTTAACACCGGCATTGACGAAATGAGCCGCTATAACGCCGCCGTCCTTTCCCTTTGCGCCGAATACGGAATCAGCATCAGCGAGCCGCTGATTGAGGAAGGCGTACAAACCGAGGTAGAGGGCCTGGTTGAGGAAATGGGCGGCATGAAGGCATACAAAGAAGCGCTTGCCCAATACCACATGACCGACCGTCTCTTCCGCTATATGACCGCGATCACACTCTGCGAAACCGAGTTGTACAACGTCGTCCTCACGCTCGACATCATCGACGATTCGGACGAAGGGGCACAAGCCTTTTTCGAATCGGACGAATTCATCCGTACTCTGCACGTCTATATCGGCAACGACGAGGGAGACTCTGTTGAAGATAACCGCGCCAAGGCCGAGACCGTACTGAAGAAGCTCAACGAAGGTGCCGATTTCAATCAAATGATCGGCAGTTATAGCGAGGACTTCTATATGACCACCACGAACGGATACTATTTCTCGCGCGGCGAAATGGATCCCGCCTACGAGGAAGCCGCTTTTGCCCTTGAAGTAAACGCCCACAGCGGTGTGGTGGAAACCGACAGCGGATTTTTCATCATCCGCCGTCTGCCCAAGGATCTGACCTACATCAAGAACAATTTTGATTCCCTCAAGACCCAATATCTCAGCACGTGCTTCTATAATATAATCGAAGAGCGCCGCAATTCCATTACTCTCTCCAAGACAGAATTCGGCAAATCGATTCAGTTCTGGGAAATTCAGTAATCCGCCTCAAATTTACAAATTATTCACATTCACGGACATACGCTGTGGTATAATGTATTCGGACGCCGACGAAGAGCAATTTGCGCAAAATCTTGTGCTTTTCATCGGCGTCCTATACAAGTATTTGCGTTGCAGGCAAGCGTATGGAGGTGAAGGGATTGCGGGCAAATTACGTCAATATCGGCCGTCGCAAGCAGATGCGCCGAAGTGCCGCCGGCCGCATTCTGGTCGTCACGGCAAGCGCCGTGATCATCTTCATTCTGAGCATTCTGCTCGGCAATTATCTGCGCGCAAAAGCCGACGCACTTCCCGCGCGCGGCGATATCCCGGAGCAGCTGCTCTCGGGAGAGCTCCCCGCCGACACGTCCGATGCCAGCCGGGTCAGCATTATGGCCTCACATCTCCCCCTGGCCCCGCTTACCGACGATTCCGCAATCGCCGCAGTAGTCGAGGAATTAACGCTCGGCTCAAGAGAAGCCGTTTCTCTTTGTCTGCGTGATACCGACGGCAACGTTCACTTCCGCTCCTCGGTGGCAAAAGCGCTGACCGGACAGGAAGCGGCAGGAGGCCTCGATCTTCCCGTTCTCATTCCGGCTCTCCGAAATGCCGGAATATACAGCAGTGCGGTTTTTGCCGTAACGAGCTTTGCCGAAACCGATGCGGTTGCGCGCGAGCTTCTGCGTGCATTCGAAATTTCTCTTGCCGGAGAAATCGGCGGAGCGGGTGTAGACGAAATTCTACTGACCGGACTCCCGCTTACCGTAGATACGCTGGATACAGCGATCGCATTCGTGGATGAAATTCGCGCACAGCTGCCCGACGGCGTGCATCTTGCCGTTGCCGTACCGCACGATATCGTTGCATCTCCCGCCGGATCGGTGCTCGTCAAGCAGCTTTCCCGATCGGCCGACACGGTGGCCATTGATCTGCGCACCCTGTCGCAGGACGGCAATACTCCCCTGGCCGCTGCGGCATCCGCGCTTTTCTCTGACGCATCCCTTTATTTTTCCAAATACAATATGCGCGTCATTCTCCCGCAAACCGACGACACAACCTTCACCGAGCTTCGCCAGATACTCGAGCTCAACGCCATTCATAACTGGCAGATTATCGGATAAATTGCAGCATAAAAAAAGTGAGCAAGCCTCTCTCGGCTTGCTCGCTTTTTTTCGTAAAAGTCACACCTCGCCGCGCCGCAGCTGACCGCAGGAGGCGTTGATGTCGCTGCCGAGCTTTCGACGCACGGTAGCACGGATGCCCCGCCGCTCAAGCACAGCCGCAAACGCCTTGATTGCCGCCGCATCCGACCCCGAAAAATCGCGCTCCTTAACCGGATTGACCGGGATCAGGTTGACGTGAATCGGCATCGTTTCGGTTCGGCTGCGCAGGCCACGATTGAGTCGCTCGGCAAGCTTTTCGGCTTGCGCGGGGGAATCGTTTTGCCCGGCAATTAGGGTATATTCAAAGGAAATACGCCTTCCGGTTCTGCGATAATAGGCACGGCAGGCCTCAAGCAGAGCGTCGATATTCCACTTGCGGTTGATCGGCATCAGCGCCGAGCGGGTATCGTCATCGGGCGCGTGCAGAGAAATGGACAGGGTGATTGCCAGATCCTCCTCCGCCAAAGACGCGATCTTATCACAAAGTCCGCAGGTGGAGAGCGAGATGTGCCGATATCCAATATTCAGTCCCTTCGGATCCCCGACCAGTCGGAGAAAGCGAATCACGTTGTCATAATTATCGAGCGGCTCACCGATTCCCATAAGGACGATTCCGCCCACGCGCAGACCGCTGTCCGTCTGCGCGGCCAGAATCTGCCCGATCAGCTCGCCCGCCTCAAGATCGCGCACCTTGCCGCCGATGGTCGAGGCGCAAAAGGCACACCCCATACGGCATCCGACCTGCGAGCTGAGACAGATGGTCACGCCGTGCTTGTACTGCATCAGCACGCTTTCCACACAATGCCCGTCTGCGAGCGTAAAGAGATATTTGATCGTTCCGTCAAGGGCAGAAACCAGCTTGCGAGCAACCGTCGGCAGATAATACCGCGCGCCCAACTGCTCACGAAGTGCAAGGGGAAGATTGGTCATATTCCCCGGCGCAACGCCGCGGTGCAGCTGTTCAAAAATCTGCCCTGCACGGTATCGCGGCTGACCAAGCTCGGCCATATAGCCCTCAAGCTCGGCCAACGAATAAGAAAGAAGATCCTTCATAGAGAGCCTTTCTGTATGTTTTACGGGCTGACCGCCCGTTTTGCAAAAGCGGCGTGCGAAGGAGATTATTTCCTCTCCATTGCACAATAATAGAAGCCGTCCGTTCGGTCCGCATCGGGGGTCAGCATTCGCTCCTCGCAGACGCAGAACTCGGGGTGCGCGGCCAAAAACGGTGCCGTAACGCCCTCGTTCTCGGCAGGCAGAATCGTGCAGGTCGAATAAACCAGTCTGCCGCCGGGACGGACGTATCCCGACGCCGTCTCGAGGATCGCCGCCTGGATTGACGGCAGCCGCGCCGCATCGGTCAGCGACTTATAGCGCAAATCGGGCTTTTTGCCCAGCACGCCGAGTCCCGAGCAGGGAACGTCGCAGATCACGCGGTCTGCCCGTCCAACCAATTCCCCAGCGGGCAGACGCGCATCCCGCGCCACCGTTTCGATAATCGAAATCCCAAGACGTTCCGCTCCCGAACGAATGAGAGAGAGCTTATTTTCATGTAGGTCGGACGAAATTATCCGTCCGCGGTTTTCCATATCTATTGCAGCACCGAACGATTTTGCGCCGGGGCAGGCACACAAATCAAGCACCAGGTCTCCCGGTCGTGCATCAAGCGCGGCTACGCAAAGCTGAGAAGCCTCGTCCTGCACAAAGCAATCCCCCTCGGCAAATCCCGGCAGTGCCGTCGGATTCATGGAGGCCGAGAGGCGGATACCGCCCGGCACCGTACAGTACTCGGCCGAAATTCCTGCCTCAGCCAGCCGTGCAAGGTATTTCTCGCGCGAGGTGCGCAGGGTATTGATCCGCAAGGTCAAGGGTGGGATACGCCCGAAGGCGGCAATCACCGACTCGGCACGGGAGAGGCCAAAGGCCGAAATCAGTGCGTCGCAAATCGGCTCGGCTACCGAATAGGCCACCGACATGCTTGCAGCGTCGGTCGGGGCCGAAAAGACGAACTCAGATGCCCGTCTGCCGTATGCGCGCAAAATGGCATTGACAAACCCCGCAGAGCGTCGGGGGGCGAGTGCGACCGACTCGTTGACCGCCGCATGTGCGGGAATCCGATCAAGATAGCGCAGCTGATAAATTCCCATCCGCAGAATCGCACGGATCTGCGGCTCTGTCTCCCGCTCGGCTAAGCGGTCAATGATCGCATCAAGCGTAATCCGCCGCTCGGTCACGCCGTATACCAGCGTCGTCACCAACGCACGGTCAGCATCGGAGAGCGGATTGCGGCGCAGAGCGTGGTCAAGCGCCAGATTCGGATACTGTCCCCGCCGCTCACTTTCCACCAGCAGCTCGAGCGCAAGTGCACGGGCAGACTTGTGTACCGCACTGCCGCTCTGCATCAGCGTCTCCTCCGATTGGCAAGAGCAAGCAGACGAAGGAACTGCACGAGCGCGGTTGCCAGCGCGCCCACGTAGGTCATGGCAGCGGCGCTGAGCACGCGACGGGCTGACTTCAATTCGTCCCGCGAATAATATCCGGTCGATTCAAGTGCCGCAATGGCACGTCTGCTCGCATTAAATTCCACGGGAAGGGTAATCAGCTGAAAAAGAACGGCGAAAAAGAAGAGAATGAGGCCGAGATCCAGCAGAAAACCGAAGCTGAGTACGAGTCCGAGCAAAAAGAGCGGCATAGCCAGTCTTGACCCGATCTGCGTGACGGGAATAATCATGGCACGGAGCTTCATCGGGAAATACCCTACTGCATACTGCACGGCATGCCCCGCCTCGTGTGCGGCCACGCCGACGGCGGCGACGCTTGCCGCATCGTAAACCGGCTCGGAAAGACGGATCACCCTTTCATTCGGCGAATAGTGATCGGTCAACTCGCCCGCAATCGGCTCAACGCGGATATCCGTGATGCCGTTGGCGGCCAGAATCTGCCGCGCGGCCTCGGCTCCCGTCATTCCCCTGTCGGTTGCAACCTTGGCGTATTTGGCAAAGGTTGATTTGACGCGGAACTGTGCCCAAAGCACGAAAATCATTACCGGAATCAAAAGCAGTGTATACCAATCCAGGTAAATAGGCATTTTCTTTCCTTTCCGGGCAGTTATCTGCCCCAAACATCCCCGACACTCGCCTTGCGTCCGCGCAGAAAATCGGCGGCCGTCATACGGCTCTTTCCCTCGGGCAGAAGGCGATGGACGCGGATACTGCCGACGGCACAGGCAACCTCAATCCAGCCCTCGCCGTCGCCGCTCGCGGCGAGAATCTCGCCGGGTATGGCGTGTGCCGTCTCGCGGTCGGCCACCGTGGAGGCGATGACCTTCACCCGTTTGCCGTCGGGCAGCGCGGTGAAGGCAAGCGGAATGGGAGAGAGGCCGCGGATTTGGTTGTGCACAGCCCCGGCGGAGCGCGCAAAATCAATGACGCAATCCTCGCGTTCAATCTTGGCGGCATGGGTAGCAAGCGCATGATCCTGCGGCTCGGGCGCAATTGCCCCGGCGATGAGACCGTCCAACGTCTCAAGCATCAGCTGTGCACCAACCTCAGCCATGCGGTCGTGGATATCTTCAAAATTATCGTTTTCCCCGATGGGCACGACACGCTTGAGCAGCATATCGCCCGTATCGATACCATCGGCCATATGCATGGTCGTAATTCCCGTCTCGGTGCATCCGTCAATGATCGCGCGCTGCATGGGCGCCGCGCCGCGATAAGCGGGCAGAAGCGAGCCGTGAACGTTGACGCAGCCGAGGCGGGGATAATCAAGCACCGAGGTCGGCAGAATCTTGCCGTACGCCACGACGACGATCAGCTCGGGATCAAGGGCACGCAGAGTCTCGGCAAATGCGTCACCGTCCTCGGTTCCCGCCTTCAGCGTAGTGGGCTGATAAACGTCAAGCCCCTGCTCAAGCGCATAAATCTTGACCGGCGGCGGGGTCAGCGTATATCCGCGCCCTTTCGGCTTATCGGGCTGAGTCACGACACCGACGATCTTCTCCCCGTGCTCAACGAGCGCACGGAGGGTGGCACAAGCAAAGTCGGGCGTACCCATAAACAGAATTTTCAAATTTCCCGCCATTGCTTATTGTACCTCGTCGGGCTCCAGCATACGAACCGCCTTATCGGTAAAGAGCACGCCGTCAAGATGGTCGATCTCATGACAGAAGCAGCGGGCAAGAAGATCACTGCCCGAGATATCGAATTCGTTACCGTAGCGGTCGAGTGCACGCACCGTCACGTGACGCGGACGGTCGGTGATTCCCCAGCGACCGGGAACCGACAGACAGCCTTCTGCCTCCTCCTGCTTGCCGGCGTGTGCAATAATGCGGGGATTGATCAGCTCAATCACCTTCCCCTCCTCGCATTCCACCACCACGACGCGGCGAAGAACGCCGACCTGCGGAGCGGCAAGGCCGCATCCGTTTGCGGCGCGCATCGTCTCGACCATGTCATCAAGCAGAGTGCGAATGCGGGGCGTGACCGTCTCAACCGGACGGCAGGTCTTCCGCAGAGTAGGATCTCCATCTTTGATAATGTTCAGTTTAGCCATTTATATACCTCTTTCTCGAAATCACGCCCAACCAATTTTCGGGCAAGCATAAATCAGGAAATCGTCCGGCGGGGCACGATTACAAATTAGCGGGATTATAGTCAACCGTCAAAACCGTTTTCGCCGGTGCTTTTTCGGCAAATCGGGAATAAAGTGCCCCGAAAAACGCGCGGCTTCGGCGGTTCAGCTTACATTTGAGTACCATGCGCATCCGATAGCGTCCCTCAACGCGGTAAACGGGCGCCTCAAACGGCCCGTAGGCCACGTAGGCCACGTCGGAAAATTGCCGCTCTGCAATTTTCGGCAGTCCCCGACGCAGCAGATCCGCCGCGCGCACCAGCGCCTGCTCGTCGGTTGACGTCAGGGTCAGGAGCACCACGTCGCAGAAGGGCGGGAAAACCAAAGCGCGGCGCAACGCCGACTCTCGCGCATAAAAGGAAGGATAATCCTGTGCGCAGGCAAGTCGAATCACCTCGTTGTCGGGATTATTGGTCTGGATAATCGCCCTGCCCCGCTTCTCGGCGCGGCCGGCACGGCCGATGACCTGCGTCAGGAGCGAGAAGGTGCGTTCAGCGGCACGGTAATCATCCACATAAAGCGACATATCGGCCAAGAGAACGCCAACCAGCGTGACGTTCGGAAAATCGTGTCCCTTGGTCACCATCTGCGTGCCGAGCAGAATGTCGGCCTCTCCCGCACGGAAGCGACCGAGCAGATCCGCATAGGCCAGCTTGGTCGAGGTGGTATCGGTGTCCATGCGCAGAATCCGCGCATCCGGATAGCGGCGGCCGATCTCCTCCTCCAGCTGCTGAGTGCCGTAGCCCATATAATGCAGATGGGAAGAGGAACAGGCGGGACAGGTCTCGGGAACGTCCATACGCGTTCCGCACCAATGGCAGACCAGATATCCGCCCTTCGGATGGCGGTCGTGCTTATGATAGGTCATGGAAACCGAGCAGTTCGGGCAGGTGACAGCACCACCGCAGGAGCGGCAGGTCAGGCTGGTATGATAACCGCGTCGGTTAAGGAAAAGAATCGCCTGCTCTCCGGCGGCCAGTGTCTCGGCCAGCGCGGAATCGAGCGCACGCCCGATCGGGCCGACGTTGCCGTTCCGCATTTCCTCGCGCATATCGGCAACCGTGACGTTCGGCAGAACCGCGCCGCCGTAACGCTCGGTCAGCGGAATCAGCGTGTAAATCCCCTCCTTCGCCTTGCGATAGCTCTCAAGCGAAGGGGTGGCCGATGCCAGAAGAAGAAGCGCTCGGCGCTCGGCACAGCGATAGCTGGCAACGTCCCGCGCGTGGTATTTTGGATCGTGGTCGGACTTATAGGTGTGCTCCTGCTCCTCGTCAAGGATAATCATCCCCAGGCGCGGCAGAGGCGCGAATACCGCGGAGCGGGTTCCGATGACGAGATCGGCATCTCCCGCCCGGATCCGACGGTAGGCCTCAAGGCGCTCTCCGCCCGACAGCCCCGAATGAACAACCGCCACCCGTTCACCGTAGTAAGCGCAGAAAACCGAAACCGACTGCGGGGTCAGGGCAATCTCGGGCAGAAGCAGAATCACCTGCCTGCCGTCCCGCAGAACCTCGTCAATCATTGCCAGCATTACACGGGTCTTTCCCGAGCCCGTGATACCGTGGAGGAGGGCCGCCGCAGGCTCGCCCGAGCGGTAGAGGGCCGACAGACGGTCGGCCGCCTCCTGCTGTGCCGGAGAGAGGCGGTTGTCGGACGGATCGCGGGTGGGCGACGCGGGCAGATTACGCCAGACGTCAATCTTTTCCTCCGCAATCAATCCTCTGCCCGCAAGCGCACGGAGCTGTGTACGGGAAGCGGCGGCCGCATTGAGCAACTCCTCCTCCTCACGACCGTCCCGCGTACACAGGGCAGCAAGAATTGCCCTCTGCCCGGCCGAACGCAGCTTCGCACCGCGGGCAATCGTCTCCGCATCCTGCCCGACGCAGGCAGCAGACAGGCGCCAAAGCGAGGCGCGCTGATCGCTCGGATCGCGCAGAATCGCCTCTGCCGTCAGTACGCCGCTCTTGGTCAGACGGGCAAGGATATCGCTCACCCCCGCGCCGAATTTTGCGCGAAGCGTGTCAAATAAAAGCCCGTCTCCTGCGGCAACGGCGTCAAAAACCAACCGTCCCTCCGCATCCTCGGGCGGAACCGCCCCGACGGCGGCGCGGTAGCGGCGGACACTCTTGCCCAGTGCGGCGGCGGGAATCATCGCATGTACCGCGTCCCCCACCGAGCACAGCGTCCGTTCCTTCATAAACAGACACAGCCCGAGCAGTTCCGCGTCAAGCGAAACGCAGTCGTCACAGACTGCAAGCACGGGCTTGGTGTCAATATTCTCTGAACAGTGCTCGGTCAGCGCGGCAACCAGCGCAATGCGCTGACGGTTTCCGCCGCCGAAGGGAACGTGCACGAACAGCCCGGGGTGTATCTCGCCGCGCAGAGAGGCGGGGATATAGTACGTGTATCGGCGGTCAACCCGAGCGGGGACCCCCAATACGTAAACCTCGGCGTATACGTACTCCATGGACAAACTTACTCGCCGTCCTCGTCTTCGTCCTCAACGCTCTCAACCGCGGCGGCACGCGCCTGGCGTGCGGCAGCCTCGGCCTGCTCAGCAGCTGCTTCTGCCGCTGCAGCTGCAGCAGCACGTTCGGCCTCGATCTGCTCGGGCGTCTTCTGCACAATGACGAATTCTCCGTTGTACAGACGGTTGATGGCATTCTTGACAGCCTTCTCGTCGCGATGCTCGCGCTTGATCATCGAGGACAGACTCTTGTCGGTCTGCTTATCGGCGATCAGCTTCTCGGCAGTCTCGCGCTGCTTGATATACTCATCGGTGACGATACGCGCACATTTCGCGGTTGCAATCACCAGCTCGTAACGATTGTATTTTCCTTTCGTCAGTTCTTCAATGGAGGGATAAATCATGGTGTTTCTCCTTCGTTTGTGTATATAGAATAGAATAGTTATGACAAAATCAGTATTGCCCGAAACCGGCACAAAAAACGGAATCAGTCGGCAAAATAACGCTCAGCCGCACCCGGGTCACGCAAGGACCTGAGCCGCTCGGCACGAACGATGGCAAGCAGATCGGCCGCCGCCTGCGCGGCGCCGCCGTCCTCATTGCGCACGATATAATCGTATCGGTCAAGCAGTGGAATCTCGCGTCTGGTCTGAGAAAGGCGCTCGAGAATTTTCTCCTCGGTCTCGGTTCCCCGCCCGCGCAGTCTCGCCTCCTGTACAGCAAAGCTGGGAGGCAGAAGCATAATGGCCACCGCCTCGGGGAATTTGTCCTTCACCTGCATGGCACCGTCCACCTCAATCTCAAGAATGAGGTTGCGTCCCGATGCCAGCACTGCCTCGGCCTGCGCACGCGGCGTTCCGTAGCCGTTTCCGCAGTAGCGGGTATATTCCAGCAAACCGTCGGTGTCAAGAAGTCGGTCAAACTCCTCGTGGCTGATAAAATGATAATTCACGCCGTCTACCTCACCCGGTCGGGGGGCGCGCGTCGTTACCGAAACTGAATAAGCGAAATCGTCTCTGCCGGCAAGCATATGGGAAAGCACCGTTCCCTTGCCGCTTCCCGCAGGGCCGGAGATAATCAGCAAAAGTCCCTTTTCCATCGTTTCACCTCGCGTTATTCGTCGGTGCGGGCATCCTCGCCCTCGTCCGTGATTTCAACCTCGTCCTCAGCGCTGTCATCCAGACGGTTCGCAATCGTCTCCGCCTGAATTGCCGAGAGAATAACGTGCTCCGAGTCGGTCACGATTACCGCACGGGTGCGGCGCCCGCAGCTGACGTCAATAACTCTTCCCTCGTCCCGCGCATCCTGAATCAATCGCTTGATGGGTGCGGAGTCGGGGGCAACCAGTGCCACGACGCGATCAACTGCTACCATATTTCCAAATCCGATATTGATAAATTTCATTGATTTATGCCGTCCTGAATTTTGATATCGGTGCACGGGGCAAGCCCGACGCATCCTTACTCCAGATTCTGAATCTGCTCTCTGATCTTCTCAAGCTCGCTCTTGACCTCGACCACCATATGCGCGATCTCCGCATTCGCGCACTTGGAACCAACGGTATTGATCTCGCGGTTCATTTCCTGCATCAGGAAATCCAGCTTTCGGCCCGCAGGCTCGGCAGAAGCGGCAATCGTATCAAACGCGGCAAAATGGCTGCGCAGACGAACCAGCTCCTCATCTACCGCCACGCGGTCGGCAAAGATGGCACTCTCGGTCAGAATCCGACTTTCGTCTATCGTCACGCGGTTGTCCTCAAGCACGCTGCGCAGACGGGTGAGCAGGCGCTCATGATACGCCGCAATGTCCTCGGCAGAAAGCGCCTCAATGCGGTCAACGATCTGCCCGATACCGGCGAGCTTTGCGCGCAAATCCCGCTCCAGACGTTCACCCTCGGCCGATCTTCCGGCCAAGAACACGGCAATCGCCTCATCGAGCACCGAGGAGACGGCTGTCCAATCCTCTTCAAGATTTTCCTCGGGCGCACGCACCGTAAAAATATCGCGATTCGCGGCAACCCGCATCAACGAAAGATCGTCCTTGAGCTGAGGGAATCTGTCTCTCAGCTGCTCAAGCGCGGCCACATAGGAAGCGGCATACGCCTCGTCCAGCGTGATCACCACGCCGGGGGAATCCACCGTATCTACACTGATGCTGACGTCCACCTTGCCGCGGCTGATGCCCGACTGCAGCAGATAGGGCTTGATCTTTTCTTCCAAGAAGGCATATGCGCGAGGCGTACGCACACTGCAGTCGAGATAGCGGTTATTCACCGATTTGATCTCAACCGTAATATCCTTACCCGCCACCGTGCGCCGTGCACGGCCGAATGCGGTCATACTGTTCATGGAGCACCTCTCCTTGCGTAAGCGTATATATAATTATTGTACCGCAATTTCCCTCGTTTGTCAATGGATAGGCAAAAATAATTGCCGTCTCCGCGCCTGCTTTTTCCCCGTTGCGCCCCCTTTCCGCTTTCCCGCTTCTCTCCTCTTTTGTTTTTTTGCGTTAATTTGCTAAAAAGAACGAAAAAATTTTGCCGCCGTCTTGCAAAAAAGCGTTTTTTCTGCTATACTTATATCCGATTTGATCTCACAGGAGGACACACGGTATGCAATACATTTCTGACGGCGCATTCTGGCTTGACGGGAAGATCGTCCCCGCGGCAGACTGTGCACTCGATCGTACGGCCGGCGCCAAGGCGACGATCGCGCATTCGATTCTCACCGCACACAACACCAGCGGCGACAACAAAAAGCTGAAACTGAAGTTCGACGCAATGGCGTCCCACGATATTACCTACGTCGGCATCATTCAGTCGGCACGCGCAAGCGGACTCACCGAATTCCCGATGCCCTACGTTCTGACCAACTGCCACAACAGCCTCTGTGCCGTCGGCGGTACCATCAACGAGGACGACCACGTATTCGGTCTTTCGGCCGCAAAGAAATACGGCGGCATCTACGTGCCCGCGCATCAGTCGGTGATTCACGCCTTCATGCGTGAGACGCAGAGCGGATGCGGCCGCATGATCCTCGGTTCGGACAGCCATACCCGTTACGGTGCACTCGGCACGATGGCCATCGGCGAGGGCGGACCTGAACTGTGCAAGCAGCTGCTCCGCCGCACCTACGACATCGATTATCCCGAGGTCGTTGCCATCCACCTCACCGGCGCTCCCCGCCCCGGTGTCGGCCCGCAGGACGTCGCACTTGCCATCATCGGCGCGGTATTCGCCCGCGGTCTGGTCAAGAATAAGGTGCTTGAGTTCATTGGCGACGGCATCGCCAACCTGCCCATGGATTACCGCTGCGGCATTGACGTCATGACCACCGAGACGACCTGCCTCTCCTCCATCTGGGTAACCGACGGCGCGGTTGAAAACTACTTCAAGACCCACAAGCGCCCCGAGGCTTACGCACCGCTTGCCCCCGGCAACGGCGCGTACTACGATTCCGCCCTCCTCATCGATCTCTCGAAAATCGATTGCATGATCGCCCTTCCCTTCCATCCCAGCAACGCCTACACGGTGGCAGAGGTCTGCGCTAATCCCGCCGACGTTCTGCGTGAGGTGGAAAAGGCGGCGGCAGAGCAGCTTGAACTCTCCTCCCCCTTCACGCTGACCGACAAGATCACCCCTGCCGGTATCCGCGTTGACCAGGGTGTCATCGCCGGCTGTGCGGGCGGTACCTTCGATAACCTCTGCGCGGCAGCCAAAATCCTTGCCGGCGGCACCATCGGGGACGGCGCCTTTGCCCTCTCTGCTTATCCCGCCAGCCAGCCCGTTTATATGGAGCTGATCCGCAACGGCGCGGCGGCCGATCTCATGGGCGCGGGCGTCACCCTGCGCACCGCATTCTGCGGCCCCTGCTTCGGCGCCGGCGACGTCCCTGCCAACGGCGGTCTCTCGATCCGTCACTCCACCCGCAATTTCCCCAACCGCGAGGGCTCGAAGCCGAACGGCGGCCAGATCGCATCGGTTGCCCTAATGGACGCACGCTCCATCGCCGCCACCGCGCGCAACGGCGGTATCCTCACCCCCGCGACCGCCATCGACTTTGACGATACCCCTCGCACCTATCACTACGATGACAGCGCCTATACCTCCCGCGTTTACAACGGCTGGGGCAAGGCCGATCCCACGGCCGAACTGAAATTCGGTCCCAATATCGCCGACTGGCCGAAGATGTCGGCCCTCACCGACGATCTGCTGCTCAAGGTTGTCTCGGTGATCACCGACCCCGTCACCACCACCGACGAGCTGATCCCCTCGGGTGAGACCTCCTCCTATCGATCCAACCCCGAAAAGCTTGCATCCTTTGCCCTCTCACGCAAGGATCCAGGCTACGTTGAGCGCGCAAAGGAGATCCGCACGCTGGAGACCGCACGCCGCGAGGGCGAGGGAACGCCCGCGCTTGACGCGCTCTTTGCCCGCCTCGCGCCACTCGGCGGCAATCCCGCATCTGCCGGCATCGGCAGCATCGTCTGTGCACGCCGCCCCGGCGACGGCTCGGCACGCGAGCAGGCCGCATCCTGCCAGAAGGTGCTCGGCGGCTGGGCAAACCTTGCCACCGAATACGCCACCAAGCGCTATCGTTCCAACCTCATCAACTGGGGTATGCTTCCCCTGACCTGCACCGAGGATATCGCCGATTTCGCAATCGGTGAGTGGATCTATCTGCCCGATATTCGCCGTGCGGTCGCCGAGAAGCAGGACGTGATCGACGGCTACGTGATCGCAGAAGGAAGCATCCGTCCCATCAAGCTGACCATGGGCTCACTGACCGATGACGAGCGTGCCATTATCCTTGACGGCTGTCTGATCAACCACTGCAGAGTATAATTATCCTCCCCCGGTGTATCCGCTTCATTTAAACGGGTACACCGGGATTTTTTGCGTTTGCGCAAAAAAATTTCAAAAATGCTATTGACAACAGCGCTTTACTATGTTACAATACTGGCAACATCAAATAAAGACGATGACGAAGAGGTTCCGATTACAACGCCTCCAGAGAGCCGACGGTTGGTGCGAGTCGGTGGCAGAGAATCAAGCGAACTATCACTTCCGAGTCGAAGATCCGAGCCCGTTTTTCGGGGGTAGGCGTCTTCCGTTATTGCTGCGTCAAGGCATAAGGCTTGATTGAGCCCGAGGCGCGTGCAGGCTGTTCCTTTCAGCTGCCCGCAATTTGAGGAATCACGAACACGATTTATTTCGTCTCGAGCCGGTGCCCTCCGCTCGAGACGTTTTTTTGACGATTTTTTCGGGAAAAGAGGAAACCAAATCATGGACAACAGAATCAAAGAGGTTGCCGAACGCATCCGCGCCCTGCGCGACATCCTGGAAATCAGCCGCGAGGAAATGGCATCCTGCACGAATACCACCGTCGAGCAGTATACCGAGCTCGAGGAAGGCCGCGCCGACTCCAGCTTCACCTTCATCTACAAATGCGCCACCCGCTTCGGCGTTGACGTAACCGACCTGCTCAAGGGCTCGTCGCCCACGCTGACCTCCTGCTCGGTCACCCGTGCCGGAGATGGACTCCCCATTGCCCGCCGCCGCGGCTTTTCCTATCACAATCTCTCCCCCATGCTGCGCGGTAAGATGGCCGA
This sequence comes from Eubacteriales bacterium, assembly GCA_045597265.1. Taxonomy (GTDB): domain Bacteria; phylum Bacillota; class Clostridia; order Oscillospirales; family CAG-272; genus SIG693. The sequence continues at coordinate 718 of JAZODX010000165.1, read as the reverse complement.
GCCCTTCCTTGTCCGCGCCCCCTTCTCGGCAGACGAGCAGAATAAGCCCATCAAGCTTTCCTCGCACGACGGGCAGGAAATCGATATCGTTCTCCGCGGCACGCTGAAGGTTCAGGTTGGAGACCATGTGGAAACCCTCCGTGCAGGAGACACAATCCACTACGACAGCTCCACCCCGCACGGCATGATCGCCGCCGAGGGAGCAGACTGCGAATTTTACGCCATCGTGCTCGGCGGTGACGCCCATAAATACGTCTCTCCCGAGGAGGACGCATACCACGCTCCCGTACCGCGCGGTAGCCTCCGCGTGGGCGACTCTCCCGTTTCCGCACCCTATCTGACCACCACCGTTGACGAGCACGGCGTGGTCAACTCGATCAAATTCCACGATATCGACCGCTATAATTTTGCCTACGACTGCGTGGATGCACTCGCCGCCCGCTGCCCGAACAAGCTGGCCATGCTGCATCTGGACAAACACAAAACCGAGCGCCGCTTCACCTTTGAGGATCTGCGCCGCGAGTCCAACCGTGCCGCAAACTACCTCAGCGCACTCGGCATCAAGCGAGGCGACCGCGTTCTGCTCGTCCTCAAGCGCCACTACCAGTTTTGGATCTCCATGCTCGCGCTCCACAAGCTGGGTGCCATCGCCATCCCCGCAACCAATCAGCTGCAGAAGAAGGACTTCGTCTACCGCTTCAACGCCGCCGGCGTATCG
>JAZODX010000164.1:0-6077 GCA_045597265.1 Eubacteriales bacterium | reverse complement strand
CCAAGCCAAATCGGCAGGAAAACCGCCGCCAGCAGATCCCCCACCAAAAACAAATTAAACAAACTTCCCCAAGCCCGACGAATCAAAATCAAAGCTCCATCCTCCATACCCTCGCAGTCGCCTTCGGTAACAGCGCGCCCCGAGGGCGCGCCTTTTATCCATTCTATCACACCGCAGAAAAAAAGTCAAATCTTATCCCCGACGGAGCATGGGGACAATGTCATTCACTTAAGCAAACATGGCTGTCAATACACACAAAAATTTTCTTGTAGGAGTGAACTTCGTTCGCCAGCGGGCGTTCAAAGAACGCCCCTACATCGTGCAATATAACAAATGTTACTTCTTAAGTGAATGACATTGAGCATGGGGAGGGGGCTTTTTTCCAAAAGCCCCCTCCCCACAAGTATCGCTTCCCTCAGCAGCCGCAGCCGTTGCTGTAGCCGCAGCCGTTGTTGCCGTAGTTGCTGCCGCAGCCGTTGCCGCAGAAGAGAATCAGAAGTGCGATGATGATAATCCAAGTACAGGAGTTGTTCCCGTCAAAGAGATTGCAGAGGCAGTTGTTGCTCATGATGTGATCTCCTTATCAAATTGATTTTCGGGAGGCTTTTTCTGCCGCCCTACACTACCATGATATGTCTGCCTGCGCGAAGTGTGCGGAATTATTCCAGAATCAGTCGGTCTGCGTTGAGAAATGCATTTGCCGAAAGAAGGCTGTCGGTCGGCAGCCGGCACTCGGCACCGCATTTCGTGCAAAGGACGCGAATACAGTCGTCAAGCACCTCCGCCTCGTATTCCCCTTCCCCGTCGGTACAGCGGCACTTGATCTGTCCCTCAGCCTCCAGCTCACGGATTACGAACAAAATAATATCGTAGATTTGCGGATCGGTCAGCGTCTGCGGGCGGTGCAGAGCCTCAAAGCTATCCACACCCGATTCCTCAAGGAGCTCAAGCAGATCAAGCTCGTTCTGCGCAAGTGCCGCCTTGACGTGATTCGTCTCGCCGATAAAGCAGGAGTCAAGATCGGAATAAGGGCAGGAAAGCGTGAACAGCTCGCGGCCGAAGAAAAGGGTGGAGGAGATCGTATATTGATGCGGCTTGCTGCACAAAATGCAGGGAACGGTCAGACGGACCTTGCCGTCACGCGAGCGCTGAATGATCAGCTCGCTCTCTCCGCAGTCACATTTCAGCTTCAGCATATCCCCCGAGAGGGAGAAAAATCCAACCGCACTCATAATGCCCGCACCGCAATGGGGGCAGCGATAGGCGATGGTGGTTTGCATGGGCGATAAAACCATAGTTCTGTTTCCTTTTTTCATGATGGTATCAGTATATTGTACATTATACCATTTTGCTATACCGATTGTCAACAAAAAAGGGATGCCCTCCGTCGGGCATCCCCAATTTTTTCTGTTTTTCGCATTACGACCGCTTGAAGCGAAGCCAGCGCCGCGTCACGGCGAGCGTGATCGCAAGGCTTGCCAGAATCAGCCCAAGCCAGAAGAATATGGTCACCTGCCAACCGCCGAACTTGGCCATCAGTCCGGTCAAATAGGAGGAAAGCGCCGCACCGAGACAGGCTACCGCATTGATGATCCCCGCTACCGTTGAGGCAATGCCGAATCGCCCGAAGCGCAGAGGAACGAGACTGCCGAGCATCGTGTTGCTCCCGATCAGACAAATCAGGATAACCGCCAGAAGCAGCAGCATGAGTACTATGGACTTCATACCAACCAGGGCCAACAGAAGAAGTGCCGCCGACAGTACCGAGAAAAAGAGCGTTGCCGATTTCAGCTCGTCATGCATCAGCCGAAGCATCACCAGGCGTGAAATCGCCGCACCGAAAATACCGGCAACCGAAACGACGGTCGAGATCAGCACCGCAAAGCTCGGATCGGTTTGAAAGGTTTCGGTCAGAAGAGTCGGCGCCCAGGTGGGAACGCTCTCCTTGACGATCACGAATAAAAGCATGGCTGCCATGATGGCAAATCCGCCCGAGGCCGCAAGCTGACGCATCAGGACACCGTCCTCTTTTGTGCGCTCAGCCGAAGCATCCCCGGCCGAGGGCTCGGGTTCCGCTGCAGCGTCGCGGCATACGGTACGGCGGCTGATTTTTTTCGTTCCGAAAAACCAGAAAACGGCGGCCGCCACAAGCAAAGTGCCAGGAATCATAAAGCAAATCTGCCAGCGCAGATAGCGCATTACCGACGAATAAAGCAGGTTGGCCGCCATCATACTCACCGCGGTGGAGGCGAGAATATTACTTCCTGCCGAAACCCGCATTTCCTCAGGCAAAACCGTGGAGAAAATCCGCACCATGGTCGGCCAGACGGCAGACTGTGCATAGCCGTTTATTGCCCAGATCAGGGGGTAGACCCATTGCGGCGCAGAATACGCGGCCGCCAGATACATACCGACGTTGGCCAGTCCCGAGCCGACGAAACTGATGAAAACAAGCCGGAAGGGATTGGTACGGTCGGAAAGGAAACCGTTGATAATCTGTCCACAGCCCATCGTTGCGAAAAAGGCCGTGCCGATCAACCCCGCCGCATCCTTTTCCATCAAACCCGTGGTGGTGATCTCCGCCATGACCGCAGAAAGATTCAGCCGTCCGAGATAAAGCATAAAATACATCAAAAAGCAAACGGCAAACAAATAGCGCCCGTCCCTTGCCTCACGCAGGGGAACCGTCGTTATCCTGCACTTCATGCAATCGCCTCACATTTCTTTTTCATCGTCCGATCCGGGGCATATTATAGCACATTTTCCCGGGATTTGCAATAGCCTTTCCCGGGATTATTCCGTTCGGAGGAGAGAGAAAGACGCAATTTGTTCGATGCCAAAAAATCCACCGCACCGCACGAAAACGGGCGCTTGTGCAAAAGAGAAAACCGGGCTCCCTCGGAGAGGGAGCCTTAATACGTCCTCACGGGCAGGGGAAGCTGACCGTTACGGTCAGACTTCCCCCTTCGCAAACTGCGTTGATTTTCCCCCGATGCGCCGCCGCGACCGCACGTGCGATGGAGAGGCCAATGCCGTATCCGCCGCCAGACGTACTGTGTGAGCTGTCCACGCGGTAGAATCGGTCAAAGAGACGCGCCAGCTGTTCGTCGGCGATCGGCTCTGCCGTATTGCGCACCGTCAGCGTCAGTCCACGCCCCTGCCGTCGCAGGGTGAGCGCAATCTCTCCCCCTGTGGGCGAATATTTGATCGCGTTGTCGAGGAGAATCGACACCAGCTGCCGTATTGCCTTCTCGTCACCGCAAAGCGAGAGCATTGGTTCGACCTCGGTCGAGAATTGCTTGCCCTGCGTGCGCGCCGGTGCGGAAAAGGACTGTGCCGTCTCTGCAACCACGTCGGAGAGCGGAAAATCGATCATTTGTATCTCCACCCGCTCCTCTTCCATCCGAGAAAGATAGATCAGATCGGCAGTCAACCGACTCAGCCGCCCCGTCTGGCGGCGGATATCGCGCAGCCACTCGTTTTCTCCCAACTCCATCTCCAGCACCTCGGCATCGGCGTCGATGACGGTGAGCGGCGTTTTCAACTCATGGCCGGCGTCAGTGATAAATCGGCGCTGCTTTTCATAACTCTCGGAAACGGGCCTGACGATGCGGCGGGAGAGCAAAAGAATCAGCACGAAAACGGCCAAAAGCCCTGCCGCCGAAATAGCACAGCTGACGCAGAGAAAATGGCGAAAGGTGGCCAGGTCCTGCGTGCAGTCGAGGAAGATCACGCGAATCCCCTCCTCCGCCTCCAGACGCAGATAGCGGTAGTCCCGTTCAAACCCGCACTCCCGTCTGCCCGTCCGCACCGCGTCTGCCATCTTCACCGCCGTATCCGCACTAATCGCCGCGATACGGGAGGTGTCGGTGCGCAGAACGGCACCGTCCTCTGCAAAAAGAACGGAAAAATAACGGGATGCAAAGGGAAGCTCGGGGGAAAAGTGCCCTTTCCCCGGTATCGGGTGACGCTCCTCTGCGGTCGCTCCCTCACGGGAGGGCTCGGGACGGAGCGTATCCCCGCGCTGTGCAGGGAGAGCAATCCATTCGGCAGGGAAGCTTCCCTCACCCGCCGCAAGGATCGCCGTCGTGCCGTCCGCACGTGACACGATGCTGCGATAGTTGAAGAGATTTACCATGCCCATAATCACTGCAAGGACAAGGAAGAGCGATATCATCGATACCGCCATCAGCCGACGGCGCAGGCGCTTAATCATTTTCTTTCTCCTCCAGGGAATACCCTGCGTTCCGCGCGGCCCTGATCCGAATATTGGCGCCGAGCGCGACCAGCTTTTTACGCAGATAAGAGATATATACCCACACCACGTTCAGCTCAGCCTCACTGTCGTAGCCCCAGATATGCTCCATAAAGCGCTCACTGGGGATCAGATGGCGCGGATTGCGCATCAGCATTTCCATCATCTGAAACTCCTTATTGGCCAGGCGGTAGCTTCCCGCCGCCGTGGAAAGCTCGAAGGTAGCACAGTTAAGGGTAACGTTGCCCACCGTCATGCGCACGTCGGGCTGGGCCGCCGACGTTCTCGTCATGGCCCGTATGCGGGCAAGCAGCTCGCCGGCGGCAAAGGGCTTGGTCAGATAGTCGTTTGCGCCGCAGTCAAGTCCCTCAATCTTGTCGTCCACCTCGGCGCGCGCACTGAGAATCAGCACGGGTATCCGATTGCCGTCCTCACGAAGCCGACGTAGTGCGGTAAGCCCGTCCATGCGGGGCATCATCAGGTCAAGAATAACGCCGTCATAATTTCCGGTTGCAAGATAGTCGAGCACCTCCGCACCGTCGTATACCGCGTCAACCGCATAATTATTCTTCTCGAGAATCGTCTTAATTGCCCGCGAAAGTGAGCGCTCGTCCTCTGCCAGAAGCAGTCTCATGCACGTCCCCCCTGTCACACACAGCATAACATCTCTGCCTTAAATCAAGTTAAGGATAAATTCTTTCCTTTCATAGTATAGCACAAATCGGCCCGCTTGTAAATCGGAAAGCCGTACCTGCCCTTTACGTGAAAAGAATATTTTCCGCTTTTTTCGCTTCTGCGCATTGAAAAATCCAACCGTTTGTGATACAATATATCCCAAACCACGCCCCGAGCGGGCAAGAAAGGGAGACTTGCACGTCAAGTCATGGTCAAAAGATGAGTATTCGCATTGGTATTTTCGGTTACGGCAATCTGGGCCGCGGCGTGGAAGCCGCGATTCGGCAGAACAAAGACATGACCCTCTCCGCCGTCTTTACACGCCGTAATCCAGAAACACTCCGCATCGCATCCCCTGACGTTCCCGTCGTGCACGCCGATGAAGTCACCGCCTGGGTCGGCAAAATCGACGTGATGATCATCTGCGGTGGCAGTGCAACCGATCTACCCGTGCAGACCCCCGCACTTGCGCGCCTCTTCCACGTGGTGGACAGCTTTGATACCCACGCGAAAATCCCCGAGCATTTTGCCCGCGTTGACGAGACGGCGTCCGCCGCCGCCAAAACGGCCGTCATCTCGGCCGGCTGGGATCCCGATATGTTCTCGCTTAACCGCCTCTACGCCTCCTCGATTCTCCCCGACGGCCGTGACTATACCTTCTGGGGCAAGGGGGTCAGCCAGGGGCATTCGGATGCCATCCGCCGCATCAAGGGTGTCGTTGACGCCAAGCAGTACACCATTCCGGTTGACGCCGCGCTCGACGCCGTGCGCAGCGGCGAAGAGCCCGAGCTTACCACACGCGAGAAGCACACCCGCGAATGCTTCGTGGTCGCCGAGGAGGGCGCCGATCTCGCCCGCATCGAAGAAGAGATCAAAACGATGCCCAACTATTTCGCTGATTACGATACGTCCGTTACTTTCATCACAATGGAAGAACTGATGAGAGATCACAAGGGCATCCCCCACGGTGGAAACGTTATCCGCACCGGTGTGACCGGTATGAACGGTGAGCACAAGCACGTTATCGAATATAGCCTGAAGCTTGACTCGAACCCCGAGTTCACTGCAAGCGTTCTTGTGGCGTTTGCTCGCGCGATTAATAAGATGCACTCGAGAGGTGACTGCGGATGCAAGACTGTTTTTGACG
>JAZODX010000163.1:0-2862 GCA_045597265.1 Eubacteriales bacterium | reverse complement strand
AGACCGCTTGGCCTCCGACTTGGATTGAAAATAAGAATATCCATAAGTATAATCGGGGGCGCTTTTTGAAAAAAGCACCCCCACACCCCCGCAAAAACTTCCAACATATTTTTTATTGAAAGTTTTTGGGGATCCTTAAGGGACTTTTTACAAAAAGTCCCTTAAGTGGGGCACGGGGTGAAACCCCGCCTTATTAATGATGGAAGAGGCGGATGCCGGTGAAGGCCATTGCGATATCGTATTTATCGCAGGTTTCGATGACCTGGTCATCGCGGATGGAGCCGCCGGGCTCGGCGATATAGCTGACACCGCTGCGGCGGGCGCGCTCGATGTTATCGCCGAAGGGGAAGAAAGCATCGGAGCCGAGCGCAACGCCCGTGATCTTGCCAAGCCACTCTGCCTTCTCTGCGGCGGTCAGCGGCTCGGGGCGGGTGGTGAAGTAGTTCTGCCATACGTCCTCACCCAGGACGTCCTCGCATTGCTCGGAGATATAGACGTCGACGGTATTGTCGCGGTCGGGGCGGCCGAGCTCGGGGTGGAAGGGGAGGGCAAGCACCTTCGGGTGCTGGCGAAGCTGCCAGATATCGGCCTTATTGCCGGCAAGTCTGGTGCAATGGATACGCGACTGCTGACCGGCACCGACGCCGATGGTCTGGCCGTCAACAGCGTAGCAAACCGAGTTCGACTGGGTATATTTGAGGGTAATGAGCGCAATCACGAGGTCGCGCTTTGCCGAATCGGGCAGATCCTTGTTTGCGGTAACTACGTTGGAAAGCATATCGTTGTCGATCTTCAGCTCGTTGCGGCCCTGCTCAAAGGTAATACCGAACACCTGCTTGCGCTCGATCGGGTCAGGCACGTAGCTTTCATCGATCTGCACGATATTGTAGTTTCCCTTGCGCTTGGACTTGAGCACCTCAAGTGCCTCGTCGGTGTAGCCAGGGGCAATAATACCGTCAGATACCTCGCGCTTGATGATCAACGCGGTGGTCAGATCGCAAACGTCACTGAGTGCAATCCAGTCGCCGAAGGAGGACATTCTGTCTGCACCGCGCGCACGGGCGTAGGCACAGGCAAGAGGGGAATCGTTAAGCCCCTCGATATCGTCAACGAAGTAAATTTTCTTGAGGGTATCCGACAGGGGCTCGCCGACGGCGGCACCTGCGGGGCTGACGTGCTTGAAGGAAGCGGCGGCAGGCAGGCCGGTGGCAGCCTTCAGCTCACGGACGAGCTGCCAGCCGTTGAGCGCGTCGAGAAAATTAATATAGCCCGGACGGCCGCAGAGCACGGTGATGGGGAGCTCCCCCTCATGCATAAAAATGCGGGAGGGCTTCTGGTTGGGATTACAGCCGTATTTCAGTTCAAGTTCGGTCATGATCTTCTCTTCCTTTCCTCGATTATACATTCTTATTGACAATCACCGTCTCGGCATCCCCCGTCGCCAGGTCGATATAGGAGACGTAAAGCGAAACCTTGTTATCCTCGTTGAGGTTTGCCCAGAGCAAATCGGCCATGGCCTGTGCGTCGGGCGCGTCGCAGATCACGCGGCGGGGCTCGCCTTCAAAGGAAGGCAGAGGATCGAGATTTTCCTCATACGTATGGATAAAGTGACCGAAGCCCGCAACGGGTGCATCATACTCGTAGAAGAAGCGGTGATTGCAGTCGGGATTGCCGTCTGCCGATTTGAGAATGGAAAGCTTATAGGAGCCGTCGGATGCCAGCAGACCTGAGATACGGGGGGTATAGTTCGGGGGATCAGGCTCAAAGCAGCGGGTGCGCAGGCCGTCGGCAAACGACTTACCCGCAACCATAAAGTCACGGATGGTGTCGGTCTGATCTCCGTTGGTCACGATCAGGCCTGCGTCGATTTTGCGGACGGGATGGTAAATAATCAGCGAAGGGTCAACCATCTTGGACTCATCGTATGCGCGGGTACGGATACCGTCGTCGGTCATCTCAAAGACGCGGTTGCGGCTGTTGGCGCTGCGGCCCATGATAAAATACGCAACGACGCCGTACTTATCGTCGGCCGAGCGGCCGAGGATAATGCCGCGTCCGGGATATGCGTGGGCGGCAAGCAGGCCGCCGATATTCTTTGCAGTCATGATCATTCTCCTTATTTTTCGTTAGCCGATACGATCTCGGCACTTACCAGCTCGGCCGCACGGGGCAGCAGATACCACTCGGCCTGCTCCATCACACGGTGCTGGAGAATCTCGGGGGTATCCCCCGGCTCAATTTCAACGGCACGCTGGAGGATAATCCGTCCGCCGTCGCAGACCTCGTTGACAAAGTGCACGGTGGCACCCGTCACCTTGACACCGTATTCCAGTGCCGCCTCATGCACGCGCAGACCGTAGAAGCCCTTACCGCAGAAGGAGGGGATCAGCGAGGGATGCACGTTAATGATGCGCTCGGGGAAGCGGCGCACGAAATCCTCACTCAGGATCGAGAGGAAGCCTGCCAGAATAATAAAATCAATTCGATATTCCTCAAGCGCCGCGATGATTCCCGCCTCAAATTCGGCGAGATCAGCACACGCACGGCGGTCAACCACCACGGCGGGAACGCCGTGCCTGGCTGCACGCTCAAGCGCGTATACACCCGGCTTGCTTGCCACGACGAGCTCGATCCTTCCACTGCGGAGAATTCCCGCATCCTGCCCGTCAAGCAGCGCCTGCAGATTGGTTCCGCCGCCCGATACGAGGACGGCAATTCTTGCCTTCGTCAGCATAAAACAACTCCGTCGCCCTCGGCAACCTCACCGATCAGATAAGCATCCTCGCCGTGTGCACGGAGAATCGAGATTGCACGATCAGCATCGGCAGCGGGAACGATAATCGACATACCGACACCCATGTT
>JAZODX010000162.1:0-2420 GCA_045597265.1 Eubacteriales bacterium | reverse complement strand
GGGAACGATAATCGACATACCGACACCCATGTTGTAGGTGTTGAACATATCACGCTCCGGCACGTTGCCCTCGCGGGCGATCATATCAAAAACAGGCAGTACGCGAACGGCCTTGCGCTCAATCTTGGCGCAGAGCCCGTCGGGCAGTGCACGCGGAATATTCTCGTAGAATCCGCCGCCCGTAATATGCGAAATCGCGCCGACCTTTACCTCACTGCAAAGGGCAAGCACCGACTTGACGTAAATCTTGGTCGGGGTCAGCAGAGCTTCGCCCAGCGTCATGCCGAGATCGTTGCAGTAAACCGACAGATCGCGGTTTTCTACGTCGAAGACGCGGCGAACCAGCGAGAAGCCGTTGGAATGTACACCGGTAGAAGCAAGCGCAATCACGGCGTCGCCCGGCTTGACCGTCTTATGATCAACGATCTTTGCACGGTCAACGACACCGACCGAGAAACCGGCCAGATCGTACTCATCCTCGGGCATCAGGCCCGGATGCTCTGCCGTCTCACCGCCGATGAGCGCACAGCCGGCCTGAATACAGCCCTCGGCTACACCGGAGACGATGGAGGCAACCTTCTCGGGGAAGTTCTTGCCAATGGCAATATAGTCAAGGAAGAAGAGGGGCTTCGCGCCGCAGCAAACGATATCGTTGACACACATGGCCACGCAGTCGATACCGACCGTGTCATGCTTGTCCATCAGAAACGCCAGCTTGATCTTGGTGCCGACGCCGTCGGTTCCGCTGACGAGCACAGGGCGCTCAATTCCGGTTACGTCGAGCTCGAACAAGCCGCCGAAGCCGCCGATATCGGAAACGCATCCGGGGGTCATGGTGGCGGCGACGTGCTTCTTCATCAATTCAACCGCGCGGTAGCCTGCCGTAATATCAACGCCGGCAGCTGCGTAGCTTTCGCTGAAACTTTTCATGTCTGTCTATTTCCTTTCCAATGAATAATGTACGAAAATCAGAGTGCGGCCAGCTTTTCCTGGAGCGCCGCGTCCTTCTTTGCCACCGACGCCGTCATTCCCTCACGGGTTCTGGCAAGGGCGGCAGCAAGTGATGCGTCCTCAACGGCGAGAATCTGAATCGCAAGCAGAGCGGCGTTGGCGGCGCCGTCAATGGCAACCGTTGCGACCGGCATACCCGACGGCATTTGAACGGTGGAGAGAAGCGCGTCAAGTCCGTCGAGAGTCGAGGACTTGATCGGAATCCCGATAACGGGAAGCGTCGTGTTGGCGGCAAGTGCACCGGCCAGATGCGCGGCCTTGCCCGCCGCGGCGATCATGACGCCAAAGCCGGCATCCCGCGCGCCGAGCGCAAACTGACGCGCCGCCTCGGGCGTGCGATGCGCCGAGTAGACGTGTGCCTCGAACGGTACCCCGTACTCACGCAGAACCTTGATTGCAGCCTCAACAACCGGCAGGTCGCTGTCGCTGCCCATAACAATCGCAACTTTTTTCATCATACATTGCCCCTTTTCTGTATTTTGGGTTCTTCCCACCATTTCGGGAGGAAGATTAATTCTTCTTGTTCTCACTCTTCTTGGAGAGAAACCGTGATTTTTCCGCGTTCGGACAAACCTCGGTCGGATATTTTCCGGTAAAGCAAGCGGTGCAGAAGCCGCGCTTGCAGCCGGGAACGAACTGTTTGATGCTCTCAAGCGAGAGATAGCCGAGCGAATCAACGCCGATGATCTGCTCAATCTCCTCCAGCGTATGGTTATAAGCAATCAGGCTTTCGCTGGACTTGATATCGGTTCCGTAGTAGCAGGGATAGAGATACGGAGAGGAAGCAACGCGCATATGCACCTCGGTTGCACCTGCTTCCCGCAGAATACGGATGGTGTGCGCACAGGTCGTGCCACGAACGATTGAGTCGTCAACCAGAACGACGCGCTTTCCCTTTACGGTAGACGCTACTGCGTTCAGCTTGATCCGTACCTTGTTTTCGCGGTCAGCCTGCGTGGGCAGAATAAAAGTACGGCCGATATACTTATTTTTGATAAATCCGATCCCATAGGGGATGCCCGCTTCACGGGAATATCCGAGCGCCGCGTCAAGTCCCGAATCGGGTGCGCCGATTACGACGTCTGCCTCAACGGGATGCTGACGGGCAAGAAAGGCACCCGCACGCAGGCGTGCCTCGTGAACCGATGCACCATCAATCACCGAGTCGGGCCGTGCCGTATAAACGTATTCAAATACGCAGATATTCGAAGAATGCTTTCCGCAGTGCGTCGTGATCGAGCGCAGGCCGTTGTCGTCAATGACGATAATCTCGCCCGGTTCAACGTCGCGCAGGAAGGAAGCGCCTATACTGTCCAGCGCACAGGACTCGGATGCAACGATATACGCACTGCCGAGCGTACCGATGCAAAGCGGACGGAAGCCGCGCGGATCGCGGGCGGCAATCAGCT
>JAZODX010000161.1:0-2194 GCA_045597265.1 Eubacteriales bacterium | reverse complement strand
TGCGGGCCGTCGTGTGGCAGTCTTTGAAGGTGAGGGAATCGGCGGACAGATTGCCACCTCGCCGCTGGTCGAAAACTATCCCGGTATTCCGTCGGTCTCAGGTATGGATTTTTCCATGAGCCTCTTTGATCAGGCGACCTCGTTTGGCGCCGAGCTGATTCCCGCCGCAGTCACCGGCCTGCGTGCCGAGGAGGAGCTGCGGATCCTTTCCACCGAGGAGGGTGAGTTTGCCGCCCCCGCCGTCATTCTGGCTACCGGTGCTAAGCACCGTCCGCTCGGCGTTGCACGCGAGGCGGATTTGGTCGGACGGGGTGTTTCCTATTGCGCAACCTGTGACGGCGCCTTTTTCCGCGGAAAGACGGTAGCCGTCGTGGGCGGCGGCAGTGCGGCACTGGTGAGCGCCGGTGCACTGGCCGATCTTTGCGCAAAGGTGTATCTGATTCACCGTCGGGACGAGTTCCGCGGCGAGGCGGCGCTGGCCGACCGCCTGCGCACGCGAGAAAACGTGGAATTTTTGCTGAAGCGTCAGGTGACGGCCCTCAAGGGCGAGGATCGCCTTGAGGGAATTGAACTGTCGGACGGAACGAGTCTGCCGATTGACGGCTTGTTCGTTGCGGTCGGACAGCAGGCCGAGAACGGCGCTTTTGCCGATGCGGTCGAGCTTGACGAGCGCGGGTATATCGTTGCGGGGGAAAACTGCCGCACCTCGATGCCCGGTGTTTGGGCGGCCGGTGACTGCCGCACCAAGTCGGTTCGTCAGCTGACCACTGCCGCTGCCGACGGCACGACGGCTGCGGTAGAGATTTGCGGCGGATAAAGGAAGGATAAGACGGGGGAGGAGAGGACTTTTTTCAAAAAGTCCTCTCCTCCCCCGTTCCCCCCTCTTCGCCCAAAAACCTTCCTGCCCGCCACGGATATTGGCGGGCAGGAAAGCGTTTGGGTGGCGGCGGGCTTTGCCCTTTGCCGAAAAAATTTGGATTGGGTATTGAAATTTGGGGGAAAGTATATTATAATATTTTCGATATAGGTTCTGCGAATTTAACAGGAAAGGACAAGCCGCAGTTTAATGCGGGAGAAAACAAGTATGGAAATATGCAAGCGTCCTGAAACGATGGAGCGGATTACCACGAAGGAATTGGCCGATGCCTTTATTGCCGAGCAGGTAAAGGAGATTCGTGCGCGGGTTGGAGACAAGAAGGTGCTTCTGGCCCTGTCCGGCGGCGTTGATTCGTCGGTCGTTGCCGCCTTGCTCATCAAGGCAATCGGCCGTCAGCTCGTCTGTGTTCACGTAAACCACGGATTGATGCGCAAGGGGGAGAGTGAACAGGTCGTTGAAGTGTTCGGCCGTGAGCTGGATGCCAATTTGATTTACGTTGATGCGACCGATCGGTTCCTCGATCTGCTCGCCGGCGTTGCTGAGCCCGAGAAGAAGCGCAAGATTATCGGCGCTGAGTTTATTCGTGTGTTTGATGAAGAGGCCTCGAAGCTGGAGGGGATTTCCTTCCTGGCACAGGGCACGATTTATCCGGATATTATTGAATCGAAGGGTGTCAAGGCGCATCACAACGTGGGCGGCTTGCCCGAGGATATGCAGTTTGCACTGGTAGAGCCGGTCAAGCTGCTCTATAAGGACGAGGTGCGCGTTGTCGGTGAGGCACTGGGCCTGCCGCACGCAATGGTCTACCGTCAGCCCTTCCCCGGCCCCGGCCTTGGCGTCCGTTGCCTCGGTGCCATTACCCGCGACCGCCTGCACGCACTCCGCGAAGCAGACGCGATCCTGCGCGAGGAGTTTGACAAGAACGGCCTTGCCGGCAAGGTATGGCAGTACTTTATCGCCGTACCCGATATGAAGAGCGTCGGCGTCAGAGATGATCAGCGCTACGAAGGCTGGCCGGCCATCATCCGCGCCGTCAATACCACCGACGCCATGACCGCCACCATCGAGGAAATCCCCTATGTACTCCTCCACCGTATCACCGACCGCATCACCCATGAAGTCGAAGGCATCAACCGCGTCCTCCTCGACCTCACCCCCAAGCCGATCGGCACGATTGAGTGGGAATGATCCCACAGGTCGAAAAAGCCCAGTCATCACCGGACTTTTTAAGGATTTGAGCCATTCGTGGCAACGAAATGGCAACAAAACTTCATTATTCAACAATAAAGAGCTAACTGATTTTGATTAAGTCAGTTA
>JAZODX010000160.1:0-13387 GCA_045597265.1 Eubacteriales bacterium | reverse complement strand
TTCTGCTTTAAAACAAATTATTCTTCCCACCGGAATAACGGCAATTGCATCTCGCACCTTCAACAATTGTACCGCACTGACAGAGATCATTATCCCCGCTTCGATCGAAACCATCGAAGCAAATGCCTTCTCCGGCTGTACCAACCTGACGATTTACGGTACGGTAGGCTCGGCGGCAGAGACCTATGCATCGGCAAACAGCATCCCATTCATTGCACTTGCATCCTGCGGTGATAACGTCTATTGGGAGCTCGATGCAGAAGGAACGCTGACCATTTTCGGCTCCGGTGCAATGGATGATTACGACAGTCCATTACAGGTTCCATGGTATAGTCAGCGTACATCAATCAAAAAAATAGTTATCTCCGACGGAGTTTGCTATATCGGGAAACGTTCCCTCCAGGGGCCAGATCATTTTCCAGATAATTATCATCCTTCCATGCAAATTGAAATCGGAGCATCGGTAAGAGGTATCTCGGACGGTGCAATTACCACAGCCAGCGTTACAGAGATTACGGTAAACGAGAATAATTCCGTGTTTTCCTCGTTGGACGGGGTTTTATTCAACAAAAGTCAAACCGAACTTATTTACTATCCGTCCGCCAAAAGCAACACCGAATATTCTATCCCCGACGGCGTAACACGTTCTGCCGGGTTCAGCTTAACCTATAATTTAACCGATCTCTATCTTCCCGCAAGTTTGCAAGAAATCGTAAACTCCAGTGCCACCAGTCTTTGCAAACTGTCGAGAATATACGTCGATTCGAACAATCCCTATCTCAGCACGGTAGATGGCATACTGTTCAACAAGAATCAAACCTCTTTGCTGTTGTATCCGATCGGCAGAACTGATACAACCTTCATAATTCCCGAAGGGGTAACCGAAATTGGACGAAGTGCCTTTCTCCTCGAGGGAAATTTAAGAGAAATCACAATTCCCGGAAGTGTAACCTCCATTGGTGAAAAGGCCTTCTTTAGCTGTGTTAACTTAACAGAAATCACAATTCCCGGAAGTGTAACCTCCATTGGTGAAAGTGCCTTTTGGTACTGTGATAACTTAACAAAAATCACAATTCCCGGAAGTGTAACCTCCATTGGCAGCTATGCTTTTGCGAGGTGTACCAACCTGACGATTTACGGTACGGCAGGCTCGGCAGCCGAAACCTACGCACAAACCAATTCCATCCCCTTTATTGCCCTTGCGGCAGCGCCGACCTTTACCCAGACGGCAATTTCCGCTTCGGTCACGCCACCTGACGGTGGCTGGCAAACCGGCACGAACACCTTCAGCGTATCCGCTGAGCAAGCCTGTTTTGCTCTCGTCAGCCTTGACGGCGGTGAGAGTTACACCAAACTCAGTGCCACAGCCAACGCAGACGGAAGCTATTCCTTTACCGCAGAAAACGTTACGGCATCGACCATCATTACCGTCGCCGTCGTCGGTGACACCAACGGTGACGGAGAATTGTCCAACGCGGATATCACGCGTCTGAAGGCGGCAAATGCCGGAAAAATTACAATCGATGCTTTTGCCAAATCCGTCGGCGACGTCAACGGCGACGGAGAAACAAGCAATGCGGACGTAACAAAATTGAAGGCCGTGGCCGCCGGAAGAACTCAACTAACCTGGTAAACCAAACACAATGAATCAGAAAGGAAATCATTATGAGACACATTTTCAAACAAGTCTTTTCTCTTTTTCTCTGCCTCCTGCTCTGCACAGCCGGATTAATCCCCGCTGTTGCCGCAAACGAAAGCAATACCCTCGGTGTCACATTCTCTGCCACGCTTGACACCCCCACGCTTGGTACAAGCACTACCGATCAGCAGGTTGTGCTGACCATCAGCGCCTCCTCCCCCGTTTCCCTTGACGGTTTTTCCTTCACCATCACCCCAAACAGTCCGCTTACCCTGAATGCAATTGCAGGCGGAAGCGGCATTACCCTCTCGGGTGCGGACTTCAATCTCACAAACGGTTACGTTGGTTGGAGCAGTCCCGACTATGAAAATATTAACGGCGTCACCACTCTTGCTACTGCAACCATTACCGTTCCGGCAAACACTCCCGCCGGCAATTATATGATCAATGTCACCGGCTTCGAGCTCACCAAAGACTACGGTACCATTTGGGAAAAAGGTGCCAACGCCTCCGCAACGCTGACGGTTTCTGACGGAAGTACTCCCTCGGCCGGATATACTACCGGGTTGAGTGCGGCCAACACGGCAAAGGTTGGAGATACGGTTTACGTTAATGTAACCGTTGACAAAACCTTCGCCGCAGCCGAGCTTTCGCTGACCTATCCGACTCTTCTCCTGCGTTTGGATGAAAGTAATTCCACCCTCAACGGTGCTGATTACACCGATGCAAACGGCACCCTTACTCTCGTTGACCACGGTGAAACACAGGCCGCCGGTACCGCATATACCCTTGCTTTTACCACGATCGCAGACGGCAGCGCAGATCTTGCACTGACCTCTGCCGCCTTCAGTGACAGCGAATCGGCTACCACAGAGGACCTGACCGCGGCGACCCTCTCGCCCGCATCAACATCCGTTGTGATTGCGAAAAAGTCGCATACCGTCGAGCTTCCCTCAACCCTTAGCGGAAACACCACTGTTGAGGACGGTGCCGATTATACCTTCGCAGTTATCAATCCCTACTATACCTACACGATCACCGCAACGATGGGCGGCTCGACCGTTACGGTCACGGATAACGGGAACGGCTCGTATACCATCGCCAACGTCACCGGTGCGCTCGTCATCAGCGCCCTGCAGGTGCCCAAAACCTTCAGCGTCAGCTTCTCCTCTGGCAGCGGCGTAATCCTTCCTGCCAACGGAACCGGCACATACGGAACCAACTATTCATTTGCTATGCCGAAGCAAGACCACTATGCCACCTCGATTACATCTGCCAAGTATGCTGACGGCTCGAACGTTGAATACACCATCGATGCATCCAGCGGAATTGTAACCATCCCCGGCACGGCAATCACCCAAAATATCACAATCGTTATCGATCAGGCCCGTGCAGATGCCACCGTCACGGTTACGGGTACCGGCGCCTCCGACGCGACAGGCTATACGGTATACGCAACACCCGGAACGGCATATGTGCTCACCGTCAACAAAAACAGTCTCTATCAGTACACCGTGAGTGCCGCGGTTAACGGAAATCCCGTAACGCTGACCGAGAGCGGCAATACCTATACCATCTCCGCCAACGATGTCAAGGCGGGAGAAATCGTATTTACCGTCAATAAAGCCGTTCTGACCTCCGGCATTGAGGTTACCAAGTATCTGCAGCTGAACGAGACTGCACTGTATCTGATCAAGAATGTGACCGCAAAGCTTGACGGCAGTGTATACACCTACGGCGGACAGGCCATGTTCTGGTCCGATGAATATCAGGCATATTGCACTCTCGTTGTGGCCGCATCCATGACCGCCAACGACGTCAGCGCATCCGATCTCGCCCTGATCAGCGGTAATGTCGTTGAGATCGTTTACGATTACGATGTAAATCGGAGCGGAATGATCGATGCGAACGATGCACAGCTCGTCTACAATATGTATCGGGTGGATTATACGGGATTTGATGCGAATGTTACCATAGAGAAATTCCTCCGCGCAGACATCAACGGCGACGAGATTATCAGCACCGAAGACGCCGCCGCAATCGTTGCCCGAATTCTCGGATAAATCGGAATCTCATCCATAAGGAGTTACAGCGTGAAAAAAGCACTTGCGATTCTGCTGGCCGTCACACTCGCCCTCTCGGCGAGTGTGATTGGTATTTCGGCAGCCGAAACACCCTCCTTTACCTTTTCGCTCAAAATTGACGGTGCCTCTGAGAAAACCGTCTCTCCCGGCGATATCGTAACCGTTGTGTTCAGTATCGAACGAACAGACGCCTCCCTCCCCTACACCATGCACGCCTTTCAAAACGAAATCCGCTATGACAGTACCTTCTTCGCCCTCGTAGAGGACAGCTTCATGCTCAAATCAGGAGTTGACACAAACAATGTCTCCATTACCCCCTATGCGCGCGAACAATATATTCACCATCTCTCTCTGAGCGGCGGCTCTTCCTGGAATGCGAAAACGATAGTCGGCACCTTTCAGCTCCGTGTAATCGGACAGAACGGTGCATCCGTACTGCGCAATTTGGACTGCAGTATCTCGCGTCCCGACGGAAAGGGCAGTTATCCGATTTCAACCGAGGATGTTACCGTCATCATCTCAGACAACTGTACCGTCACCTTTGATTCCTGCGGCGGAAGTACTATTCCGCCTAAAACAGTTACTCGCGGAAAAACACTGCTTCGTCCCTCTTCCCCCGAACGGGATGGCTGGATATTCACGGGCTGGTATACCGATGTGGATTGTCAGACCCCATGGTATTTTTCGGACACCGTCGAGGGCAATCTGCATCTATATGCCGGTTGGGCTAAAAACGGAGCCTCCCCCGCTGAAAAGATTCTTCCGTTCACCGATGTCAAAAAGGCCGACTGGTTCCACGAAAGCATCGACTACGCATATCAAAACGGCTTGATGAATGGCGTTTCCTCCACTGCCTTTGCCCCGCAGGAAACGACAACCAGGGCGATGATCGTTACCATCCTGTGGCGCCTTGAAGGCTCCCCTCCAATGTCAGATCAAACGGCTTTTCTTGATGTTCCGCGCAATCAATGGTTTTCACATGCAATTGCCTGGGCTTCTTCGTCGGGCATTGTAAATGGCTACAGCGAAACGCAATTCGGACCCAACGACAATATAACGCGTGAACAATTGGTTACGATTCTATACCGATATACTAAGCAAAAAGGGAAAATCTCAGCGGAAACAACCAAAGCTTCTCTTGCGCATTTTACAGACTGCGCTTCGGTAAATGCATATGCGATTGATGCCATGCAATGGGCATATGCCCAAGGAGTGATCCAGGGGATCGACAGTACCACACTCCGCCCTCAAGGTGAAGCAACCCGAGCACAAACCGCAACCTTCTTCATGCGATTCGTTAAAAGTATTTTGAACACATAACAAATAAATTTTAATACAGCAAAAACGTCCCGCGTGCATTTCTGCACGCAGGACGTTTTGTATTTATTTTCCGTACAGGCACCCCTGCACGCTTCCTCTTGCATACATGGTTTTGTCGATATCATTGATCACGCTCACCTTGCGGCGGCTCCAATCGGGGGCAAGCAGGGCGTCGCCCATGCCGTCTCCGGTGAGGCGGCAGATCACCGTCTCGGGCGGGAGAAGCTCAAGGGCGTCACAGACCGTCTCGATATAGGCATCCCGCTCCATCGGGGTATACCTGCCGTCCTGCCAATCGACGGCAAGGGCGGTGTCGCGCAGGACGTGGAGAAGATGAAGCTTAACGCCGTCCGGACGCAGGGCGGCCAGGCGGGATACCGATTCACGCATCATGGCAGCATCCTCACCGGGCAAGCCGAAAATCAGATGCACGCAGAGCATGATCCGAGGCTCGGCCGCGCGCAGGCGGCTGTATCCGTCAACAAACTCAGCCCATGTATGTCCGCGGTTAATGCGTGTCGCCGTCACGTCATGCGCGCTTTGCAGACCCAATTCAACCGTCAGATCGGTTTTGCGGGCGTATTCGGCGAGCAGAGCAACCACGTCATCTGGCAGGCAGTCGGCGCGGGTTGCGACGTTAAGCCCAACCGCCCCCGGGAGAGCAAGCGCCTCATCGTAACGGCGGCGAAGCAGATCGGTCGGGGCATAGGTATTGGTATGCGCCTGCAGATATGGAATACAGCGGTCAACCGGCCACTTTCGGCTGAGCCGTGCACGAACGATCGCATCCTGCTCGGCAAACGAAAGCACCGACGGCGCGGCAAAATCTCCGCTTCCCCGCCCCGAGCAATAGATACATCCCCCCCGACCGCATCGGCCGTCGATATTGGGACAGGTCATGCCCGCGTCGAGCGGAATCTTGGCAACCTTTCCGCCGTAGCGCTGACGAAGATAATAATCATAGGTATAATAGCGTTTATTCGTATCCGAATAAGGAAAGGGATTGCGTTCAGCCTGGGTCATCTCTGATCTCCTTTCACAAAAAGCATCCGCCCGTGTCTCAGGCGAGGCAGGGCGGATGGAAATGATCGGTCAGGCATTCGCCGCGAGCAGCTTTTCCACAGCGGCAAGCTTAACACAGCAGACGAGCACCCGCATCGCCTTCTCCAGATCCTCCTCAGAGGGGAAGGTAGGTGCCAGACGGATGTTGCGGTCGCGGGGATCGATACCGTAGGGGAAGGTTGCGCCGACTGTGGTCAGCGTGACACCTGCCGCCTTTGCCAGCGCATAAACCCGCTTTGCGGTGCCGTCCATCACGTCGAGGCTGATAAAATAGCCGCCGCGCGGTCTGGTCCATTCGGCAATACCGAGACCGGCAAGCTCCTCCTCGAGAACAGAAAGGGTAATATCAAATTTGGGACGAATGACCTCAGCCAGCTTCTTCATATGCGTCATCACCGCATCGGCCGAGCCGAAATACTTGACATGGCGAAGCTGATTAAGTTTATCAAAGCCGATGGTCTGCATGGAAAGGATAGGTTTGATCTGTGCCAGGTTACGGGGAGATGCGGCAAACATAGCCACACCTGCACCGGGGAAGGTGATTTTGGAGGTGGAGGCAAAGTAGAAAATGCGATCCTCGTTCCCTGCTTTCTTCGCCTCGTCAAAGATATCGAGCAGCTCGTCATGATCGTCGTAAAGATCATGAACAGCATATGCGTTATCCCAGAAAATGCGGAAATCGGGCGCGGCTGTCTTCATTGCGGCAAGGCGGCGCACCGTCTCATCCGAATAAGTAATGCCCTCGGGATTCGAATACTTCGGGCAGCACCAGATTCCCTTCACCGTCGGGTCGTCCGCCACCAGGCGCTCAACCGTATCCATATCGGGGCCGGAAGGCGTCATCGGTACGGTAATCAGCTCAATGCCAAGCGATTCGGTAACGCCGAAATGACGGTCATATCCGGGCGCGGGACAAAGGAAACGAATCTTCTCATATTTGCCCCAAGGCTTCTCACTGTCCGCAACACCGTACAGCATGGCGCGCGCAACTGCGTCGTACATCAGATTAAGGCTGGAATTGCCTGCAACGATAATATTTTCCACCGGAATATGCAAAAGATCGGCAAACAGACGCTTTGCCTCCGGCAGACCGTCAAGAATACCGTAGTTACGGCAGTCAAAGCCGGCCGCAGAGGTGCAATCCTCGGTGGTAAGCAGGACATTCAGCATACCGTTAACAAGATCGAGCTGAGCCTTGCCCGGCTTGCCGCGCGAAAGATCAAGCGAAAGCCCTGCCGCAGCATACGCATCGTAACGGGCCTTCAGCTCGTTTTGCATAATGAGAAGATCAGACTTGCAAATGGTTTCGTAAAGCATAATGGTTGTTATCGGGGTGAAATACCCGTTCGGGCAAAAAACCCGCCTCCTGTGGTGAAAATTGGTCAAAGTAATCCCGTCACTGATGGCAGTATATGCCATGCGACGGGTTTTTGACGGATGGGAGCGCCCTTTTGCAGGACGCCCCCTCCGATTCATGCAAAAATCAGAACTCTGCGCTTCCGGTCGTACGCGGGAAGGCTTCAACGTCACGGATATTCGGAATACCGGTGATATACATAATCAGGCGCTCAAAGCCAAGACCGAAGCCTGCATGGCGGGTGCCGCCGTATTTGCGCAGGTCGAGATACCACCAATAGTCCTTTTCATCAAGGCCGAATTTTTCAAGCGCGGCCATCAGATAATCCATGCGCTCCTCACGCTGGGAACCGCCGATCAGCTCGCCAACGCCGGGAACCAGCATATCCATGGCGGCAACCGTCTTTCCGTCGTCGTTGAGACGCATATAGAAGGCCTTGATCTCGCGCGGATAGTCGGTAACGAAGACAGGCTTATGGAAGATCTGCTCGGTCAGATAGCGCTCATGCTCGGTCTGCAAGTCGATACCCCAGGAAACGGGATACTCGAAGGTGTGTCCGCTCTTCTGGAGCAGCTCGATTGCTTCGGTATAGGTGACGTGACCAAACTCACTGTCAACCAATGCCTGCATACGCTCAAGCAGAGTATTGTCAAAGAATTTATTGAAGAAGGCCAGCTCTGCGGGGCATTCCTTCATCACATAGCGAAGAACATATTTGATCATTTCCTCAGCCGTGCGCATATCGTCGGCCAGATCGGCAAATGCCATCTCGGGCTCAACCATCCAGAACTCGGCGGCATGGCGCTGGGTATTGGATTTCTCGGCGCGGAAGGTGGGACCAAAGGTATAGACGTTGGCAAAGGCCATGGCAAAACACTCAGCATTCAGCTGACCCGAAACGGTCAGGTTTGCGGGCCTGCCGAAAAAGTCCTGCGAGAAGTCGACCTGTCCGTCCTCGGTCATGGGCGGATTTGCGGGATCAAGCGTCGTGACGCGGAACATCTCGCCTGCACCCTCACAGTCGGATGCGGTGATCAGCGGCGTGTTGACGTATACAAAGCCCTTCTCCTGGAAGAAGCGGTGAATGGCATAAGCAGCAACCGAGCGCACGCGGAAAACGGCGTTGAAGGTGTTGGCACGGGGACGGAGGTGCGCGATCGAGCGCAGAAACTCCATGCTGTGCTTCTTCTTCTGCAGCGGAAAGTCGGCCGTGGATGCGCCCTCAATGGCAATCTCACGCGCCTTCAGCTCGAAGGGCTGCTTTGCATCGGGAGTCAGCACGAACTCGCCGCGGACAACGAAGGCACAGCCGACGTTCTGACGGGCAATTTCGCGGTAATTTTCAAGGATGCTGTCCTCAAACACGATCTGCAGGTTGGTAAAATAAGAACCGTCGTTGAGTTCAATAAAACCGAACGCGTTGCTGGCACGGATGGTACGCGCCCAACCGGCAACGGTGATCTCCTGTCCGGCATATGCAGACGGATCGGCAAAAAGCATTTTAATTGTCGTACGTTCCATAAATTCCTCCAAATGGGGCATCGGACGGCAAAAATCCGCAAGACACGCAACTTGTTCCTGCGAAAATTGCAATTCCTTTGCATCATAACAGATATATTATAGCCTATATCCCGCAAAAAAGCAAGACGTATTTGAAAAAATCGCAAAAAACTCTTATATTTTTTTCATTTTCCGCCGCCCAGCGACTCTCCCGACCAAAAACGGCGAGCCAGCTCCCGCAGTGCCGATGCATCGCCCACAAAACGCATCCCGTCCCAGTGCGGCGGAAAAAGACGAACGTATTCGGCCGACGAATAGCGATCGTCGATGAGCACCACGATTCCGCGGTCGTCCTCACGGCGGATAACCCGCCCTGCCGCCTGCAAAACCTTATTCATACCGGGATAAGTATAGGCATAGGCATATCCCTGCTCGCACTTATCCTGATAATATTCAGCCAAAAGCCCGCGCTCCACGCCAAGACGCGGAATGCCGACGCCGACGATGACCGTTCCGATCAGTGCACGCCCCGGCAGGTCAACGCCCTCCGAAAAGGACCCGCCCAGCACGCAGAAGCCGACCAAAAGATCGCGGTCATCCGCAGCAAACGAGGCGATGAATTTCTCTCGCTCCTCCGCATCCATTCCCCGCTTCTGCGCACGCACCTTCACCTGCGGATATCTGGCGGTAAACCGCGAAAAGACAGCCTCCATATAGGCATATGAAGGGAAATAGACCATGTAGTGTCCTGCTTTGGCCGAGACGGTGGCGGCAATACAGCGCACGATTTTTGGGATACTCTCTTCCCGATCGGCATATCGGGTGGATATCCCGTCTACGGCGGCGAGACAGAGATTTTCGGGCGGATAGGGTGAGGGGAGGGAGAGCATCACATCAGCCGCTCCGCCGCCGAGCAGATCGGCAAAATATTCGGTCGGCGTCAGCGTTGCCGAAAAAAAGACGGCCGACCGCCCGAGTGCCAGCCTGGCGGCAAGCAGCTTGGCAGGATCGAGACAGAGCAGACGCAGCCGAACGTCTGCTGCGTCAAATTCTATGCACCAGCGAAAATGCGTATCGGCCAGCTGAGCAAGTCCGAGCATATCCTCCGTCTTTTCACAAAGCTCTCTGATGGCAGGCAGATGGGGATGCGTGCGGTTTATTCGCATCCATTCCTCCGCACGGCAAACAAAGGCGGAAAGGCTATCCATCACACCGGAATCGGGGCTTGAACGAACCACGCCCCCCACAAGATTGCCAGCCTCATCGGGATCAAGATCACTGCGATAGATGCGGCGCAGACGGCGAAGTGCCAAAATCACGTCGGCCAGCATGCCGTCCGCTTCCCGATCCTCGGTGGGAATATGCGCATAAAGATTGGCAAAATCCCGCTGGCGAAGCTCGGCCGAATACATCCCCCGCGCGCGGTCGGGCAGATTATGTGCCTCGTCAATGAGGAAAACACAGCGCTCGCTTGAGGGACGCCCGTCGTCAAAGAACCGACGCAGATAGGCTTTGGGATCGAAAAGATAATTATAGTCACAGATAATCAGCTCGGCGTGCTCGGCCAGATCAAGGGAAAGCTCATACGGACATACGCCAAAGGTCTCTCCCGTGCGGCGGATCATAGCCGACGTCACGCCGAGTCCCTCGGTGAGCAGAGCGTAAACGGCGTCAGCCGAGCGGGAATAGTATCCGGCGGCATAGGGGCAGCTCGTCGGATTGCAATAGGCGTGAAGATGTGCCGAATCGGCACGGGCCTCGGCACACAGACACATCCCCGCCTTTGCCGAAATCATCACCGTGCGGAGCATCGCCCCCTTTTGTGCAAGCAAGCGCGCGGCCCCCCACGCCTCACGGGCAGTGCTCCCCTTGGCGGTCAGATAGAAAATGCGTTCGCATTTCCCCTCGCCCAGCGCTTTCACGGCGGGATAGAGCACCGACATGGTTTTACCGATTCCGGTTGGTGCCTGAACGAAGAGTCGCTCACCCCGACGAATCGCGCGAAATACGGCAAGTGCCAGCTCATCCTGCCCCGGCCGCATCCGTCCGAAGGGAAAGGCGGCGGCGCGGATCGAGGGTATCCGTCGGGTCTCGCGCTCGACGGCAAGTGCCGCCCAGCGCGAGAACTGCGCGAGAATATCATAAAACGCATTCTTCAGCTGCTCAAGCGAATAGGTGCGCATCACATGGCGCATTTCGTCGCGGTCGGGATTGTAGTAACTCAACTGGGTATTGATATACGGCATTCCGGACGATGCGGCATAGAAATAAGCGTAGCAGATCAGCTGTGCCGTGTGGGCAGGCTGCGTGGTATAATAATCCCGCGCCCGCAGGACCTTGAGTTCAACCACCGTGATCCCGGCCTCGTCGGTAATGACGCCGTCTGCACGGCCCGTGATGCAAAAATCAAGATCAGCCAACCGACAGCGATGAGAGAGTTCCACCTCGGGCACGAAGCCGGGGCCTGCTTCCTCAGCGAGACGGCGGTGAATCTGCGCCCCCTGCTCCGCCGTCACGCGGGGAGAGGTGCGCGCACCCAGATCATCCTGTCTGTGTACCCGTGCGGCAAGCTCGGTGACCGATGCCGTGATCGTTTTCGTGCCGCGATCGTAGATCATATTCTCCCTCCTCTGCGTACGGTAGATTCCTTCCATTTATTTTAACATAAAATTACACGTGCGTCAATTCCCTCCCGACGCTTTCCCAAAAGAAGGTGCTCTATCCCCATCTCACCCCAATTTCCATAATCTTTGGGATAGCATTTTCCACGCCCTTCGCTTATAATAATAACAGCATCTTCAACGAAGGGAGTACATAGCCACATGGAACTGATTCTCATCAGCGACAGTAAACTGAAAATTATGTTGACGCGTGACGATATGCAGCAGTACGCGCTCGACTGTGATACGATTGATTACGATAATACCGAAACACGCCGTGCCTTTTGGAATATTCTCGACGAAGCCAAGCACCGAACGGGATTTGACGCCGCCGCCGAGCGGGTGTTCATCCAGCTTTATCCCTCAAAAGAGGGGGGATGCGAGATGTACGTCACCAAAATCGGATTTGACGAAGCCCGCGCCTCCCGCGCGCTTCTGCCGGGCGGTGCAAGCAAGCGGGGGGTTCTGCGCTCGCGTATCTGTGCCTACCGCTTTGCCCATCTCGACGATCTTCTCGTCGTCTGCCGCCGTCTGCGCACCCAGCAAACTGTGCTGCCAAGCAGCGTTTGGCGGGATGATGAGGGGGCATGGCATCTGATTCTGGATGAGACGGATGCACCGCCCGCCCCGCTCGCCTTCCTCTGTGAGTACGGAGACGCCGAGGATGCGGGAAAGCTGAGCATCTATATTGCCGAGCACGGCGTCTGCGTACGGCGCGGAGATGCGGCCGAGGTTCTCGGCACGCTCTGATCCTCTCAAAAGGAAAACGATCAATCCCCTTTTCCGTACCGATGCTTACCTCAAAAACATCGGCAAATTGGGAAAAGAAAAAATCCCCAATTCTTGACTTTTTCGGCACGATATGCTATCATACACCTGTAAAACACTTCAGGGAGGCATATTATGCAGCTTTCACATGATCAGATTCGCGCAATTACCCGCGGTGCCGTTGCTTTTGAAGCAAACGGCAACGCACTTGCTCTTCATCGCTTTACCGCCACTCAACGACAGGTTTGGCGCAATTTGAACGAAGGCTTTTATACGCGCGCCAGCTGTACGGCCGGCGTCAGATTCGATTTCCGTACCGATTCCACCACCTTCTTTATGTCCTGGCTCAACGGACTGCGCAGCTCACGCATCTGCCTGAGTATCGACCTCTACGTTGACGGCGTTATGCATGATACCTACGTGGATGACTGTTTCGTGGATGACGCAGACGGCTTCTGCCGCTTTACGCTTCCCGCAGGCGACAAGCGCGTCACCGTCTACCTTCCCTACACCGTTCAGCTCATCCCCACCTGCATCGAGCTGGATGACGGCGCATACGTCACTCCCATCATCCCTGCCCGCCGCGTGCTCACTCTGGGAGATTCCATTACGCAGGGCTACCACGCGCAGTTTTCTTCGCAAAGCTACGCCTGCAACGTTGCACGCTATTTTGACCTTGATCAGATCAATCAGGGTGTTGCAGGTGCCAACCATACCGCCCCCGCCCTTGAACCGATCGAAGGATGGACACCCGACGTGATCACCACCGCCTTCGGCACAAACGACTGGGGACACTGTAAGTCCTACGCCGAGCTCGAGGCGGGAATGCGTGCCTATTTTGACCGTCTGCGTACACTCTGGCCCGACACCCCCGTCCTTGCTGTCTTACCGATCTGGCGTGCCGACAACCGCAAGCCCCGCGCAACCGGAGATTTTACTGAGGTCTGCGGCAAGATGCGCGAGCTTCTCTCGTCCTATCCGAACGTACATATTCTTG
>JAZODX010000159.1:0-7819 GCA_045597265.1 Eubacteriales bacterium | reverse complement strand
CTGCCGATCATGCATCCGCCAAAGCCGGCTTCAACGACAGAGAGCAGAATGGTCTGTGCCGCAATGCCCACGTCGCGAAGAAACGCGGCGGGATTGGGAGAGAGGGTGAGGTCGTGACAAATCACGACGTATGCAGTCGGTGCGTGCCCGTCGGGAGGGAGCTTGCAGTTGGGCAGGTTCCGTGCCCATGCGGTCAGCGGGAGCATTTTGGCGCAATCCTCTTCCCCTTCAATCAGGCGATAGCAAAGGGGCTGACGGTTGATGGAAGAGGGGGTAAGACGGGCGGCGTCGATGGCGTCGAGCAATACCTCGTGCGGAACTGGTTGGCGCATATCATAGCTGCGGTAACTGCGGTTTTTCAGAATCAGATCCTTGAGCGGCATGGTTACCTCCTGTTATTCGGTCGGCAGAGACAGTGTCACGGCGTTGATCGGCATGCCCTGCGAGGAAAAATTCCGTTCGTATTCGGTCATCACGTTGCCCTCTGCCCATTCGCTTGCGTGAAGGTCGCGGGTCATGCGCGAGATGATCCAGCCGTTTGCTTCTGCTTCCTCGAGCGTAAAATCGAAGAGTCCGACGTTATCGGTCTTGAAGCGGATTTCACCGCCGGGGAGGAGCAGGGAGCGATAGACGTCGAGAAAATTCCGATGGGTCAGACGGCGCTTGGCGTATCCCTTCTGCGGCCAGGGGTCGCTGAAATTCAGATAGATTCGCTCCAGACAGTGCGGAGGCAGCCACTCGCTGAGGTTTTGCGCGTTTCCGATGAGAAAGCGCAGATTGTCGGGGCGGCTGTCGGCTGCGGCCGCGGCAGATTCGAGCGCGGTGACCATGACGTTTGCAACCCGTTCGACGGCAATGAGATTGCAGTTTCTTTCCTTTGCCGCCGTTCCGATGGCGAAGCCGCCCTTGCCGCATCCGATCTCCAGACAAAGCGGACGCGATTCGGGGAAAGCAAATTGCGGATTTTCATGCAATTTCTCGGTATCGGTGATTAAAAGATGGGAACAAGCCGCAATTCTTTCGTCGGCGTGCTTCTTTTTTCGCATTCTCATCTTGCTATTTGCTCCTTTATTTGATAAAATATAGATATAGATATTTTCCCGTGCGGGAAGTGACATATTTTGCACGATATTGATTATATCATATTCAGAGAAAACTTGCAAGGTAATTTCCAACGAAAGGATAGGGCCGATGGAGAAACAACTTTTTCTTGACCGTGTTCGGCAGACGCTGAGCGAAAACGGGCTTGACGATAAATCGATCGAACGGCAGATGGTACGGATCAGCCAATATATTGATGACGAGGGCGGAGATCACGTTGAGCGTATGCTCGACGAGGAGGATCCCGTTCTCTTGGCCGAAGAAATCTGTGCCATTTTGCGGCGCAACGCCGCCCGACGCGCTGCCGTGCTGGCCGAGGAGGAGGTGCCGCAGTTGGCGTCCCTCCCTTCCGTGGAAAATACATCCGAGCAAACGGTGCAGTTCAATGCCGTCCCCGAGCAGACGACCGCAGAGGCGGAGCAGGTGCTTCCGGATGTCTCTGTGTTTGATGCACCTGTGACCGACGCGCCGACGCGGGAGATCGACATCGTCGAACTGCCCACCGTCGTGCAGAGTGAGGATCCTGCTGCGGATTATACCGAGATGCCGGTGCTGAATCTGGATGAGGACGTCCGTATTGCCGACTTTTCCTCACCCGAGCCGCGCCGGGATAAGCGTGATCGCCGCCGCAAGACCCTTGAGGTTGACCGGATGCAGTCGCGTGCGGCGGAATATGCAAGCGAGAAGGGCGGGCCTCTATTCTGGGTACTCTTTATTCTCTCTCTGCCCTTTGCCGCTGTGATCGGTCTGGCTGTGATTTTTCTTTTCATTGCCGCCTTTGCCGCGCTCACCGTGCTGATGATCGCAGGCTTCGCCGCACTGATCGGCGTAGCGGCAGGCGGGACGGCCTTTACGCTGGTCGCATTGATTTACGGAATCGTGCAGACCTTTACCACCCTGCCGATCGGGCTCTATGAGATCGGTATCGCAGTGACTGCGGGAGCAGCCGTGCTTTTCGTCTCTATTCTGCTCTATAATTTTTCGGTTCGCCTCCTGCCCTTCGTGATGAAGCAGCTCGGCCGTTTCTTCGGATGGTCGATACGGCGGCTGAAGATGCTGTTTATCTATGTGAAAGGAGCGTGTGCTAAGCTGTGAGAGCGACGTCCATTATTTTTCTCATTCTTTCGGTCGTTCTTGCCCTTGTCGGCATCATGACCTGCGCGATCGGTTCGGCCATGGCGGATGAGCAGGGCATCGTGCTCTTTGATCAGATCGCCGATGAAAACGATAATCTGATTTATACATACAATTATGCCAATGACGGAATCAAGAAGGTTTCCATCGACGTGGCAGACGCAGACGTCTGCATTTACGGCGGAAGTGAATCGGCGTATATCGAGCTGGTCAATTTCACGAAAGGGACGTATGATCTTTCTTCCACAAATCTGACCCTTTCGGTCGTGGATAATTCCAGTCTGCTCAAGCTTTTCTCCATCTCGTCGGACGGTATCAATTTTGATGGCTTCCGGCATTATCTCAAATCCTTTGATTTCGGAGATAAGCCGCGTGCGATCAATATCTATCTGCCTACCGACGGTGCGATCAAGCAGTTTGATATCAAGCTGGCCGGAGGGGACCTTCACTTTACCGACGCTACACTTGACGCGGATCTCACGGCCGAAATCGGGGAAGGCAATATAACGCTTGAACGTTTCAATACGGCGTCCGATCTCTCGCTTAATTTGGAAAAGGGCGCGGTTCACTTTGACACCGTTGCATCACGCACACTGGTACTTGAAGCAGCCGAGGCAGAGGTTGAGCTCAACGAATATGCCACGGCAGAGGGAATTACCGTTGAGCTTGTGCGGGGAGATATTTATCTCAATCCCGTTCAGGTCGATTATGCGGGTCATACCGTGCAGCTGAGTGCACCGAACGGAACGGTAAACTATTTCGGAGAGACAATTGACGGCGGATACGACGTGATTGGTACCAACGAAGGCGCCTACACCGTCGCATTGACAACCGAAGACGGTGATATCACGGTGAAATAACCCCCAAAGAGCCTGCCGCGCGGCAGGCTCTTTGGCTTTTTGACTGTATGGAAAATCGGGAAAAGAAAAATTTTGCCTCCTTTTCTCTTGAATTGACGGTTTATGTGTGATATACTGAATAAGATAGGCGTTTGTGCGCCAGGTTTTCATTTGGTGCGGAGGAAAGACCGGTGTCGGATGTGAAAAAAAGGCGGATTGAGGCGGGTCTGATTGCCATCTGCTCGTTCGTATATTTTGTGAGTTACTTTTCAAGGAAAAATTTTGCCGCGGTGATGGCCGCGATGATTACCGAAAACGTGATCGATAAGGTGGACGGCGGCTATATTGGAACGGGCCTCTTCTTTTGCTACGGCATCGGACAGGTGGTCAGCGGATATCTCGGGGACAAGATCCGTCCCAAGTACCTGATTATGGCAGGAGTTTCGACTGCGTGTCTGTGTAATTTGGTAATGCCTCTTACCGAAAGCACGCTTCTGATGACCGTTATCTGGGCGATCAACGGCTTCGCACAGGCGATGCTCTGGCCGCCGATCGTCAAGCTGCTTTCCGAAAATCTGGACGGCGAAGCATTTATCAAATCCAACTTTTGCGTCGCGGTTGCGGCACACGCTGCCACCATCTCACTCTATCTTATCGTTCCGCTTTGCCTGCGCTTCTGGCAATGGGAAACGGTTTTCTACGTGGCCTCGGCTCTGGCCTTCTTATCGGTTCCCGTGTTTGCCCTTATCCTCAAGCTGCTGATTGCGGGCGGTGTGCAGGACGATGTGTCTGCCTCCCCGGCCAAGCAGGCAATGCCGAATGCCACTCATGCGGTTTCCGACCGCGGCTACCTTTCTTTGCTCTGGCAGGCGGGGGTGATTCCTGTCTTTCTCTGCATCGTAATGATGGGCTTTCTCCGCGACGGAATTGACAGCTGGCTGCCGACCCTCTATTGTGAGGCGTTTTCCAAGGAAGCGTCCGATTCTATTCTGATTTCGGTTGTGATTCCCGTTTTCTCGATTTTAATGACGAGTGCCGCTACGGTTGCACACCGAAACGTGTTTTTTGCCAACGAGGTGCGTTCGGCGCTCGTTCTGTTTGCCTCCTGTATCGTGATGGGCACTGCCCTTTATTTCCTGATCCCGATTGATGCCCCCGTTGCCAACGTTGCCTGCCTGGTGATTGCCGCATTGATGAGCGGTTTTATGCACGCATGCAATTTTATGCTGATTTCCTGTCTGCCCGGGCGCTTTGCACGCGTCCACCGCGCAGCCACAACCAGCGGCTTCTGTAACGCCTGCGTCTATATGGGGGCTGCCATCTCCATGTACGGCATTGCTCTGATTGCACAGCATTTCGGCTGGACGATGACCATTCTGTCCTGGGTTGCCGTTGCAGTCCTCGGCGTGATCTTTTCGCTTCTTTCACTTCCTCGCTATTCCCGCTTTATCAATGCGTTTATGTAACAGAAAAAGCAGCCCTTGCGGTCTGCTTTTTCTGTTATGCGTTTACACGTTGAAGCGGAAGAGAACCACGTCGCCGTCTGCGATGACGTATTCCTTGCCTTCACTGCGGACAAGTCCCTTTTCCTTTGCCGCGTTCATGCTGCCGCAGGCAATCAGATCGTCGTATGCGACGATCTCGGCACGGATGAAGCCGCGCTCAAAGTCGGAGTGAATCTTGCCGGCTGCCTGCGGTGCCTTGGTGCCGCGGGTGATGGTCCAGGCACGGACCTCCTTCGGCCCGGCCGTCAAATAGCTGATGAGGCCAAGCAGGGAATAGCTTGCCTTAATCAGGCGGTCAAGACCCGATTCGGCAATTCCGAGATCCTCGAGGAACATTGCCTTTTCCTCACCGTCAAGCTCGGCAATCTCTGCCTCAAGCGATGCGCAGATCGGCAGAATACCCGCCTTTTCCTCTACCGCGTGTGCCTTGAGTGCCATGTAAAGCACATTGTCGGTCGGCTCGCCGCCAACCTCGTTTTCGCTGACGTTTGCTACGTAGATGACCGGCTTAAGCGAGAGCAGAGGCGTCTCGGAGAGCATGGCAAGCTCGTCTGCCGTATAGTCGAGCGAACGTGCCGACTTGCCCTCTTCAAGTGCAGCCTTGACGCGCTCAAGCAGCTCGACCTCCTCGGCCAGCGTCTTGTCTCCCTTCATCGCCTTGCGCGTGCGGTCAATGCGGCGCTCAATCAGCTCAAGGTCGGAGAAGATCAGCTCGAGATTGATCGTTTCGAGATCGCGCAGAGGATCAACCTTGCCGTCGACGTGGATGATGTTATCGTCAACGAAGCAGCGGATGACGTGGACGATGGCGTCAACCTCGCGGATATGGGAGAGAAATTTATTGCCCAGACCTTCACCCTTTGATGCGCCGCGAACGAGACCGGCAATATCGACGAACTCGATGATGGCGGGGGTGTATTTTTCGGGATTGTACATCTCTGCCAGCACGTCCAGACGACTGTCGGGAACCGAAACGATGCCGACGTTCGGCTCAATCGTGCAGAAGGGATAGTTAGCCGATTCGGCACCTGCATTGGTGATGGCATTGAACAGCGTGCTCTTGCCCACGTTGGGCAGGCCTACGATACCTAATTTCATGAAAAGCTCCTTTGCCGGAAAAGTCATTATATATACGCTATCTAACATTATATCATAGATAAGCACGCTTTTGCAAGAGAAAAGCGGAATTTTGTTTGATCGGCAGACAGCAAGCGTATGAAATAGAACTACGATGCTTTTTCTATATACCTGCTTGGATGCGGAAAAAGTTTTATCGAGAAAAAAGTGAGATAAGACGAGAAAGATGTTTTGAAGTGCTTTATTCCCGGGAGAAAATATGTTATAATATACTTACCAAGCAATTTCTGCTAATTGGTTTTGTAAGAAGTAGTTTGGTTCAAATCGTTTTTTGAGAAATCTTGTTTTACAGACGGAAGAGAGGAGACTCAATATGGATATGATTACCTGCCAATATTGTCAAAGCAAGTTGTCTTCGGAAAGAAAGGTTTGTCCGTATTGCGGGACGATGGTGGAGAGAGAGGCAGTTCAAAAAAATATCGAACAAAATCATATCGACGTAAGCCATCAAGCAGAGAAGGAATCGTGTGAAGAGAATGCTCTTGCCCGTCAAATTCGGTTGCAGAATGAGATCGCTATTGCTATGCAAAAGCGAAATATCATTTCCCAAATGCAGGCAAACAAAGAAAGACGCATAAAAAGAACGATTCTTTTTGCCGTTGTCGCATTCGTTGCCGTATGCTTGATTATCACGGCAATTGATATCGCGTATTGGGAAATAGAACGAAACTTTGATGTCG
Source organism: Eubacteriales bacterium (assembly GCA_045597265.1). GTDB lineage: Bacteria > Bacillota > Clostridia > Oscillospirales > CAG-272 > SIG693. The sequence goes on along the minus strand of JAZODX010000159.1, from coordinate 1,423 downwards.
ATGAAATCAGTGACGAATGTATGAACGTATATGCCGATATCGTATATTTTGAACCGTATTACATAATTGAGGAAACCGAATATAAAGGGAATATACAGATTGGCGAGGCCGAAGAGAATCGGATTCTCTGCAAATGCAGAACTGTAGGTGGAAAAACCGTTTGGCTCGAAATTTGGGTATGGGATTATACGGGAACAATCGAGTATCGGGGGGAAAATCCCACGAGTGATTATGACGTTCAGTATTTTGATGAACCGATTAGGGTACGCGGATTTATATCGACATTCCAAAAAGAGATTGATAATGCACCCGAGGGGATGGAAGACACACTTGTTTTGTTTGTTAGTAACATTCATTGATCGTAAAGGAGATAAAAATGTCTACGCAAACTGTTTATAAATCAACGATAGATGTTCCGGTATATGCAAGCTGGAAATGTGAAAAATGTGGAGAGATCAACTTTTCGGTGGGTATAATTCGCTGCTTGCGGCAGGAGTCCACTTCTTCGTTCCGAAGGGAAAAGCACGAGGAGGCGAAGCGTAAGGCGGCCGAATGTGCTCAGGCGGAATGGGCCGAAAATGCATTTGCGATCATGGCAGATCCCAATCATCAAGCAATGGCTTTGCGAAACAATCTGTTCTTAAAAACGACGAATTGCACGAAATGCGGTACAAAGCCCAAGTGGGATAAAAACATGAACTACTTGCCGATATTCTCCATTTCTATCCCCGCAATGATAATCAGTGGGCTATTGGCCTTTTCCCTGATGACGGATGTTGTGGCATGGATAATTTTTCTTGCTTCTTTAAGTGCTTTTGTAGCTTGTTTTTTTGTGGAGCCAAGATATAAAAAGATGATGGCAGATTTACCCAAAGAATATTCGCCTGTGATCGGGTCATCTAATGCAGAACTGATTGCATATGCTCGGAGTCGTGGGAAGGCGATTCCTACACCCGAGAAATGCTTTGAAATTGTACAGCAGAACGGAGAGGTACCTCATCAATGGTCCGCAGAAAACAAGCAGATGGTTGAAAGGAAGGCTGAGGCAGAAGCGTTTCGCGGGAATGTAAATTCGTTTGGCGATACGGTGAAGAAGACGGAATACACCATTTGTCCAAAGTGCGGAAAACGTAACACATATAGCAGAAATTTCTGCAGTGATTGTGGGGCAAAACTCATAAAATCGGACACGTCTTTGCCAAAATACGACAGACCGTGAAGGTGAAGAAAAACGAAGCGGAGATAGCCGGCGGTATGACCGATTTGCGTCAGCCGTCGGCTTTTTTGCGGCAAAGGCCCGTCTTTGTGACGGAAAACTGAATCTTTTCTGATTTTTTCCGATATCCCCTTGGCAAGGGGGAAAGGATATGCTATACTTATTGATGGAAAAGATTAGTGTTTTCACAAGAATTTTCTCTCGGTT
>JAZODX010000158.1:0-4158 GCA_045597265.1 Eubacteriales bacterium | reverse complement strand
TTGTATAGCTGATAATTTATCTTGTATATGCATAAAGGTTAATGACGAGTATATTACATCGAACTGTGCTTCAAAGTCACAAGACATAAAATCACCGCAAATAAGCTTTATATTTTGATACATTGATAGATTTTCAGTAGCTCTTCCAATTGTCTTTTCGGAAATATCTATTCCACACAAGCTTTTACAATTTGGTGCAATTTTTATGGCAAGTCGCCCTGTTCCGATTCCTATTTCCAAAACGGATTTGCTTTTATCAAGCTGCATACTCTCGATAAACTTCTCTCCGTCCCACTTATCCATATAATCTCTCAAAGGTTTAGGATCACGAGTAGGGTCATTGTTTTCGTCAATTAGCTTGTTATAATGTTCAATCACATCTCTCATATATGTACCGTCCTTTTATCAAGGTTTTAGCAAATGTCCGTACTCTATTATATTACAAAAACCGCAGAAAATCAATCTGCGGTTTCTGTGTTTCCTGTCGGTAGATAAAACTGTCCTTTAGGGTACAGCCCTATGAGGCACATCCTTTTTTATTCACCTTGTGCGCAGAGGCTTTTTCTTTTTTGGTTTCTTTTGTGTTCGGAGGAACTCCTCGGTCTCTTTTTTGATCTCGGGCATCATGATGCAGAGGATGAGCAGATTGATCAGGGTCATCGTGCCGAGTGCAAAATCGGCGGCTTCCCAGATCAGGGCGGGGGCGGCAATGGCACCGAGGAGAATTGAGGCGGCATAGACGGTAAGGAAAGCCACCCGTTTCCCCCGTACCTCGCCGAACCAGCGAACAGCCGAGGTGCCGTAATGCGCCCAGCAAAGGATGGTGGCAAAGGCAAAGATGAGAATGGCACCGCAGAGAAACCATCCCGCACTGTCTCCGAGCGCGGTGCGATATGCGGAGAGGACAAGAAGCATCCCATCCTCGGCGGCAAGCTCAACGCCGGAGGCAAGGATAACGAGTGCGGTCACGGTGCAGAGAAGGATGGTGTCGACGAACACCTCGATGATGCCCCAGATCCCCTGCTCGGCAGGGCAGGAGGCGTTTGACTCGGCGTGCGCTGTGGGCGCGGTTCCGCATCCCGCCTCGTTGGAGAGAAGTCCGCGCATTGTCCCGTAGCGGAGCGCACGGGAGAGAAGAAAGCCGGAGACGCCTCCTGCGGCGCTTTGCGGTGTGAAGGCCTCGGAAAGGATGGAGGCAAAGGCACAGCCGATCCCGTCCCGCAGACGAAACAGGGCAAGGGCGGAGACGAAAAGGAACGCGGCAGAGGCAAGCGGAATCAGCCGCTCGGTAACCCGCGCAATCCCGCCGATCCCGCGGCAGAGTGTGACCGAAACCAGAAGGACCATGCCGATGCCGACGGCGATCGGCGGAATCTGCGCAACCTCGGAGAAGGAAGAGGAGACGGCACGCACCTGGATTACGCTGCCCATGGTCAGCGCATTGGCAAGGCAGAGCAGGGCGAAAATGCTGCCGAGAATACGCCCGCCCCGCGCACCGAGCCATCCCGATGAGACACAGTCTTCAATATAGTACATCGCCCCTCCCCGCAGCTCTCCCGTCGCTGTGCGCCGACGGTGACCGAGCGCCAGCGTGATCTCGGCATATTTGAGTACCATGGCCAAAAGGGCGCTGACCCACATCCAGAAGATTGCCCCCGGCCCGCCGAGCGACAGGGCGGATGCAACCCCGACGATGTTGCCTACCCCCAGTGTCCCGGCAAGTGCAACCGACATGGCGGCGGCGGGGGAGACACCGCTTCCGTTCGCCTGGCGGGACACGACCGAAAAGAGGAGTCGGGGAGAGCAAAGGCGAGGGAAGCGCAGTGCAAAGCAGAACCAAAGTCCCGCCGCCATCAGACAGACCGGAAGCGCGGGCGTGATTATCCATTCGTTGATCGTGTGCAGAAGTGTCATAAATCCCCTCCTCTCACGCTATGCTTATGCAGCGCGGCGAATGGTTATGCCTTTAGCAGACAAAGATCGACAGTGTTATTTTTGCGGAATATGCAAATGTTAATTTACTGTGAATAATGGAAAAAACTCTTGATTTTTCTTTTTTTTGTAGTACAATAAGCAATGTAAGTTAGCACTCCGGAACAACGAGTGCCAAACCGAATCTATTTTCGGGCATTTGCCCGATTGTTTATGCAAGGAGGATATATCTATGGCAATCAGACCCTTGGCAGACCGCGTTCTCGTGAAGGCAGTCGAAGCTGAAGAAAAGACCAAAACCGGCATCATTCTGACCGCTGCTTCCCAGGAGAAGCCCCAGATCGCAGAGGTTGTTGCGGTTGGCCCCGGCGGCGTTGTTGACGGCAAGGAAATCACGATGACCGTAAAGGTTGGCGATAAGGTGATCACCTCGAAGTATTCGGGCACCGAGGTCAAGTATGACGGCGCAGAGTACAGCATCGTCCGCCAGAGCGACATTCTCGCTATCGTTGACTGATTTTCAGCGAAGAGAACATTTATAATTAGGAGGATTATGATATTATGGCAAAGGATATTCTTTACGGCATTGAAGCACGCAACGCCCTGCTGCGCGGTGTGGATAAGCTCGCCGATACGGTAAAAATTACGCTTGGCCCGAAGGGCCGCAACGTCGTTCTCGACAAGAAGTTCGGTTCTCCCCTGATCACCAATGACGGTGTAACCATCGCCAAGGAGATCGAGCTTGAGGATGCAGCTGAGAACATGGGTGCACAGCTGGTCAAGGAGGTTGCAACCAAGACCAACGACGCAGCCGGTGACGGTACGACCACCGCTACTCTGCTCGCACAGGCGTTCATTCGTGAAGGTATGAAGAACGTTGCCGCAGGCGCTAACCCCATGATCATCCGCAAGGGTATCAAGAAGGCAGTTGACCGCGCAGTCGAGTGCCTGATTGCAAACTCCAAGAAGGTTAACGGCTCCGAGGACATCGCCCGCGTCGGTACCATCTCTGCCGGCGACGAGGTAATCGGTTCGCTGATTGCCGATGCGATGGAGAAGGTAACCTCTGACGGCGTTATCACCGTTGAGGAGTCCAAGTCTGCCGATACCTATTCCGAGGTTGTTGAGGGTATGCAGTTCGACCGCGGCTATCTCTCGCCCTATATGGCTACCGATACCGATAAGATGGAGGCCGTTATTGACGACGCGCTGATCCTGATCACCGATAAGAAGATCGCCAACATTCAGGAGATCCTTCCCCTGCTCGAGCAGATCGTCCAGGCAGGCAGAAAGCTGCTTATCATCGCTGAGGACGTTGAGGGTGAGGCTCTGACCACTCTCGTGCTCAACAAGCTTCGCGGCACCTTCGTCTGCGTTGCCGTTAAGGCACCCGGCTTTGGCGATCGCCGCAAGGAAATGCTCCGCGATATCGCCATCCTGACCGGTGGTGAGGTAATCTCGAGCGAGCTCGGTCTTGAGCTGAAGGATACCTCTATGATGCAGCTCGGCCGTGCACGTCAGATTAAGGTCAACAAGGAAAACACCATCATCGTCGGCGGTGCAGGCAACCCCGATGAAATTAAGGCACGTGTCGGCCAGATCCGCACGGCAATTGAAACCACTACCTCCGACTTCGGTCGCGAGAAGCTGCAGGAGCGCCTGGCTAAGCTGGCAGGCGGTGTTGCCGTCATCAAGGTCGGTGCCGCTACCGAGGCTGAGATGAAGGAAAAGAAGCTCCGCATCGAGGACGCACTCAACGCAACCCGCGCGGCTGTGGAGGAGGGTATCGTAGCCGGCGGCGGTACGGCTTACCTCAACGTCATCGGCGAGGTTTCGAAGCTGCTCGATACCGTTGACGGTGACGAAAAGACCGGTGTTCAGATCGTTGTCAAGGCGCTCGAGGAGCCGGTTCGTCAGATCGCGGCTAACGCAGGCTTTGAGGGCTCGGTGATTGTCGACAAGATCATGACCTCGGGCAAGATCGGCTGGGGCTTTGACGCATACAACGAAGAGTATTGCGACATGGTCAGCGCAGGTATCGTTGACCCGACCAAGGTTACCCGTTCCGCACTCCAGAACGCTTCCTCGATCGCATCGGTTGTTCTGACCACCGAAGCACTCGTGGCTGACAAGAAGGAAGAGAATCCCGCACCCGCAGCTGCCGGTATGGGCGGCGGCATGGGCGGTATGTATTAATCGAATCCCAAAAGGGAGAGAGGGGCTTTT
>JAZODX010000157.1:0-3948 GCA_045597265.1 Eubacteriales bacterium | reverse complement strand
ACCGGAAGCCATCTTTCCACCGATGAGATCGTTGCCCTCTGTGATGAGCTCCGCGCCGCGCACGAGGCCGCAGGACATCCCATTTTCTGATCGAGATATCCCTAAAAAAGAACAGGACATCGACCGGTGTCCTGTTCTTTTTGTATTCCGAAAACCCCGCCATAGTGGCGGGGTTCAAAAGAGGCTATTGCCGGTAAGTATAGACAGAAAAACTCCGATTGTGTAAAATAAGGATGACCTGCCAGTCAAAACCAAACGAACACAATCGGAGGACATTAAAATGCTCAAGAAAGAAGTCAATTTTAACGCCACAAATAGTTTAGCACATACAAAGTGGAATTGCAAGTACCATATAGTATTTGCCCCGAAATACAGAAGGAAAGTGTTTTTCGGAGAAAAACGAGTAGAAATACGAGAAATACTGAGAACGTTATGTCAATGGAAGGCAGTAGAAATAATAGAAGGAGAAGTGTGTCCCGACCATATACATATGCTGGTAAGTATCCCCCCGAAGATGAGTGTATCAAGTTTTATGGGGTATTTGAAGGGGAAAAGCAGTTTGATGATATTTCAAAAATACGGAAACATGAAATTTGCATACCGAAATAGGGAATTCTGGCGCAAAGGGTATTATGTAGATACGGTAGGTAAAAACACAAAAGCAATAAAAGAATACATAAGCGACCAGCTGAAAAGGGATCAGGAAAGTGATCAGTTAAGTATGTTCGATCCCAAAGACCCGTTTACGGGTAGCAAGTAAAAGTTGCATGGCTGGCAGGCCAATCTGAAGCGCACTTGTGCGCAGCCAATAAAGGGTAGGGCTATGCCCGAAAATGAAATACCACCCGCTATGCGGGTGGATTTTTATTAGGGTTTCTTTTTTGACGAGAAAATTTTGCATGGTTATTTTTCTCAAAAGAGTGGAAAAAAAGGGAAAATATGATATAATAAAAGATGAACAAATGACAAGGAGGATGGGAATGAAGAAAAGCTTATCTATCTTTTTGGTTGTACTGACGGTGATTGCTGCATTTGCCTTGCCGTTATCTGCCGATTCTTCGCAGGGAGGGGAGGCACACATTACCGCTTTGGCACAATCCGGGCTTAGCTGTTTTGAAAAAACGTTGCAATATACCGACGGCCGCTTCAGCGACGTTCGCGCATCCGATTGGTTCTCTGCCAACGTTGCCTCGGTTTACGCTTACGGCCTGATGAAGGGGAACAGCGAGAGCACATTTAACCCAACCGGCAACATCACGGTTGCCGAAGCCGTCACCCTGCTCGCCCGTATTCGCGCGATTTATATGAGCAAAACGATTGATACCAACCCGGCATCCCCCTGGTATCAGCCCTACGTGAATTTCGTGCGCGACGAGGGTGTTTTCACCGAAGCCTTCGCCGATTACGGTGCCGTGATCAGCCGCGCGGACTTCGCGCGTTTGCTTGCTCTTTCGGTTAACGAAAGCGATCTGAAGCAGATAAATACGGTCGAGGACGGTGCAATCCCTGATGTTAGGGAGAGTGATTCCTATGCCGCCGCCGTGTATCTGCTCTACCGTGCCGGTGTTTTGGCCGGCTCCGACGAGAAAGGCACCTTCAATCCCGCCACAAGCATCAGCCGTGCGGAAGCAGCTGCGCTCGTTACCCGCATCATTGATCCTTCTCTGCGCAGGGAGGTAAGCCTTAAGGCACCCGTTCGGCTTGAGGAAACGAGGATGGCGTTCAAAAATATTTTTGCGGATGGGATGCTTATCCAGCAAAAAAAGCCGTTTTCCGTTACGGGTACGTATACCGCAGCGGCGGGAGAATATTATGCTGAGCTTTGCCTTGGAGGAAAAACGGTTGAACGTGTTCCCCTTACCCTTGATCCGGCTGCAGGAAGCTTTCGTGCCGATTTCTCGGCACGTGACGGCTCGTATGATAAATATACGATTCGTATTATGGGAGGCACGTATCGGGTTCTCGAATTGAAGGACGTGATTTTTGGAGAGCTTTGGATTGCAACCGGTGAGTCCAATATGGCCTATGCGCTTGCCAAGGACAAGGATTATCCTGCGGAATTTGTCAAGGACGAATACGTTCGCGTGATGAAGGTTTCCAATCCCGAATCCGGTTATGCGGAGGCCCCTCTGTCCGAAAATCCTTCCACCCGCTGGGTGCTCGGGTCCGAGCAAAAAGAAATGGAGAATCTTACGGCGGTTGGATACTATTTTGCCCGTAATCTGCGTGAGATGCTTGACGTTCCGGTAGGGCTTGTTTTTTACGCGGAAGACGGGGCAAAGGTGCGTTCTTGGATATCCCGTGAAACGATCAAGGTAACTCCCGCTCTTACCGAAAGCGCAGCGCTGGAGAAGAGCTATAAGCCGACAGTCGAATGGAGCACCGAGGACTGCAAGCAGACGAGTGCGATTTACAATACCATGCTTGCCCCCTCGCTTGGACTTAACGCAGCAGGCGTGATCTGGTACCAGGGCGAGGCGGATCTCGGAAATCAAAGTGCCGATTATATCAAGGAGCTCGAGGCCCTCCACAAGCAGTACAGCCGTCTCTACGGGTATGAAGACGCGGAGATGCCCTTCATTATGGCATCAATCATGCCGTATACGACAGTTTATAATCCGCCATACCACAGCGAGAGGTCGGTTGACGTTGCGGTATATGCGGCGGAATATGATAAGGCTGCTGCCGTATGGCTTGGTGGGATTTCCCCCGAGCACAATGAGGATATGACGCCACGCACACCGAACCGGAAAAAGCCGGTTGGAGAACGACTTGCCGCTTCGGCCATGATGATGGTCTACGGCAAGACGGGCAGTGATGGCGACGGACCGATCGCGATCGGCTCCACGGTCAGCGGGAACACCGTGATCGTTACCTTTAAGAATGTGATTGACGGTCTCTGCATTTCCGACGGCTCGAGTGTCTTGCGCGGCTTTAAGCTCTGCGGAACGGACGGCGTATATTATCCGGCCAACGCAAAAATTGTAAGCAAGGACAAGATTGAGGTTTCCTCGCCGAGTGTTGATAAACCGATTTCTGTTGCTTACGCATATGACATGAATATCTATTACCACAATCTCGGCTGCAGCGACAACGGAAAGCTGTTTTCCATGGCCGCTCCCTTTGTGCTGGACCGTCCCGAGGATGCAACCTTCGTTCCCACCGCACTTTTTGCTGATTTTGATCTTCCGAAAATCTGGCATCTTGGTGAGTTTAATGATGATAACGCTACGGAATACGACAGCTGGTATGTGGGGCGGGGAACAGAGAAATTCACCTTCACCTTTGAGTCCGCTGTTAAGGCACAGGGTGATGCATCACTGAAAATAAACATTCCCTCGGCAGGAGTGGTTACCGTCAAGCCGATCATCACCCGAAAGGTGGTCACAAAATACAGCGAGATAGCCCCCATTGGAGTTCCGGGAGATAAAGATGGAATGATCGAACGAACGTCCGAAAGCAATAGGCTGTTTTTGGATTCCATTAAGGATTTCAGTGTGTTCGGCAAGATTATCCTTAAGGTCAAAAACGATACCGATGCTCCGCTCCAGATGAAGGAGTTTGGCATTTCGAATGTATATGCTCTGCCGAATGTGACCTCGATCCCTGCAAAAAGTGACTGGGTTGAGGTGAGTTATGACCTTCATACGCTCTATGGATTGTCGAGTACAGAAAGAAATCCGCTTGTGTTTAACGGAGCTACGCTCAATCCGTCCATACAGTTTGCTTTTTTCGCTGCGAAAGCGGGAGCTGTTTATTTGGATGATCTGCAGTTTATAAAATAACGATAAAGAAAAGGAGGAGCCGCAAGCTGCGGCACCTCCTTTTCGGCTTTGAACAGGCAGCAGCTGCTGCCGAGGGAACTTACTTGATCAGCTGAACTGCCTCCTGCAGGCGGGCAAGCTCGGCGTCGGTTGCGTCCTCCATGACGGCGGAGGTGCGGAGTGC
>JAZODX010000156.1:0-2923 GCA_045597265.1 Eubacteriales bacterium | reverse complement strand
GAGAATGAGGAAGGAAAGCGCTTGCGCGAGGAAATAAACGGCAAGCATTATGATTGTGTCGTTCTGCAAGAGCAAAGTCTGAATCCAATTAAGAACGAGGCAGAGTTTCTCAAGGGTGTTGAGGACGTGATGGCGTTGATCTGCGCGGACCGTTTCGTTTTGTATGCGACCTGGGGGCGAAACGACGGCAGTAAGGACCTTGAGGCTCTGGGGCTTACGCGCGAGGAGATGACCGAGAAATTAAGTGCTGCTTATAACAAGGCGGGAAGCTTATACGGTGCAAGGGTCGCGGAGGTGGGAAAGGCGTTTCTTGCCTATGCGGCAGAGCGCGACAAGGACGAGCTTTATACGCCCGATAAGTCGCACCCCTCGGCGATCGGCAGTGCAATTGCCGCCCGTGTCATCCTTGAGCAGGTGGTGGGCTGATCGGCCTGCTGAAATGCGCCGTCGGAACGTGAATCTTTGATTGAAAATTGGATTGCATTTATCTTGGTTGTATGCTATAATACCGATGCATGCAATGCCATCATATTTAAATGCAAAAGGAGAAATAATGATGAAGGAAACATGGCTCTGGCTTCCTCAAGCGCTTTATCCGAACGATCAAACCACGAAATTTGATGCGATAAGCGATAAAAAAACCGACACCTTCGTTGTGGCCGAGTTTAAAAGGGAGTATACCTTTGATCAGCCGATTTCATCGGTGCGTGTTCGCTTCAGTGCGGACACCGAAATTCAGCTTTTCTGCAATGGCGATATTCTTGCTACCGGACCCGCTGCGGTTGGCGGCGATTTTTTGGGGAACGGAAAGGCGAGAGAATGGTATTATGCCAGCGAGGTTGAATTTTCTCCCGGCGGAAAGAGCCTTTCGTTTTTTGCGCGTGTTAAGATGTGTCCGGTCAGAATATACGAATATTCAAAGGGACACGGCGGCTTTATGCTTTTTGCCACGGTGCAGCTTGCCGATGGCAGCACGCAGACGCTCTCTACCGACGATACCTGGCTGGTGCGTAAGAATGGGGCATATGCCAATGCCTGTACGTACGACGGAAGCATCCTGCCCGACCCCTACGTCAACGCAGAGGTGATTCCCGATATATGGAACGCGACCCTTGCGCCGATTCCCATCAGAACGGAAAAGGAAATTTCAATTGCGACGGTTTGCCTGAAGCCGCACGAGGAGCTTGCCGAAGTCTTTGAGCTGGATATGATTTACGGCGGGTTTATTCATCTTACCGTGGAAAATTGCCAGAGGGTTAACGTCTCTCTGCAGCTGCGCGAGCTCGATGAGACGACCCGTGTAAAGACGGAAAACGCTGTGCTTTGCGGCAATGATGAATACAGAAGCTTTCATTTGGACAGCGTTGGCAATGTAGTTGCTACGCTGAAGAATGAGTCGGATACCGAAGTGACGGTGAATATCGGCTTGATCACGACGTATTATCCCATTACGATTGATGCGGAAACGGTAACGAATGACGAGGCGATCAACAAGATTCTGCACGTATGCAAGCATACGTTAAAGTATTGCCGTCAGACGCATCACCTGGACAGCCCCCGGCACTGTGAGCCCCTGGCTTGTACGGGAGACTATTATATCGAGGCTCTGATGTCCGCGTATTCCTTTGCGGATATGCGTTTGGCAGAATTTGATATTGAGCGGACGGCGGAGCTTCTGCGCCATAATGACGGCAGAATGTTCCACACGACCTACAGCCTGATCTGGGTCAGAATGCTTTACGACGTATATATGATCTCCGGCAATTTGGAGCCGATCAAAAAATGCCGGGATGCGCTTGATCTTCTTTTTGCGCGCTTTGCTACATATATCGGAGAGAACGGCTTGATTGAAACGCCCCCTGATTATATGTTCGTGGACTGGATATATATTGACTGCCTGTCCATGCACCATCCGCCCAAGGCACTGGGACAGACGGTCTTGAATATGTTTTATTATATGGCGTTGAACTATGCGGAGAAGCTTTATGCGTTGCTTGGCGATATGTCCGCCTCCGTACAGTGCGGGGAAAAGAAAAAAGCGCTGCAGAAAGCGGTAAATACCCTGCTGTACGACGAGCAAAAGGGAATGTATTTCGAGGGACTGAATACAATGATTGCTCCGGAGCAGATTTATGAGCGCCAGCCGCAAAACGTAGAGAAGCGCTATTATCTGAAGCATTCCAATATTCTGGCAGCGTATACGTCGATTTGCGACACAGAGACCGCACGTTCTCTGATCGATAAGGTCATGCATGATGAAATCGAGGGAGACGTTCAGCCGTATTTCCAGCATTATTTGTTAGAAGCGATCGAAACGCATGGATTAAAGGAAAAATACACGCTGCCGGTAATCTATCGCTGGAAGCAGCCTGTCGAGGAATGCAGCAAGGGCTTGGTTGAAGGCTTTTATGCGCCCCAGCCGACGTATTCCTTCGACCATAGCCATGCATGGGGCGGAACGCCGATGTGCTCGCTTCCGAAGGCATTGACGGGACTGACGATCGAGGAGCCGGGATATAAGAGGATCAAGCTGCAGCCGACTCTGTTGGGCTTGGAATGGGCAAAGGTCGAGATTCCCACGCCGTACGGCATGATCGTCTGTGAACAGAAGCAGGGCGAGCAGCCGCAGATCACGGTTCCTGACGGGATTATCCTGGATACAGAGGAATAAAAGCGATTGCCGTTTTAAAGCGGGTACGGCGCGCAGAGATACGATATAGAAAAGACAAGAGGCTGAGTCAAACGCTTTTTTGGAAGCAATTGGCTCAGCCCCTTCCGTTTTTTGCGCTTACCTTCTGCCCCCAAATCCCATCATGACCAATTCTTTTCCCGTGATGTAGGTTTGTATCATTATCCATGAATTTTGCTGTGGCACCAATGCCGGAATTGGGAAACGCATCATCCTCCCTCGAGCCCGAGATGA
>JAZODX010000155.1:0-11890 GCA_045597265.1 Eubacteriales bacterium | reverse complement strand
GGAAGTATTTTACCATATCAGGTCGAAAAAGTCAAGATAATTTTGAAAAAAGTAGAATATTTTTACAGATTTGTTATCTTAAAGGGGATTTTATGCTGGGAAAGATATTTGGAATTTTATGTCTGGTTTCATTTGCCTACGGCACGTGGACGGGAAACGGCGAGGCAATCGGCAACGCCGTGCTTGACGGTGCGGCCGGGGCGGTGGAGCTGACACTCTCTCTTTGTGGGATGATGTGTCTTTGGTGTGGGGTAATGCGGGTCTTCAAGGAGGCGGGGCTGATTTCACGCTTCGCTCGTTTTTTTGCCCCTCTTCTCCGTATCGTCTTTCCGTACGCGGCTAAATCAGGCGTGGGAATGGAGGAAATCTCCGCCAACCTGACCGCAAACCTACTTGGTCTCGGCAATGCGGCCACGCCGCTTGCGCTCTGCGCAATGGAAGCCATGGCATCAGACAATCCCGAAGCGGGTCGGGCAACCGATGATATGGTAACGCTGACCGTCCTCAATACCGCCTCGCCTTCCCTTCTGCCAACCACCGTTCTTGCCCTGCGCCGTGCGGCGGGTGCCGCTTCGCCTTACGCCATTCTCCCTGCCGTCTGGCTATGCTCGTCCGTATCCGCCGCACTTGCCGTCCTGCTCTGCCGTCTCGCCGCTCCTCTCACGCGGAGGCGAAAACCGTGACGGCAGATGCACTTGCCGCACTTGCCGTCCCGGCTGTGCTTGCTGCGATCGGCCTGCTTTGCCTATCCCGAAAAAGGCCGTATTTTGATTTCTTCCTTGACGGCGCCAAAGAGGGTCTTCGGGGAGCCGTATCCCTTCTTCCCACACTCGTTGCCCTGCTTACCGCCGTACGGATGCTGAACGCCTCCGGCCTGCTGACCGATCTTGCGCATATCCTATCCCCTGCAGCCGAAAAAATCGGACTCCCGCCCGAGTTGATCCCGCTTCTCCTCACCCGTCCCTTCTCGGGGAGCGCCGCAACCGCAACCTACTCTACTCTGCTCACCGATTACGGCCCCGACAGCTTTCCCGCAATTTGCGCATCGGTCATCATGGGCGCGTCGGACACGGTGGTCTATATCTGTGCCGTCTATTTCTCCTCGGCACACGTCAGGCATACCCGTCACGCCCTCCCCTGTGCACTTCTCGTCATGCTGTTCGGAATATTCTTCGCCTGTGCCGTCTGCCGTTTATTCTACGGCTGAATAAGGCGGAAAATCCCGGCAATACTATAGGCAGAGAAAGTGAGGAGCTGCAGATGGTAAAAGGATGTCAGCGGAGCATGGTTGTACTGCGCGGGACGGGCAGTGCACTCTTTGATGAAGCATATTTTATTCTCAAGCCCGAAAAAAGCCACGTCCCCGAGGGTTTGATGATTGACGAGGCAAATCGGATTATTGCAGAAAACGTTCATCTGCCGCGTCCCGGGCGCACACGCCGGGGCAGCAGGATGCCGGTGGTGTATTTCCTGCTCGGGTTCTTGAGCGGAGGACTTCCCTCGGCTCTCCTTTGGCTACTCTTCGGCTGATATACCGCGCGCGGGCACCAAAGGGAAATTCTCCCTTGACAAAAGGGCGTAAATCGTGTATAATAGAAATACTTTAATTGACCGTTTCGTTTTTATCCGAACAATACCGATGCCTCAGGTCGTGATCGATGTGCGTGGTCGTATCGCGGCATGAGGTTTACTTTCTGTGTGCAAAAATATGGAAAAGACCTTTTTCCCGTCTATCCCGCGAACCTCGGGGCTGTTTTTTTGCGCCAAATTCCCCTCCGTATTCAAACAAACACCGTATACATAAATATAATAAGAAAGGATTCCCGCGCACTGCGGGAACAGGTGAAAAAATGGCAAGAACCAAGAAAGAAAAAGATTTAGGGAAAATACGCATTATCTCGCTTGGCGGATTAAATGAAATCGGAAAAAACCTTACGGTCATTGAGTATGAAAACGATATCGTCATCATCGACTGCGGTCTGGGCTTCCCCGACGAGGAAATGCTCGGCATCGACCTCGTGATTCCCGATATTACCTATTTGGAAAAAAATCAGGACAGAATCCGCGGCATTCTGCTTACGCACGGACATGAAGACCATATCGGCGCCATTCCGTATATTCTGCGCACCATCAACCCGCCCATCTACGGAACCAAGTTGACGCTCGGCATTATTCAAAACAAGCTGGCCGAGCACCGTTTGCCCTGGCAGCCCAAGCACAATGTCGTCAGCGCAGGAGATGTGCTGAAGCTGGGTGCGATCAGCGCCGAGTTCATCCGTGTCAACCACTCGATAGCAGACGCCTGCTGCATCGCCCTTCGCACACCGCTCGGTACGGTTCTGCACACAGGCGACTTCAAGCTGGATATCTCCCCTATCGACGGCGAGATGATGGATATCACGCGTCTGGGCGAGATCGGCCGCGAGGGTGTGCTGATGCTGCTCTGCGAATCAACCAACGCCGAGCGCCACGGCTTTACCCCCTCCGAGCGCAAGGTTGGAGAATCTCTCGAATATATTTTCACCAAAAACGCAGACAAGCGTCTGGTCATCGCCACCTTCTCCTCGAACGTGCATCGCGTTCAGCAGATTATTGACGCCTCTGCCAATCACGGCCGCAAGGTGGCCATCACCGGCCGCAGTATGCTGAATATCGTCGGTGCAGCCGTTGAGCTCGGCTACATGAAGGTTCCCTCCGGCGTATTGATTGATATTGCGGAAATTCGTCGCTACAAGCCCGAGGAGCTGACTATCATCACGACGGGCAGCCAAGGCGAGCCGATGTCCGCCCTCTACCGTATGGCCTTTAACGAGCATGACAAGGTTACGCTCGGACGCAACGATCTGGTCGTCCTCAGCTCCTCCGCCATCCCCGGCAACGAAAAGCTGGTCGGCCGTATCATCAACGAGCTCTCCAAGAACGGGGTCGGCGTCCTCCACGATTCGGTGGTTGAGGTTCACGTCTCGGGCCACGCGTGCCAGGAGGAGCTCAAGCTGATGCAGGCGCTGACCAAGCCGAAATACTTCATGCCCATCCACGGTGAGTTCCGCCACCTTGCCGCAAACCGCGAGCTTGCCCTTTACATGGGAATGGAGGATCGGAATATCTTCATCTCGGATATCGGCAAGGTGCTGGAGATCGATCAGCACGGCGCACGCTTCAACGGCACGGTGCCCTCGGGCAAGGTACTCGTTGACGGATACGGCATCGGTGACGTGGGCAACATCGTCCTCCGCGACCGCCGTCATCTCTCGCAGGATGGTCTGATCGTCGTGGTTGCTACGGTGGATATTGAGGAAGGTATGCTGCTCTCGGGACCCGATATTATCTCACGCGGCTTCGTTTACGTCCGCGAATCGGAGGAGCTGATGGAGCAGGCACGCCAGCTTGCGCTTGACGCACTTTCCGACTGTCTTGATACCGGCATCGTCGACCGCATGGAAATCAAGAGCAAGGTCAAGGACGATCTCTCAAAATTCCTCTATGCCAAGACCAAGCGCAAGCCGATGGTTCTCCCGGTTATCATGAACGTATAACTTCTCCTCCCCGACTCTGCAGGGTTACCCCTGCAAAGTCTACATAAATTTATCAAATGTTCATATATCGTTCACAGACCCATCACGAAAGATCGGTATAATGAAAAGAGCATTTTTTATAAAATATCAGAAATCAACAAAAAACAAGAAAAGGCGGTAATCCGACCATGGCTACGAACAAGAAAAAGACCTCTCGCCAGGATCTCGGCGTCAAGATTTTCCTTTCCTTGACCGCTCTCCTGGTTATCGCTGCGCTCCTGATCACCGGAGCAACCAGCCTCCTCCCCGGCATGACGACTCCCCTTGCCTCCGATAACTTCAAAATCAACGGCAACATGATGAAATACTTCTATCGCAGCACCTATCTGACGATGGTTTCGCAGCTCGGTGACTACATTTCCTACTCGGGTCTCGACACCTCCAAGTCGCTCAAGACGCAGTCCTTCTTCGGCGGCGAGCAGACCTGGCACGATTATCTGATCGAAACCTCCACCGCACAGGCTAAGCAGACCCTGGTTCTGGCCGAAGCGGCTAAGGCGTCCGGTATCATCCTCACCGAAGAGGATCACGCCACCATCGAGGAAAACTTCGCTTCCATGATGGCAGCTGCCAAGCAGTACCAGTACCCTAACCTGAACGCCTTCATCGCCGCACAGTACGGCAAGGGACTGACCGAGAAGGACGTCCGCCGTGCGCTTGAAATCTCGCTTCTGGCAAGCCGTTATTCCCAGAAGATGACCGACGAGATCGTGATCACCGATGACGAGATCACCACCTTCTTCAACGAGCACGAAGAGAACTATACCTACGTTTCCATCCGTCAGAGCATCTTCTCGGCAACCGATGCACTCAACATCGATAACCTGACCGAGGAAGAAAAGGCAACCATCATTGCCGGCTATAAGAAGTCGGCTGAAGAACTCGCCGCAACCAAGTCGGTTGAGGAATTCGAAGCCTATATGACCGAATACATGAAGAACAACGTCGCCGCAGGCGGTTCGGGCGAGATTACCGAGGAAAACATTGCAAACAACCTCGAGGCAACCAAGTATCCCGAATACAGCTCCCGCGAAACCGAGCAGGGCAAATGGGCCTTTGCCGCAGAGCGTAAGGTTGGCGACACCACCATTATCGAAAACGAAGCAGGCACCGAGTTTACCGTCTGCATGATCGAGCGCACCAAGTACCGCGACGAGGATCCCTCCCGCAACGTCCGTCACATTCTCTTCCTTGCAAGCGAGCACACTGATGCCGCAGGCGCAAAGACCGCCGCTGAGGAGGTTCTGGCAAAGTGGAATGCAGGAGAGAAGACCGAGGAAGCATTCGCTGCTCTGGCAAGTGAATACTCCGAGGATCCCGGATCCGTCGCAGAGGGCGGTCTGTACGAGGACGTTCTGCCCGGCGCCATGGTTGCCGAATTTGACACCTGGCTCTTTGCAGACGAACGCAAGGCAGGCGACGTTGAGATCGTGGAAACCGCCGATTACGGTGCACACATCATGTTCTACGTCGGCGAGGGCAAGCCCGAATGGGAAATCAACGTCCGTGCAGACCTCAAGCAGGACAAGTACAACACCGAATACGAAGCTCTGGCTGCCGCAACCGAAATCAAGGAAAGCAGCTTTGCAATGGGTCTGGTTGAGTAATTGACCCCCAAACAAAAATACCGCAAGCTCCAATGGCGCTTGCGGTATTTTTGTTTAACTTCCAATTCGAAAAAACGTTCCCGATGGCCTGTCATCATTGCAAAAGCCTCTCAGATGGCGCGCCGAAGGGAAACGGAAAGGGCTTTTCCCCCTAAGGCCCCCTCTCCGTCAGCTTTAATGACGGTTCTCCCCGAGCGGGAGAGCTTTCTGCCCCCGGATGCATCCGCCGTCTGATCCAAAGTATAACGAAAGTGCCCTTGTGTATCTTAAAAGACACACAAGGGCACTTTCGGCGACTGCGCAGATATCAATCATCGTTTTTTTTGTTCTTACTGCTGAAAATCTTATTGAGCAAAACCGTACTCAGTATGATCGCACCCATTACAATGAAAATACCCAGCATTCCCAGTCCCATCTTAGAAAGATTTGCAATGAAATTATGAAATCCGGGCTCGAATTCAGCCACGTTTTGTGCGTTAGCTAAAGCAAATAACATCGTTTGTGCCTCCTTATTTGCAGAAGTTCAAAATCAGGCCTCCGGCGATAACCGAAGCGATCTGGCCCGATACGTTGACACCGATCGACTGCATCAGAAGGAAGTTGCCTGGATCTTCCTTCAGCCCCATCTTGTGGACGATTCGACCCGACATGGGGAATGCCGAAATACCGGCCGCACCGATCATGGGATTGATCTTTTCCTTGAGGAACAGATTGAGGAGCTTGGCAAAGAGAACGCCACCCGCAGTATCGAAGATAAAAGCGAAGAGGCCGAGACCGAGAATCAGGAGCGTCTCGGGCTTGAGGAAGTTCTCTGCCTGCATCTGGGATGCAATGGTAATACCGAGGAAGATGGTGATCAGGTTAGCCAGCACCTTCTGTGCCGTCTCGGAAAGCGAATCCAGCACGCCGCATTCACGGATGAGGTTACCGAACATGAGGAAGCCGACGAGGGCAACCGAATCGGGAGCAACCAGACCTGCGAGAACCGTAATAATAATCGGGAAGAGGATACGCGTGGTCTTGGAAACCGCAGCCGGCTTATACGGCATACGGATCATACGCTCTTTCTTGGTGGTCAGCAGGCGGATAACCGGCGGCTGAATAATCGGAACGAGCGCCATATAGGAGTAGGCCGCCACCATAATGGCACCGAGATACTGCGAACCAAGCTTCTGTGCAACCACGATTGCGGTAGGACCGTCGGCCGCACCGATAATACCGATGGAAGCCGCGTCATTGCCCGGGAAGAAGATGGACGCCAGGCACATCGTGAAGAAGATACCGAACTGCGCCGCTGCGCCGAATACCATCAGCTTAGGGTTGGAAAGAATCGGACCGAAGTCGATCATCGCGCCAATACCGATAAAGAGAATCAGCGGGAAGAGCTCGTTGGCAATTCCTGCCTCATATAAAGTTGACAACGCTCCTTCGCTCTCGAGGATTCCGTCAACGAATCGGTTAACCGCACCGGAGTTCGGCAGGTTGACCAGAATTGCACCGAATCCCATCGGGAGAAGAAGGGTCGGTTCCATATCGTGCTTGATGGCAAGATAAATCAGCAGGCCGCCAATCAGCCACATGACCAGCATCCGCCAATCCACCGCAAGGATATTCTCATAAAGTGCTTCCATGGTTTTTCTCTCTTTCTTTCATATTGTCCCAAACGGGGGAGGTTCATATTCACGAACCAAAATCAAATTTATTATATCAAAAGTATATGAACTTCATGTGTTTATTTTATACTATTTTTCGTTAATTTTGGTTCACAAACGTGAAATTTCTTCGTCATTTTGTTGGATCCCTCCAAAGAATAAGGGCTTTTTTTGTCGATACAAGCCAAACCGACCGTATGTTCAAGTGTGGGCAGATGCCTCGGCTTCCTGCGAAATCCCCCGTGCGGAAACACCCGCGAGCGGACCGGAATAAACCAGCCGCAGCTCCGGAACATCGGTGAAATCCATGGGCTGCATCAGCGAAACCGGGCGCGGGAGAGTACAGGCGTCGGTATCCCCCAACATTGAGGCAACGAACTGCGAGCAAAGAAAATGATGCTTGCGCTCAAGCGGAATCCCCAGGTAGCAAAGGGGAACACCGAGAAAATTATACCGATAGCTGTCATAATCGCGGAGATAGCGTTCAATTCGTTCGGTCAGTTTTTCATACGCCGTATCCTCGATTTGCATTTCGTAAAGCGCACACGGCTGTTCTCCGTTTTTTCCGAATATTCCCGTATGTATATTTTCGGCAATGAATCCGCCGATCAGCGGATTATTGATTTTTCTTCGGGCAAAGCTGTAGAGGGGGGAAAGCCCACGATCAAGGGCAATCGAAACATGGTTATAGCGGCAGGATGTCATACAGCGAATCATCCGCGCACAAAAGGTATTCGATCTGGAAAGCAGCACATAAACGGTTTTCATTGGTTTTCTCACTTCTCTGAAAACATTTTACAAGATAAGTCCGAGGCCGGGAAAAACCGGCCTCGGATTTTTCGACAGGCAAAGCAGCGCGTAATCACTGCACCCATTTTTCCTGTGCGGCATAGTAGTCAAGGACGCCTCGGGCAAACGCCTCACCCGTCGCCGCAATGACGGCGGGATTCTGCATTTTCTCATATTCCTCGACACAGGTAATAAACCCGACCTCAATCAAGGTAGACGGGAATCGCGCATTCCGACACAGTGCCAGACGCTGTTCGGAGGGCGTGCGTTCGTAGCGGTTCAGCGCAGAGGAGACTGCGGCAGAAACCGTTTCGGTCAGCAGCTTGCCTGCATCGGCGTAATACAGACCAATCAGCCCGCGAACCCGGGTGATATCGGTTGCATATCCCATTGAGTTCTGATGAATCGAAATCGAGAGATCGGGGGCAAGGGCGTCAAGCCGTACCAGACGATCGTTGATCTCCACCGTCGTGTCCCCCTCTCGGGTAAGAATGACCTCGGCGCCGAGCGCACGAAGCGAACGTGCCGCCTCCAGGGTAATCGCAAGATTCAGATCCTTCTCGTTCACCGCACCGCCGGGGCCGAGTGCACCGCTGTCAGTTCCGCCGTGTCCCGCATCAAGTACGATCAGCTTCCCGGTGAGCGGTGCATCCCCTTCCGGGAGCCTCTGCGGATTGCGCAGGCGAATCAAGGTTCGCCCCGCCGCATCGTAATCGAATTCAAAGCCGTAGAAGTTATTGACGTCGCGAAGGGCGAACACCAGCTTGATGCTGTTCACCTTGGTACTCTTTATCCATTCGGCGGCGGTAAACAACGGGTTGTCCACCATCTCAATTTTTCCCTTCCAGTCGGCATTGATATTATAAAGTGAAAGATAAAACTTGCCGTTCTCCACGTATCCGTTCATCGGCACCGTTTCGGCGGCGTTGACGGTGATCACCGTATGCCCGCCGGCCACGCCGACCCGAATCGCGTTGATTTCGGCAATCGGAATCTCGGTTTCTCCCGACAGCTCGCGCAGATTTTCTTCCTTTATATATCCTGCGACGCGCAGGCGGTAATAGCCGTTCCCCTGAGAAACGGCGTAATCCCGCATACCTGCAACCTGCGGCGTAAAATCGTCATAATACCAGGTATCGTAGCCCAGCTTCATCTCGGAGGAATCGCAGATCACCTCAACGGGTATCGCCGCGTCCTTGCCCATCACCCGCAGCCGCACCCCATCCGCCGAGGCGTTTTCCCCGCGTCGGGCGGCGGAATAAACCACATTCCCGAGATCAACCACCTCGCCTGCATTGGCTGATGGCAGCGTATAGGTGCCGCTGTAGGTGGAAGCAAGATAGGTTCCGTTCGCAGTCGGTTTTTTGACCTCGGACAGCTTTATCGATTTTCCCGCGATTTTTGCCGTTACCGTGCTTCCCTGCGGGGCCAGGCAGGTCAGGGTGACCTTCGTTCCGGCCGCCGCCGCAATATCATCGGCGGGTGCACTGACCGTAATTTGATAAGAACCGAGATTGGTGGATGCCGTTCCCGTACCCGAGGACGGACGGGTGCCGCGATAAAGGGTATACGCAATCTCGCGGCCGCCGTAGGTGAAGGTGAATTCGTTCTTTCCCTCCTCAAGCGGGGTATACAGCGAGAAATATCCGCTCTTGGTCCGGCTGACCGGCTTCCCCTCAAAGAGCAGGCTTACCGTCGGGTCGGAGCCGCCGATCAAATAGGTAGCCTCCGCATCAATCCACGCGCCGTCAGCCGGGGAGGTCAGCGCAAGTGCCGCGCCGGTGGGAACGGGATCGGTATAGATAATTTCATCGTGATACATTGCGCGAAGCTCGTCTGCCACACCGTTGACATTATCCGCAATGGCCGCGTAGCCGTAATGGATACTGCCGCGATAGCCAAGCTCGCTTCGGGCAAACTCAATCTGCGCCGACAGCTCCCCCTGCGGATTCTTCCAGTCATTATCGTAACGGTAGGCGGCGTGCGAGATCAAAAGCTCGACCCCCGTGCCGTCCACCTGTGCATTCCACCAGCGTGCAAGCACGTCAAAGGCGGCCACATCGTAGCCCATCTCCCAATAAATCTGGGGAGCAATATAATCCACGTACCCCCCCTTGATCCAGGCAAGGGGATCGCAGTAAATCTGCGTGTATGCACTCATGCCCGAGGTATCGCTTCCGCCGTTTTCTCCGTCGTCATTCTGCCAGATGCCAAAGGGCGCAACGCCGAACAGACACTCGGCGTCAATTTCCTTGATGGCACGGTAGCATCCCTCGATCAGCCGATTGATGTTGTCCCGCCGCCAGTTCCCCTTGTCGGCAAAGTCTCCGCCGTAGAGTGCATAGCTTGCATCATCGGCAAAAGGCACGGTGACGTTCTTTCCGTCCACCTTCTCGGTCGTCGGATAGGGATAGAAATAATCGTCAAAGATAACGCCGTCCACGTCATACGCCCGAACGATCTCGGCTACACCGTCGATCACGTACTGTCGGACGGCCGGCTGTCCGGCGTCAAAATACAGCTTCCCATCCGCATACGGAATGGCCCAATCGGGATTTTGTCTGGCAGGATGCCCCTCGACCAACGCCGTGACGTCGGGCTCGGGCTTTGAGGGGGAGCCGAGCGTAATCCGCAGCGGATTTACCCAGGCGTACACGCGGATGTTGCGTGCGTGTGCCTCGGCAAGCAAATAGGCAAGCGGATCAAAATTCCCGGGCAGGGGATCCCCCTGCTCGTCAACCAGATAAGCCGACGTGGGAAAGAGTGCCGACCGATAGAGCGCGTCAGCCGCCGGACGCACCTGGAAGTACACGGTATTGAAGCGGTTCTTCTCGCAGTTATCCAGAATCGCATCCATTTCCGCAGCCAGCGTCTTTGCGTCAAGTCCCGGCTCGGTGGGAAAATTGAGATTAAGCACCGATGCAATCCACACCCCGCGCACCTCCGCGTCGGGATTGAGAAGCCCCACTCCGCCCGCATCGGGTACGGGATAGGCAATGGGATCCACGTGCTCGATTGCCGCAGTCTGCGGAGCGTGGGTCATCTCGGTCGCCGAAGCATCGGCGCAGGCCGTAAAGATAAGGGTAACGGGGGAGAGAAGAAGCATAATGCAGAGCAATACACTTGCGATTTTCGGGGAGAGGAGTTCGGGCATTTCCATGGGTACGGTCCTTTCTTTGGGCGTTGGCGGACTTTGTCCTCGTTCCAGTCTATGCGAGTGGGATAACGGATATACGGACGGGCTGCAGATACCGTTTGTTCCATTAAACCGACAAAAAACAACTATTTATATTAGTATAACACATCCTATGCATACTGTCAAAGGAAAAGATGTGAATTTTTCCGCCCACGCACTCCCCGCTTCATCTACGGCGAGCATCGCAAGAACCAAACGCTTTTCTCAGGGAGCACCCTACCGCCCGAGAAAGAACCCCGTCCCGTATTCCCCTTGAGAAATAAAACAAAGAAAAAAATCGCAAAATTTCAAAAATTCCTCTTTACAAACCGGATGAGATGTGTTATACTATATGCTGTATGACGTTGACTCGGTCTGCGGGGTATGGCTGCGGCAAAAATGCCCGGCTGCCCTCATTCCGCCCGCTGAGTCTGCGCGACAAATATTATGAATTGTGAGGGAAACACAAATGCTGAAAGACGAAAAGCTGGCGATTATTGACGCCTACAAGACCCACGAGGGTGACACCGGTTCGCCCGAGGTACAGATCGCGATCCTGACCTATCGCATCAACGCACTCACCGAGCACCTGAAGGCTAACCACAAGGACCATCACAGCCGCCGTGGCCTGCTGAAGATGGTTGGTCATCGCCGCAACCTGCTGGGTTATCTGCAGAAGACCGATATCGAGCGCTACCGCGCCATCATCGAGAAGCTCAACCTCAGAAAGTAAGATCGTGCACGGGAGCGACGCGACGGGGACTTTTCTCCGCGCGTCACTCCTTGTTGCTTTTTGGCGAATTTGTTCAATCCGCACCGTTCATTTTCGGGATTAGCAATTAACAATGTATTTGGTTCACACCCCATGAAACCCAGTCCTTATTTGTTAAGTTTTTGGGGATTCCAAAGGCCCTTTTTTCAAAAAGGGCCTTTGGCGGGGTTTGGGGCAGAGCCCCAAATATTTTGTTAATTGCTAATCCGGGAAAAAGTCCCGGTGCGGAGAGGACAATTTCGCAAAAAAGCAACAAGGAGTGATACGCGGGGCGAAAATTCGCCCCCACGCATCGCTCCCGTGCAAGTGATTACTTTCTG
>JAZODX010000154.1:0-6984 GCA_045597265.1 Eubacteriales bacterium | reverse complement strand
AAGGGCAAGCTGAATGACGAGCGATTTGAGATGATGAGCCAGAACTACGAAGCGGAACAGAAACAGCTTGAAGCAGAGGTTGTCGCTCTGCGACAGGAAATTGAAGTACAGGAAAGACAGAACGAAAATATTGAAAGGTTCATCCGAACAGCAGACAAATACGTGGACATCGAGGAAATCGACCCATGTATGCTGCGAGAGCTGATAAAGGCGATCTATGTGGAAGCACCCGATAAATCCAGCGGCAAGCGCAGACAGAAGATCCACATCGAGTATGACGGTATCGGCTTTATCCCTTTGGAAGAACTTGCGAAAAAGGAAACGGCGTGACCAAAGTCACGCCGTCCCTTGAAAACACTCGTTTTCAAGCATTTTTCAAAATAACTGTTTTACGAAGCCCCGGGAATATAGGCGGTCCTTCTTTTTGTTGCAGATTATTTTTGCCACTCCTCGGGATAGTAGAAGCGTGTGTTGGCGTGACGGCCTGCGGCATCACGGACGGTGATGCGGAAGCAGGGCTGGCCGGGCATGAGCGGGAAGGTGGCCTCGGTGACGAGCGGTGCACCGCCCTCCGAGAGGCGGGCCGCTTTTTTTCGGCCCGGGGTCGTATAGAATATGCCGGCGGCTTCGGAGGTATGAACGTGAACGGCACCGTCCTCCACGTAGAGTGCCTCGATCACGGGGCCGCTTGATGCGTAGCAGTTTCCCGCTTCGATTGCCTCAATCAGTGCGCGGTGGGAAAGCGCCTTTGCCTTGACCACCGTCCAGGCGAGGAACATATGGTGTGCGACGTGATTGTCGTCGCCGCCTACCACACAGAGGCGCTTGCCGGCGCGTGCCATTTCGTTGTAAACGTGGGGAGTGTAGTCCATGTCGGAGGAGCGCTGAGATGCGCCGTTGACCAGCTCAAGGCCGGTCAACCCTTCAAGCGCCGTGTAGGTTTCGTGCGTGTTGAGCGACCAATGCGGATGGTTATAGACGGCGATAAAGCCGGCCGCGGCGGCACGGCGAATGGCCTCGTTGATATTATCGATCGAGAAGTCACTCAAATCGGAAAGATCGATTGCCTGGGCGCGCTCGGGATCCTTTGCATAGAGATTGATATGCATGGTTTCATAGTCGTAAATCTGCGGCGTACCGTTGATGGGAAGAACCAGCGGCGGATTTTGCGACGAAAAATCAATTTCATAGGACTTGATGGCAATGAAGCGGTCGTCATTGAGGCGGGAAAAATCAAAAAGCTCGCGGTGCTCGGTAAAGGCAACCGCCGAATATCCCTTCTCGACGTACATGGCTTTGATTTCCTCGGGGGTGAAGGACCCGTCCGAGCAGGTGCTGTGCGAATGCATATTGACGCGGTAGTCTTCGCAGTCGTTCGGGAGAAGATGATGGCGCATGAAATCGCTCCTTTGGGTTCATATGGCGTTTTTATCATATTTAATTATAGTCTTCTTTTGGGGGCTTGTCAAGCCGCTTCGGAAAGAAATCGGTCGGGAGGGGAAGAAAAGGGAAGCGTGCTCTTGCTTTTTTGGGGGGAATCAAGTATACTATATAGGTAAGTTCATTAAGAGGAGAGATGTCGATGAAGTGGTTGTCCGGTTGCCGTGCGGGCGTGCGATCCGCAGTTTTCGTATTGGCGGCAATTCTTGTACTGTGGGGGCTTTCTGCAATTGCCTCGGTCGGACGGGCGGAACGGATTCCCAACGATGCGTATATGACGGGACGCGTGGAAGAAATTCTGACACGGGACGAGCAGTTTTACGGTGAGGATGACAGTATGCGCGATCTGACGCTGACCTTTACGGTTGACGTCGGGGATGCACGTGTGCACGCAACGCAAACCATCAGCGACGGCATGATTGCGGGTGACCGACGTGAGGTTGCGCCGGGAGACCGCATTACGCTGATGAATAATGCCGGGGACGATATGGAGCCGAATTACGTTTTCATCGGTTTTATCCGAACCGACGCCCTGATCGGACTTGCCGTCATTTTTCTTTTGGCGATTATTCTTTTCGGGCGCGGAAAGGGGGTGCTTGCGATGATTGCGCTGGCTCTGACCTGCGCGGCGGTATTTGGCTGCTTTGTTCCGGCTGTTCTTGCAGGGAAAAATATCTATCTCTGGACGTTTATCGTCTGTACCTATATCGTGGCCTCCACGCTGCTTCTGATCGGCGATGCCGGTAAGAAAAGCCTGGCTGCAATGCTTGGCTGTCTCGGAGGAACGCTCGCGGCCGGCCTTGTCATGGCTGTAGCCGATTGCTTTTTGCATATGACCGGCTTTGTGGATGACAATGCGGCTTTTCTGCTCTATCTGGACACGCCGGTGCCGATTGATCTGCGCGCTTTGCTTTATGCGGCCATCCTGATCGGTGCGCTCGGTGCCGTCATGGACGTTGCGGTGGATATCTCCTCCTCGCTTGCCGAAATTGCGGCAAAGGTCGAGAGGATCAGCTTTGGTGCACTCTTCCGCTCAGGTGTGACCATCGGCCGCGATCTGATCGGAACGATGTCGAATACCCTTATCTTAGCCTACGTCGGCTCGTCCATTTCGGTGATTCTGCTGGTCGCGGGCGGAAGCGGAACCTCGCTGTTCTACATTCTCAATCAGGAGCGGATTGTTTTTGAAATTCTGCAGGCAATCGTCGGCAGCTTTGGTATCCTTTCCGCCCTTCCGCTGACGGCGGCCGTCTCTGCGATGTTTTTTGGCCGTCGGGCCGAGGTTCGGGACGATTATGCCGATCTGCTTGAAGCTGCAGAAAAGGCGGAAATCGAAAAGAAAAGTGAAAAATCGTCTTAAAATTATCAAATAACCCTTGATAAAAAAGAGATTTTATGGTATATTAAAGAGTGGAAAAATTATCATATAAGAAAGGAATCTTTTGCCATGTACAACAAGAAGAATATTGAAGACGTTGCCGTTGCCGGCAAGCGCGTTCTCGTTCGCTGCGACTTTAACGTTCCGCTCAAGGACGGTAAGATCACCAGTGACAAGCGTATCGTCGAGGCTCTGCCCACCATCAAGTATCTGCTGGGTCAGGGCGCCCGTGTCATCCTTTGCTCCCATATGGGGAAGCCGAAGGGTGAGGTTAACCCCAAGTATACTCTCGCTCCCGTTGCCGCTCGTTTGACCGAGCTGCTCGGCCAGGAGGTTCCGCTCTGTGCCGATACGATCGGCCCCGACGCAAAGGCAAAGGCTGCTGCACTCACCGACGGTCAGGCAATCCTGCTTGAGAACACCCGCTTTGACAAGCGTGAGGAAAAGAACGATCCTGAGTTTGCTCGTGAGCTTGCTTCGATGGCTGAGCTCTTCGTCAACGACGCATTCGGCGCTGCACACCGTGCACACGGTTCTACTGCAGGCGTTGCTATGTACGGCGGTCTGCCTGCTGTCTGCGGCTATCTGATCCAGAAGGAAATCGGCACCATGGGCAAGGCTCTGAGTGATCCTGCACGTCCCTTCGTTGCCATCCTCGGCGGCGCAAAGGTTGCGGATAAGCTCAACGTTATCGACAATCTCCTCTCCAAGGTAGACACCCTCATCATCGGCGGCGGTATGGCATACACCTTCCTGGCTGCCAAGGGCTACAGCATCGGTACCTCGCTCTTCGATGAGACCAAGCTTGATTACTGCCGCGAAATGATGGCAAAGGCTGAGCAGAAGGGCGTTAACCTCCTGCTTCCCGTTGACACCGTGATTGCTGAAGCTTTCCCGGATCCGATCGATGCAGAGATCGCCGTTGAAATCGTAGAGTCGAGCAAGATTCCTGCCGACAAGATGGGTCTGGATATCGGCGTGAAGACCCGCGAGCTCTTCGCCAATGCAGTAAAGAGCGCAAAGACGGTCGTTTGGAACGGTCCCATGGGTGTA
The DNA here is from genome assembly GCA_045597265.1 of Eubacteriales bacterium. Classification (GTDB taxonomy): domain Bacteria; phylum Bacillota; class Clostridia; order Oscillospirales; family CAG-272; genus SIG693. Next base: position 3,113 of record JAZODX010000154.1, on the reverse strand, counting down.
TTCGAGAACCCTACCCTTGCTGCCGGTACCATCGCAGTTGCCCGTGCTCTGGCTGAGTCCGAGGCAATCACCATCGTTGGCGGCGGTGACTCCGCAGCCGCTTGTGAGCAGCTCGGTTTTGCTGACCGCATCACCCACATCTCGACCGGCGGCGGCGCTTCGCTCGAGTTCCTCGAGGGCCGCACTCTGCCCGGTATCGACTGCCTGGAAAATAAGTAAGAAGATCAAGCAGGGGCGCTTCCCCCGCCCACGGTTAAGCCCCTTTTGGAAAGAAGGGGCTTAACAATCCCCAAAACTTTCAATGAAGGAGATTGTTCCCATGAATCCGCTGAAGAGACGTACTGTAATTGCCGGTAACTGGAAGATGAATATGACCCCCGCTGAGGCTTCTGCCCTTGTTCGTGAGGTCGCTCCTCTGGTTGCAGGTAAGGACAACTGTGATATCATTTTCTGTGCCCCCTATGTTGACATTGCTGCCGCTCAGGCTGCTGCAGAGGGCACGAACATCAAGATCGGAGCCGAGAACGTACATTTTGCCGAATCGGGTGCATATACCGGTGAAATTTCTGCGAAGATGCTCAAGGCCTGCGGCGTTGATTACGTTATCGTCGGCCACAGCGAGCGCCGTCAGTATTTCGGTGAGACCGATGAGACGGTTAACCTGCGCACCAAGGCTGCAATCGAGGCAGGCATGACGGTTATCCTTTGCCTCGGTGAGGTCAAGGAGCAGCGCCTGTCGGGGATTACCGACGAGGTTGTTGCCATGCAGACCAAGCTGGCACTCAAGGACATCACGGCCGAGCAGCTTAAGCAGATCATCATTGCTTACGAGCCGGTTTGGGCAATCGGTACCGGACTTACCGCTACCCCCGAGCAGGCTGAGGAGACCTGTGCAGTTATCCGCGCAACCGTCGCCAAGCTTTACGGTGAGGATGCGGCTGAGGCTGTCACCATCCAGTACGGTGGCTCGATGAACGATAAGAATGCCGCCGAGCTTCTGGCCAAGCCCAACGTAGACGGCGGTCTGATCGGCGGTGCTTCGCTGAAGGCTGCAGCATTCGCGGCAATCGTTGACGCAGCACAGTAAATCAGATTCAATCCCGGCGCGATGGCATCAAGCTTATGATGAGGTAAGCGCGTAAACAAATAACGGCGTTATCCCGTTTGGGATAACGCCGTTATTTGTTTTCATTTAATATTTTGCGTCGGAGTTGACAGGCTCATCGCGAGTAACGCGATCGGCGTCGGCGATGATTTTGTCAGCCATCGAGCGCAGGATGTAGAATTCTCCGTTGCCGTTTACGGTGATGTAGGAGCGGCGCTCGGTGTAGGGATAGAATTTGTATTCCAGCGTCGTGCTGTCGGTGATGATTGTCAGCTTCAGCTGAAGGTTGGCGTCATTGGCGGTAAGGGCGGCCATCTCCTCTGCATTCATGGGCATATCGCCCTCATAAGAAGCGGTCAGGAGGGTTTTGTAGAACTGACGGAAGTTTGAGACGTCAGGCTTACGGCCGTTCGATTTCTGCGTGACGACCAGCTCCTTGCCGAGTCCTTCGAGAATAAAGGTTTCGTTGAAGGCAGGCGATTCCACGCGAATTTCGCGTACGTAGTCAATGTTGCGCTGGAAGATGGCGTCATCTACCCAGTCGATGAAGTCCCAGGTGAGGAAATCGAAATCGGAGCCGGTAATTTCCACGATCTGGTCAAAGATGGGGGAGGCGACGTAATAGTTGCCGTTTTCGTTGCGTGCGCTGATGACGATGATATTCTCGACGTTGCCGACGTCGGGGGACGGGTAGACGTACTGAATATAGAAGGGTGGATTGTCAAGACCGTACTCGGCCAGCGCCTCGTCGGTCAGCCCCAGCTTTACACAGCGGAGCGGTGTGGCCGAATAGAATGCCTGCAGCACCGCATCGTAGTTGGTGGAGGAAACCATATATTCCTCACGGCCGGTCATGCGGTAAATGCGGTTGGCATATTCACCGGCACGCTCTTCCTCGGGGACATAGTCAATCATCATCTTGACTTCCTCTCCCTCAAGGAGAGCAAAGTTGGTAACCATGAAATAGGAATTCATGGTCATCGGGAAGGTTACCATGGGGGTAACGAGATCCTCGATGGGGGCAAGGATGGTTTTTTCCAGGTCGGTATTGAGGACGTAAATTTCATCACGGCCGGCGTATCTGGCGTAGTAGCCGCCGCCCGTAACCAGCTTGTAGCCGATGTATACGGTATGCTCAACGCCTTTGACGGTTGTGAGCTTGAACCAGGCGGGCTCCCATACGCTGCCATCCTCGTTCGTGAGGCGAACAACGCCGTATTCCTCCATCGAAATGGGCTTCTCCACCTTCGTCATCGAAAGGGTATAGCCCGAGGAGACGACGAGATAGGAGAAAAGCTCCTGATCGTAGGTAATCCCCTCGTGTCCCTTGATTTGGAAATTACCGTCCGCATCGCGGTAGAAGGTGTAGGTGCCGTGCTCGTTGTGTACCTCGATCGAGCGGATGTCTTCCTTCTCGGTGTGCGCAAACATCAGGTAACGGTCGCCGTGTCCAACCACCTCACCCGCAACGGTTTCAAGCGGTTCGGTGGTGACCTCGGGCTCGACCGCGTTTACCATGGGGCGGACGATCGCGAAATAGCCGACGATCAGTGCCACGAACAGGAGGGCAAGCACGATAATCAGAATTTGCTGTTTTTTAATCATTGCAGTTCAGCCTTTCTCTTATGCGTACTTGCGGCGGACGGTGACGAACAGGCAGACGCCGAGTGCGATAACGGTGGGAACGATGGCGAGAACTGCCGTGTAAGCGTTGGCATCGGAGGTCTCAAGCCCCTCGATATCAAGCTGAGCAAACGCCTTGCGCTGGATATCGGCGGGAACGTATTCCTTGCCGATGGCAAGCAGGATCGCACGAAGAATCTCGGGGTTGCCGTAGGTGGTCGACTGCAGGAGCTTGTTGCCGGCGTAATCGACCGACGGGCAGACGACGACGTACGAATTGTATTCCTCGTTTTCGACGATGCGGGACTCGTTGGTGATGGTCATCAGATTGAACGGGTCAATTTCGGTAGCAGAGGCAACCTTCTCACCGCCTGCATAGGCTTCG
>JAZODX010000153.1:0-24697 GCA_045597265.1 Eubacteriales bacterium | reverse complement strand
GCCAACGACAAACTTGTTGTCAGCACCGGAGATGGCGAGCACACGGTCGAACGTGACCTTATCGCCTTCGGCAGCGTCCAGCTTCTCGATGAAGAGAACGTCGCCCTCGTTAACCTTATACTGCTTTCCGCCCGTTTCAATAATTGCGAACACGAAAAGCACCTCTCTTTCTTTTATGACTCGCTAATGCAGGCGGCGGAAAATTCCGCGCTTAAAAGAGCCCGTTTTTATGCGGCATATTATTATAACACGATCCTCGATTGAATGTCAAGGGATTTTGAAAAATATTTTGCGATTTTTGACAAAAATTCGCAATTATTTTTCGCCTGCAGCCCGCTTGGCGGCGGTCAGCGTGTTTTTCATCAGCATGGTAATGGTCATCGGTCCCACACCGCCGGGAACGGGTGTGATATAGGATGCCTTGGGCTCGACCGATGCAAAATCCACGTCGCCCGTCAGCTTGCCGTCCGCCCTGCGATTCATGCCGACGTCAATGACGACTGCACCTTCCTTGACGTAGTCTGCCGTGAAGAAATCGGCGCGGCCGATCGCGGCGACCAGAATGTCAGCGCGGCGGCAGACGGCAGGAAGATCTGCGGTTCGGGAATGGCAGACGGTGACGGTTGCATTGGCGTGGAGCATCAGCATGGCCTGCGGCTTACCGACGATATTGGAGCGGCCGACCACAACGACCTCCTTCCCTTCCGGGGAAACCCCGCTTTTTTCAAGCAAGGCCATTACACCGGCAGGCGTGCAGGGGAGATAGTCGTAGTCACCGATCATAATGTGACCGACGTTCGTCGGATGGAAGGCATCGACATCCTTCTTCGGGTCGATGGCGAGCAGAACCTCATGCTCGTCAAGATGCTTCGGCAGCGGAAGCTGAACGAGAATTCCGTGGATTTTCCCGTCTCCGTTCAGGCGGCGAACCAGCTGCATTAATTCCTCCTGAGTGGTTTCGGCCGAAAGCTCGTACGCCTCGGAATAGTAGCCGATTTCCTCACAGGCCCGACGCTTATTGCGGACGTATACCTGCGAAGCGGGATCTTCGCCGACGATAATTACCGCCAGACCGGGGGTAACGCCGGTGCGGGAGATAAAGGCTTTTGTTTCTTCGGCCAGCTCGGCGCGGATTTCTGCGGATATTTTCTTGCCGTCAATCAATTGTGCCATCGTTTTTCTTCTCCTCTTCTTTTTCCTCGATGATTGCTGTCTGCGGTTCGGATGCATCCGGCGCGGTTGTCTCCTCTTGGGCGGTACCGGGTGCACTTGCATATACGGGATTGTAGTTTTCTTCCGCTGCTTTTCTGCGCTTTGTCAGAACGAGACCGATTACAATCAAAATCAGACTTACCGCGCAGGTAACGGCAGCGACAACTTGAGAGACGCGGATATCACCGACGGTCAGACTGTCCTCACGCAGGCCCTCGATGAACATACGGCCAAACCCATACCAGGCAAAATACATCAGCGCGATCTGCCCGTGGAATTTCTTCTTGCGGTAAAGCAGATTGATGATGACAAAGCCGAGCAGATTCCAAAGCGACTCATAGAGAAAGGTCGGATGGAAGAAATACATTTTCGACCAATTATGATGTCGGAGTCCCATGCGGCAGAAAATTTCGGTTTCGGCGCCGTAGGCCTCACCGTTGAAGAAATTTCCCCAGCGGCCGAGCGATTGTGCGATCATAACGCCTGGCGCTGCACAGTCAAGCATACAAAGCAGATTGATTTTTTTGATTTTTGCGCCGATCGCGATGGTCAGGGCGCCGAAAATGACGCCGCCGTAAATGGCAAGGCCGCCGGTACGGATGTTGATGACCTCCATCAGCGAGTTAAACTCATCCGGCTGAAGCACGACGTAATAGAGGCGCGCGCCGATAATCCCGAAAATGACGGTAAACATCGCGATATCCATAAGATCGTCGGTATTGATTTTGTATTGCTTTCCGCGCCAGGCGGCGTAGAGGTATGCCAGAACGATGCCGAGCGTAATGACTACGCCATACCAGCGGACCTCAAGGCCAAAGACGGAAAAGGCAACGCGGTTAATTTCAAACGGTTCAATTCCGAGCCCGGGAAAAGCGATTTGAATGATATTTTCCATACTGTGTTTATTCTCCTTCCTTGGGATATACGACCGACATGACAAATGCCGCAGGAGAGAATGCCTCGGCGAGCAGAGCCTCCACTTCCTCAAAGGTAACGGCGTCAAGCGAGTCGGCGTACGAGAGCGGCTCAATGCCGGCAAACAGATAATCCAGCATCAGGTCGGCGATGTCGGGGGTAGAATCAAAATTTTTCACGAAATCGGCATACATTACCCGTTTGCAACGGATGAAGGACTCACGGGAGAGCCCCTCTTTCTTTGCCCGGTTTACCGCATCCAGGATCCGATTCAATACCTCGTCGGGATCGGGTGAGGTGCCGCTGAGTCCAACGAACGCATAGACCTCCGTGACGTCGTAGCCAAAGCCGAGCCCGCCTGCGAGCAGACCCTCCTCATAAAGTGAATTGTACAGCGCACTCGATTGATTGAAGAGCATTTCGCAGAGGATAGAGAAAGCAGCCTCTCTGTGTATGCGTGCTTCGGGGGAGAGCGAAAAGGGGTTGTCCTTGATTCCGATTGCAAAAATCGGCTGTGCGATCGTCATTTCCGACGTGATTTTCTTCTTGTGAATTTCGGTCGGCTCCTCCGGTATGTCGCGGATGATGCTGACGGGTGTTTGTACGGGAAGGACTTCGTCAGCAATTGAGACAACCTCCTCGACGGTGACGTCGCCGCAGACGACGAGTGCCATGTTGGAAAGGTTATAGAAAACGCGGTAACAGTCGTAGAGCGTTTGATCGGTGATTTTGGCAATCGAATCGGTTGTGCCGCAGATGTGGGTATAGATTCTCGGGCTGTGATAGAGCGCTTCGAGAAGCTGATAATAACGGCGCGCAGAGGGATTATCGTCCCCCATATGAATTTCCTCGGCGATAATTCCCTGCTCTTTCGCGACCGATTCGGGCGTAAAATAGGGATGGGTTACATATGTCAAGAGCTCGGTCAGCGATTCTCTGAACTTCGCGGTACAGCTGAAGAGATACGCCGTGCGGTCGTGCGAGGTATAGGCGTTCGCATCGGCACCGAAGGCGCTGAATTTCTCAAAGGAGTCTACGCCGTCCTCATTGGCAAACATTTTGTGCTCAAGGAAGTGTGCGACACCGTCCGGAACGTCGGTGAATGCAGGGTCTCCGTCAAGGCGGAAACGGGTGTCAGCCGAGCCGTAGCGCGTGGCCAGAATTGCATAAGCTGTCGTTAATTTTTTTGGGAAAACGTAAATCGTCAGTCCACTTTTGTGGCGGATTCGGGTGTATGTCTCACGCAGACGGTCATTGTGAAACCGTGTGATTTCATTCTTCATCGTCGACATCCTCCCCCTTATCCGCATCGGCTTCGTTTCCGTGCAGCAGATAAACCGTGTCCAGCGTAATGCGATTTGCCGCGGCGATGACATTCTCCCGCTTGACGTGGGCAAAGCCACGCTCCATTTCCTCAATGGTAAGCGAAACACCGAAGAGCATTCTGCCGAGATAGTATCCCTCCATACCGCCCGGGCTGTCCGTGATCTGGCGGTAGACGTTCTGCAGGGACATCACCGCATAGTCGAATTCTTCCTGCGTGAAGTCTCCGCGGCGAATTGCCTCAAGCTGTGCCATGATTTCCTCAAAGGCAAGATCCCGGTTCCGGAGCGCGATGCCGGCTGAAACAAACATCAGACCCTTGTAAGAATCGGGTGCGGAAAAGCAGGAGTAGCAGAGACTGAGCTTTTCTCTGACGTTGAGAAAGAGCTTTGATGCGGGTGAGCCACCGTAAAGCTCGCAGAAAACCATAAAATCAAGATAGTCCGGATCGGATACTGTGTATCCGGTTCGGAAGCCGAGAACGAGCTTGGCCTGTCCGACCTTTTGCTCCTCTTTGATTTCGTGCACCGTGTCAGCGCGACGAATGACTTTTGTCGGTGACGGTATCGGGGTATGCGGCGGATATTCCGCAAAAGCGCGGTCAAGGTGTGCAATGAGATCACTCTCCTTAGCGCTGCCGATAAAGAAGACCTCCACCCGCGCTTCGCGAAGCAATGCGTGATAACGCGCGGTCAGGTCCTGCGGTGTGATGGCCTCAACCTCCTCAAGTGTTCCCGCAAGCGGAAGACCGAAGAGCTCGTCGCGGCACATCTCCTCAATGCATCTGTTGTGTGCATAGTTTTGCTTATTGTTGATTTGTGCACGAATTGCGTCACAAAGACTTTTCTTTTCACGTTCGACTGTTTTGGCGAAAAAGCAGCTGTTTTCATCAAAGCGAGGGTGGAGCAGAAGCTCTCCCAGCATATCGATTGCCCCGCCCATGACGTCGGTTCCGTCGGGGATGTAGATATTATCGAGAAAATCAACCGAAAAGCCGAGCACCTGCATATCGCCGCGCTTATAGTTGCGTGTGGCGAGATCGGCAGCGTAGAGATCGTCAAGCCGGGTATTGATTGCGGCGAGAGAGGGATAATTTGCACTTCCCTGTTTAATGACGCGAAGAAGAAGCGTATTCAGCGCGGCAGTTTCCTGCGCGATCGGTACGATGAGGTTAAGGGAAAGCATGGACAGCTTAAAGCGGTCTGTCCGAAGAAAATTCACGGCAATCCCATTTGCCGTAGATAATCGTTTCATGAAGCGGAATCCTTTCCACAGTTAATACAGCACAAATAATCAAAATTAATTATACACGATTTTTCTTGCAAATTCAACCCATAGAGCAAAATAAACCGCAAATGATTTTTGAAGTACTGCGCTTGATTTTAAAAGAAGAGCATGATATAATGATATGTAAAAATACGGATATCCCAGATATTCGGAAAAGAAAAGAGGATATGACCATGGCACATACCAAATGGGTTTGCGGTTGGGCAACACCGAGCACGACCGTTGCACAGCATATTTGCGAATACTTCAAGGATCGGACCTTCCGTTATCAGATTTTTTCTACCGTCGATGCTTCCGCTCTGCGGATTCATCTCTCAAATTTGCACGGCCATGAGCCGGTTACCGTTACGGCGGCATCGGTTGCAATGACCGTCAATGACGCGGTCATCGATCCTGCCACTGTTGCGGCTGTTACCTTCGGCGGTTCCGCATCGGTAACCATTGCCCCCGGTGATGAGGTCGACAGTGATCCGGTTGCGTTTGCGCTCAAAGCCGGACAAACCATCTCGGTCAGCACATATTTTGCCGAACTGACCGAATACTTTTGCGGGCATACCAACGGAGGACATTTTGTCAAGAAATATATGTCCTCCGGAAATCATATCAATTCCGCCTCCTTCCCGCCCGAGACGTACGGTGAGCTTCCCTCCTATCTCTATTTCTCCGGCGTTGATTTCCTGACGAGTGAGGACGTCAGCACCATCGTCGCATTCGGCGACTCTATTACCGCTCAGCCCTGGCCCGATTGGCTTGCCCGCCGCATATACGAGCTGGGTATCCGAAACCGCACGGTTGTGCGCGAGGGCATTGGCGGAAACCGCATTCTGCGCGATTATACGCACCGCATCAAAATGCATTTCGGCGTACGCGGCATTGAGCGCTTTGCTCACGATATTGACCGCACGGGTGCCGACCGTGTATTTGTTCTGCACGGCATCAACGACCTCATTCATCCCGGAGCCAATAACGTATATTGCCCGATGAGTCAGCTGCCGACGGTTGACGAGCTGATTGACGGCTATAAAACCTATATTCGCATTGCACACGAGCAGGGAAAAAAGATTTATCTCTCTCCCATTCTTCCCTGTCCGCGCTGTATGAACGAGGACGGCCTGCGTGAGATTATCCGCTGCGGTGTCAACAACTGGATTCGCTCGACCAATCTGATTGACGGTCTGATTGATTTTGAGGCCGCCGTTTGGAATCCCGACGATCATAAGCAGATGCTTCCGATCTACGATTCGGGCGATCATCTCCATCCCAGCCTTGCCGGTGCCAAGCAGATGGCGTATTCCATTCCGGAGGAATATTTGAGATAAAATCAGGTTAGTATGTTATCCTGCGCATTTTAGTATGACGAAGGAGACAACGATGAAAAAACACGGCAAACAGTTTCTGTCAATCTTCTTGCTTGGCATCCTGTTGCTTGACAATTTTGGGTGCATGAATGATTTTTCGGAGGAAGAGGCGCTTACAGAGGGGACTTTGGGCGTTGAGGCGACCAAAATCGAGGAAACGCCGGCAGAGATGATTGCAGGGACACCGGAGACCGTGGAAACGTTGGCAGAGACGACTGCAGGGGCACCGGAGACCGCAGAAGTGATTTTCGATAAGGAAAAGACGTATCGCGTTCTCTTCATTGGAAACAGTTATACGGCGCGCAACTCGCTGTCACAGCTTTTCACATCCATTGCCAAATCAGCAGGATACACAAAGCTCACGGCAACGGCAATCACCAAGGGTGGGTGGTATCTGGATAAGCACGCGGATGCGAAGGACGAGATTGGTCAGAAGGTTGACGCTGTACTGAAAAAGAATACGTACGATTTTGTTGTTATTCAAGAGCAAAGCGTATGTCCCGTTTCCGATCCGGGCAGATTTTACGACGGTGTACGTGCGATTGTGAAGAAAATCCGCGATAACGGCGCGGAGCCGATTCTCTATTGTACCTGGGGAAGGAAAACGGGACACAGTACGCTCAAGGAGTTCGGCTTGACCAATGAGACGATGACGTGGAAGCTTGCAGCGGCATATACTGCGATTGGTGAAGAGCTTGGCGTTCGGGTTGCCTATGCCGGGCCTGCATTTTACGAGGTGTACCGCCAATACGGAAGCAAAATTGAGCTGTATGATACCGATTCGACGCATCCCTCTGCAACGGGTAGTTATCTGGCCGCGTTGACGATTTTTTCGGAAATTTTCGGTGCAGACCCGGCGGAAATTCCCTGCAAACAGAATATTTCCGAAGAGAATGCGGTTGCACTGCACCGGGCGGCAAAAATAGCCGTGACGGAGACGACGGTCCCCGAAAGCTATACCGTCTCTTCTGTCGGCATCGGTAAACAGCAATTCAGGTATACTGTTGACGATACACAGTCCATTCCTCTGAAGACCTTCCCCAAAACAGACATAATTTCCGTTTTGCGCGGCGGAACGTATCCGAACGGAAAAAGCTTCAGCGGAATTCTCGGTACGAGGGACGCCGTTGCGGCAAAACAGGTTTCCTTTACCGGCCTGAGTGAAGAACAAAAGGCCGACATCGCAGATATTGGATACGGTGTTTCGTATATCGGTATTGAAAAAATGAACCCGAATGCAAACGGCGCAATTTCGTCACTTGAGAACTTGGTCAACGGACACTGGGGCGGCGGCAGTATGATGTCTGCCATCTGCTTCGACGATCAATATTACCGTATCGACGGGACACCGGATGACAGTGCTCCCTATACCTGTCTGATTACACTGAATTTCGCTTCCCGACACCGGTTTGATGCAGTTGGCTTCTTCTCCGGGAATTTGTACGGATTTCCCGGTGCCGCCGAGGTTTTCGTTAGTGATGACGGTTTGCATTGGGCTAAGGTTCCCTCTGCATGCTGGAATGCCGTCAGTGGAAAGGCATTGAAGAGTCTTGGGGAGAAGCCGAATGATTATTGGAGCAATAAGGCGCCCGGCGTGAGCGTACTCTTCTCAATGGAGGGCGTAGAGGGGCAGTATATTCGTCTTGGTATCGTAGTCGGGCGGCACGACAGTGCCTATTGGTACAATCAGATCAATACACGCGAGCTTGTCGTATACGGAGAGGGGATCGAATAAATCCGTAATCGCACCCCAAAGCAAAATCAAAAAAGAGTCGGTACGGAAATCAATAAATAACGGCCTATGGAATTTTCCATAGGCCGTTATTTTGTGTGGAAAAATCACTGTAAAACGCCTTCGTTTTCTTTTGCTGTGGCAAGCATCAGCTTGATGCGGTTTTCCTGATTGATGCGTGTTGCGCCCGGGTCGTAATCGATTGCAACGATATTGACGCCGGGATTCTTTGCCTTGATCGGCTTCATCATACCCTTTCCGACGATGTGGTTGGGCAGACAGCCGAATGGTTGGGTGCAGACGATGTTGCGCACGCCGCTCTCGGCAAGCTCAAGCATCTCGGCGGTTAGAAGCCAACCCTCGCCCATTTTGACACCGAGGTTGAGATAATCGCGCGTCAGGGTGCAGGTATGGCGGAAGGCGCCGGGCGGAGTAAATCGGCTTTCCTTGCGCACAATTCTGATCAGATCCTCCTGCTTTTTGACGAGGATTCGGTATGCAAGCCAATAAATCGGTGCGCTGAGGCGGTTTCGACCGTACAGTCTGTAGTCGACGAGGTTATTGTAAACGCAATAAAGCGCAAAGTCGGTCAGCCCGGGGACGACGACCTCTGCCCCTTCGGAGAGCAGAAAATCCTCAAGATTATTGTTGCCGAGCGGAGAGTATTTGACGAAAATCTCACCGACGATGCCAACCTTGACCCGATTCTCCTCTCTGCACGCAATTGCAGAAAAATCCCGGACAATGGCGCGGTAATTCCGTTTTACTTCGCGGTATCGAACGCGCCCCTCGCCTGCCTGAAGCGTGAGGCGGTCAGTCCATTTCTGGGCGAGTGCCTCCGATTCTCCCGGATTCACCTCGTAAGGCTGACACTGATTCTTGAGCAGCATCAGCAAGTCACCGTAAAGCACGGCGTAGACCATGCGGTGAAGCATGGGGAGGGTCAGCTTGAAGCCTGAGTCTTTTTCAAGCCCGGCGATATTAAAGGAGAGAACGGGGATATAGTCGTAGCCGGCCTTGATGAGCGCTTTTCGCAAAAGTGAGATGTAGTTGGAAGCACGGCATCCGCCGCCGGTTTGCGAAATCATCAATGCCACCTTGTGCGGATCGTATTTCCCCGATTGCAGGGCGTCAATAAACTGGCCAATGACGAGGATGGCCGGATAACAGGTATCATTATGGACGTACTTAAGCCCCGTTTCGGCAATGTGCGCGCCTGAGGTTTCGAGAAGCTCTGCACGGTAGCCGTATTTACGCATGATATTGATGAGTATGCGGAAATGCATGGGGAGCATAGTGGGCACGAGAATGGTATGGGTGTGGCGCATTTCCTCGGTAAACCGAGGATAGGATTTTTCTTCGTTCATTCTTCATCCTCCCGTTTCTCCAGTGCGCCGAGCAGACTGCGCAGACGGATTTTCACAGCACCGAGATTGGTGATCTCGTCAATTTTGATTTGTGTATAGAGCTTTCCCGCACGTTCAAGAATCGAACGAACCTCATCGGTTGTGATGGCGTCGATGCCGCAGCCGAAGGATACGAGCTGAACGAGCTCAACCTGCGGATGCGTTGCGGCAAATTCTGCTGCAGCGTAGAGCCGGGCGTGATAGGTCCATTGGTTGAGTACGTTGACCTTGATCGGCTCGTCCGGCAAATCAAGGCTGTCCTCGGTAATGACGACAAAGCCAAGTGCGGTGGCGAGGCGGTCGATGCCGTGTCCGATTTCGGGATCAATATGATAGGGACGGCCGGCAAGAATCATAACCCTGCTTCCGCTTTCCTTCGCATACGCAAGCGCACGCTTCCCCTCTTCCCGAAGCTCACGCATCCATTTTTTGTACAGAGTAAAACCCGCATTGACGGCGTTGCGAACCTCACGCATCGGGATGGGAGCGAGATTTTGTTTCAAATAAGCGTATAGCTCCTGCGTCAGCGCACGGGGATCGTTGATATTGAGATATGGGTAGAGAAATTTCGTCTTGGCGAGATCATCCATATTGCCTGCCAGCAGCTCGGCATAATAGGCAACGACGGGGCAGTTATAATGGTTGTCCCCGCTTCCCTCGTCCACGTTATAGGTCAGAGAGGGATAAAAGATTGCGTCCACCCCATCATGAAGCAGCTTTTCGACGTGACCGTGCATAATTTTGGCCGGATAGCAGGCGGTGTCGGAGGGAATGCTGTACTGTCCGATTGAATAGATTTCCCGCGAGGAGGGGCCGGAGAAGATAACGTCATAGCCGAGTGCGGTGAAAATGCCGTACCAAAGTGGCGCAAGCTCGTAAATGCCGAGTGCCTGCGGAATACCGATTCTTCCCTTCCCTCGGCCGTTCGGCTGAAGTGCGGCCAGACGATCCCGCTTGAACTGATGCAGGTTTGGCAGAGTGTCAATCTGTACGCTGCCGCCAAGTCCTCCCTTTTCACATTTGTTGCCCGAGATGAATTTTTCGTTTCCCGGGAAATGGGTAACCGTGAGATGGCAGTGGTTGGTACAGCCTTGGCAGACGGCGGAGCGTGAGGTACAGCGGAAGGCTTTGATTTCTTCTGCTCCGAGGGTTGCGGATTCGGGCAGACGCATGGCGCGAACGTGAAGTGCCGCGCCGTATGCGCCCATCAGGCCTGCAATTTCCGGTCTGATGACGTCCCGCTTGATTTCGCGCTCAAAGGCGCGAAGAACGGCGTCGTTGTAAAAGGTTCCGCCCTGTACGACGATATGCTGTCCCAGCTCGTCTGCCGAGGAGGCACGGATAACCTTATAAAGCGCGTTCTTAACGACACTCATGGAAAGCCCCGCCGAGATATCCCCAAGCGATGCGCCATCCTTTTGTGCCTGCTTAACCGAGGAGTTCATAAAGACCGTACAGCGACTGCCAAGCTCAACCGGTGCGGCGGCAAAGAGCCCGAAGCGCGAGAATTCCGCCGCACTGTAGCCCATTGATCGGGCAAAGGTTTCGATAAAAGAGCCGCAGCCCGACGAGCAGGCTTCGTTGAGCATGATGCTGTCAATCGCGCCGTTGCGGATTTGGAAGCATTTGATATCCTGTCCGCCGATATCGAGAATAAAATCGACCTCGGGGAGAAAATCTGCGGCGGCCGTATAATGCGCCATGGTTTCCACAAGTCCGGCGTCTATGTGGAAGGCGTGACGAATCAGCTCCTCACCGTATCCGGTAACCGCACTGCCGCGCAGACGGATGCGGTCACCGCAGCGGCGATAAATCTCTTCGAGCTGTTGTCGAACGACCGAAACCGGGTCCCCGCCGTTGGAATTATAATATGTATAGAGAATCTTTTTGTCGTCCGAGAGCAGAACCAGTTTGGTTGTGGTTGAACCGCAATCGATACCAAGGTAGGCATCTCCGTGATAGAGCGAGAGGTCGGCCGATGGGACGGAGGCGTTTGCGTGGCGCGTGCGGAAGCGTTCATATTCGGCTTCATCGGCAAAGAGCGGCTCGGTGTGAGACACCGATGCTTCATTCTGTGCGGCGGCCTGCTCGACGGCGTCAAGCAAATCGGCGTAGGAGAGAGTCTCTCGCCGACGGTCGGCATAGATAGCCGCGCCGAGCGCGACGGCATAGAGCCCGTAATCGGGGAAACAAGCTTCTCCCCGCGTGCCGTCAAGCGCAAGCGTTTCAACGAAGCGCTCACGCAGTCCACGGTTGTAATAAAGGGGGCCGCCGAGGAAAACGACCTTCCCCTCAATCCGCCTTCCCTGTGCCAGGCCTGCGATGGTTTGGTTGACCACTGCTTGATAGATACTGGCGGCGATATCCGGTTTGGCCGCGCCCTGATTGAGCAGAGGCTGAACGTCGGTTTTGGCGAAAACGCCGCATCGCGAGGCAATCGGATAAATCCGTTTGTGGGAGAGGCTGAGCGAGTCGAGTTCGTCGGGCGTCACATTGAGCAGGGTTGCCATTTGGTCAATAAAAGCGCCCGTACCGCCGGCACAGGTGCCGTTCATACGTTCGTCGGTTCCGCCGGCGAAGAATACAACCTTGGCATCCTCACCGCCAAGCTCGACGATCGTGGAGGCATCGGGAATCAGGCGTTTGATCGTTTCGGTGGTTGCAAACACCTCTTGGACGAATGGAAGTCCTGCCGCTCGGGCAAGGCCAAGGCCGGCAGAGCCTGAGATGGCTACCGTCAGCGATTTTCCTTCAAGCAAATCCGACATACGGCGGAGTAGCTCAAGTGATTTTGCGCGTACCTGTGAAAAATGACGCTCGTAGCAGAAAAAGATTGGCTTACCGTTCTCAAGAAGAATCGCCTTTGCCGTGGTTGAGCCAATATCCAAACCAAGGGTGAAGGGATGGGCTTGAGAAATTTGCACGTCCTTCATGATTTTATTCGTCAAAGGAATTCACCTCCGTCGCCTTATCGGGGACTTTTTCCAGCCGCTCGGCAATTTCGATAATTCGGTCAAGAATGCGCAGGCCTTCTCTTGCGTCCTCCTCGCCGAGCTCGTCCACAATCTGTGCAAAATATTGGTCAAGCTCACGATTGCGGATTTGGATCAGTTTTTCTCCGGCTTCGGTGATGTGGACCAAAACCTTGCGGCGGTCGCGGCTGTCAATACTCCGCGCGATGTAGCCCTTCCCTTCAAGACTGCGCAGGACGGCGGCAACACGCGCTGAGCTTGCATCAAGAATATCCGATAGCTCACCGGCACATACGGGCTCCGGCTGACTGTGCAAATAATTTAAAATCCGCATTGAGCCGCGGGCAAAGCTGCTGTAGCGCATCGGCCGTCCCAGCTTGATCAAGGTCGCAACGCGGCGAATGAAATTCTCTGTGATGACTTTATTTCCCATGCCATGCCTCTCTTCATTATTGTTAACACGGTTAGATTTTAACACGGTTAAATAAATTTGTCAATTTACGCGGAAAAATATTCAAAAAACTTTTTCATCTTGTTTTGTTTTCGTCATGGTATGTCCACAAAAAGGTTATGAATCGTTACTTGATTGTTTTGGGGGAATGTGATAAAATAAATAGAATAACAGATTATTTTCCAAGTAAGGATGGGAATGGATATGGCAAATTGGAAAGAAAAAATAATTCGTATGCTGTACGGCCGCTACGGCACTGATCAGTTGTACTATGCGTTGTTTGTGGCCTATTTTGTTCTGCTTGTCATTCATGTTTTTTTGCCATGGCCTCTCTTCTGGGTTTTGATGACGGCAGATCTGATTTTTATGTTTTTCAGAATGTTTTCACGCAATCATGCAGCCCGACGCCGTGAAAACGAGGCTTTTCTGCGTATATGGAATCCGATCCGAAGCCTTTTCACACTGACGTGGAATCGAATTCGCGAGTGCCGTACACACGTTTATCATAAATGTCCGCATTGCAAGGCCGTTCTGCGTTTGCCGCGTAAGAGTGGGGAGCATTCTGTTCGCTGTCCCCGATGCGGAGAGCACTTTTCTATGCGGGTTTACTTTGGAGGAAAATCATGACAGAGCGACTTTACGATTATGGGCATACGGTAGAATTTTCGGCATTGGTTCTTTCCTCTGTGGAAGAAGACGGTGCGTATGCCGTGGTGCTTGACCGTACCGCCTTCTTCCCCGGCGGGGGTGGGCAGGCCGCTGACGGCGGCGTACTGGCGGGACACCGCGTGCTTGCCGTGCAGGAGCGTGCGGGAGAAATCCGACACATCATCGAAGCACCGCTTTCCGTCGGAGCGACGGTTGAGGGACGTATTGATGCCGAGATCCGCTTGCGCAGAATGCAGAATCACTCGGGGGAGCATATTCTCTCCGGGCTGTTTTATCGCGAATACGGCCTTTCCAACGTTGGCTTTCATATGGGAAGTGAGGACGTTACACTTGATCTTGACGGCGTGCTTGATCGGGAGCAGCTTGAGCGGATCGAGTCGATGGCCAACGCGATCGTTGCCCGCAATCTCCCAATTTCGATTTCTTATCCCCCGGCAGAAGCGTTGTCTGCGCTTGCCTATCGAAGCAAACTGGAGCTGACCGAAAACGTGCGCATCGTTTCGATTGGAGAGAATGGTGAGGTTGACCGCTGCGCCTGCTGTGCGCCGCACGTTGCACGTACGGGAGAGATCGGCATCATCAAGCTGCTTGATTTTATCCATTATAAAGGTGGCATTCGGATTCATATGCTTTGCGGACTTGACGCGCTTGATGACTATCGCAAAAAATACGAGGCAGTGTCTTCCCTTGCAGCGGCCATGTCGGCCAAGCAAAAGGACGTCGTTGCGGCATTCTCCCGGGTACGGGAGGAAATATCAGCTGAAAAAGCCGCACGTTCGGCGTTTTGCTCGCGAATGATCGAATTGCTCACTTCATCCGTCACACAAAAGAAGCCTGCAATTTTGATTGAACCGATCTTTGGGGCGAACGATTTGCGCCGCCTGGTCAATTCTGCACTGGAGAAAACCCATACGGCAATTGCGCTCTCTGGAGATAATGCTTCCGGATATACCTACGTGCTTGGCAGTCGGCACGGCGAATGCCGCAGGATAAGCCGGGCGAAGCATGAGAATCTCGGCGGAAAAGAAGGCGGAAGCGATGAAATGGTTCAGGGCCGCATTCCTGCATCGGCCGACGATATTGCTGCGTGGTGGCGTGAAAACGTTCGGTAAGTGATAAAAAAGAAACAAGGTCGTAGTATAACGAAAGGTGGGCGGCGATTCGGCATATCGGATCGCCGTTCGTTAACGGGGAGATACGATGAATATATACCGTTTTTGGTCTGACGTTCTCGCGCAGAGAGCGGACGAGATAAGAGAATATTTTCACCCCGATGCTTATGTGAATTGGCATTGCTCGGGCGAGCATTTCACGGTAGAGGAATTTATAAAAGCCAACTGCGACTATCCCGGAGATTGGGATGGCGAGGTTGAGAGGATCATCACGACGGACGATATGATTATCACAGTAACACATGTGTATCCAAAGGATCGCTCCGCTTCTTTCCACGTTACGTCTTTTATCAAACACAAAGGCGATAAGATCGCCCATATGGACGAGTATTGGGCGGACGACGGCGAAGCGCCGAAGTGGCGGCAGGATATGAAAATTGGGAGAAAGATAAAAAAGGAGTGAATTTTCATATGACAATAAAGTTGATAAAGGGCAGTTACGAATATAAAACGCAGATTATCGAAATGCTTGAGGAGTGGACGGACTATAATCGGAAAAACGAAACCAATCGTTCGCCGTGGGTTATTTTTAAGAACGGCTATGATGATTTTGATTATTATTTAAACAATTTGGAAACGAAGGAGCCTATGGACGGATTGGTTCCGGACTCCACGTTTTTCTGCTTGGATGTGGAAAGAAACATGATTGTAGGTGCGGTAAATATCAGGCACTACCTAAATGAGCATCTGTTGGCACACGGAGGTCATATCGGAGATGGCGTCAGACCGTCCGAAAGAAGAAAAGGATATGCTACCCAAATGATCAGACTTGCCTTGGATGAATGTAGAAAATTAGGGATCAAAAGGGTTTTGATGGTATGCGATAAGGACAACATCGGTTCTGTGAAATCTATCGTAAAAAATGGCGGTATCCTGGAAACCGAGCGAGTCGAGAATGGAAAAACGGAACAAAGGTATTGGATTGATTTGGCGTAAAATAGCAAGGTATCCATCTAAGAGGTGAAAGAATGAGTATCATAAAAAACGAAATTCCGATATTGGAGTTTGATTCCGACAGGGCGGCGGTTATCAACCCCACGCACGAAAGAATAGATTTGCAGCTGCCAGGGAAATGTGTTTTCGCATTCCTCGGTGAATACATATCCGAATATGCAAGCAAAGCAGAAGCCGTAAAGGTATCCGAATTTCTCAGCATGACGAAACGCTATCCCATCTACGTATTGAAATACAAGGGCGAGGAAATAACGCTTTGTGAAGCTCCCGTTGGTTCGGCAGCATCGGCGCAGATACTCGATTGGCTGATCGGGTACGGTGTGCGAGAGATTATCTCTGCAGGCTCTTGCGGTGCTTTGATGCAGTTCCCGGAGAGCACCTTCCTCGTTCCTTGTAAAGCTCTGCGCGACGAAGGTACGTCCTATCATTACGCTCCCCCTTCACGCTTTATGGAGATCAGTGAAAAAGCGAGAAAAGCCATCGAGGCAACCGTGACCCAACACGGGATGAAATATCAGGAGGTCATCACTTGGTCAACCGACGGATTCTTCCGTGAGACCAAGGAAAAGGTTGCTTACCGCAAGAGCGAAGGCTGCGCCGTCGTTGAAATGGAGTGTTCGGCGCTTGCTGCCGTTTCCGCTTTCAGAGGTGCGACCTGGGGGATGATCCTCTACACCGCAGACAGCCTTGCCGATGCGGACAAGTACGACGAACGAAATTGGGGCGGCAACGCATACGAATATGCACTGACGCTCTGCCTTGATGCGGTGTTGAAACTGTGAGGTGAAGGCGATGGCAAGAACAGAAGAGGTTGAGCTTACCAATATGTGTATGATCTGCGACGGAAAAGGTAACGTGCTCGTGCAGAATAAGGTCAATCATCCAACCTGGCTCGGATGGAATTTTCCCGGCGGTCACGTTGAGGAAGGTGAATATGTCACGCCCTCCGTCATCCGTGAAATGCAGGAGGAAACCGGACTCACCATTGAAATCCCAAGGCTTTGCGGCATCAAGGAGTTTCATAAAGCAAAGGACGGCAAGCGTTATATCGTTTTCCTCTATATCGCAGATAAGTATACGGGTGCGCTGAAAGCCTCAAAGGAAGGAGAGATATTTTGGTATCCTCTCTCCGAGCTTGCCAAGTCAGACAAGCTCATTGATGGCTTCAGAGAAATGCTGCCCGTGTTTTGGGATAATCGGATCAGTGAAATATATTATGAAAGAACTGCTGATGATTTTAAAACTATTTACTGCTGAGGGAAAAATCATGGAACAGTTTACGGTAAGCGAAATGCAAGAAATGCAACGAACGCTTCAGGAAAAATATAAAGACAAATGGGAGCCTATCTGTGCTGAGATTGGGCAAAATAAGCTTCTTTGGATGATTGGTGAGATAGGCGAGGTAATTGATATCGTGAAGAAAAACGGCGGGGAGAAAGCCTGCACCGATCACCAAATCCGCCGTGATCTCATCGAAGAAATGGCGGACGTGCTTATGTATTTCAACGACGTTATGCTTTGCTATGGAATTACCGAGGAAGAATTGAAAAAGGCATATACCGAAAAGTTCAAAAGGAATATGACACGGTGGTAATATCAATCAGGTGCATAGCGATGATGAGGTTTAATACGCAGAGGATAAAATAATGACAGACATACTTTTCAAAACAGACGATTTTGTTTTTTCGTACCGTGTCGGTGGACTTCTGATCCACAATGGTAAAGTGCTTATGCAAAAGGCGGTGGATGATGATGGCTACGCTTTTATCGGCGGTCACGTTGCATTTGGTGAAACAACCGATGAGACCCTTGTGCGCGAGTTCAAGGAAGAAATCGGCGCAGATATCAAGCTTGAACGACTCATTATTGTGAATGAGAATTTTTTTCCTTGGGGGAATCGTTCTTGTCAGCAGATCAACCTATATTATTTGGTTTCATTAAAAGACGAATCACAGATACCGCTTGACAGAAATTTCAAGGCACTCGACGAGCTTGGCAACGAGCGTATAGAGCTTGATATGTGTTGGATACCGCTTGAAGACGTACCGGGAAAGAACATCTATCCGCCGCAGGCAAAGAAATACATCGTGAATGTTCCGGATGAGATCGTGTACTTCGTGTATAAGGAGTAGAAAACTATGACGATAAGGTGCGTGTGGGAGCACAATGGCAACGACACTTTATTATATGCGGCAGATTACGTTGGTGCATATACTCGCGGAGAAAGCCTTGAAATTGCAAAGGCAAAAATGCCGGGTGAGCTTGTATCCTATCTCCGATGGTTAGGCAAGGAAGCAATCGTCAATCCGGAAATGATGATCGTTCAAGAAAAAAACTCCGATCTTGCTGTCAAGGATGCGGATTCCGACGTGCTTTTTGAGGGAGAAAAAATACCGCTTACGGTAGATGAATATGAGAAATTGAAAGCGCTTGCATTGAAGTCGGCAAAGGATTTTCTTGCTTTGTATGCATCTATCCCCGACAAGAGCGCCACGGCCATAGCTGATCGTAAAACCTTTTACGGTCAAGTTCCTCGCTCGGCAGACGAGATGTACGAGCATACCAAGAACGTAAACGCGTATTACTTTGCCGAGATAGAGATTGATGCCGATAACAGCGGCGATATCTACGATTGCCGCAAGCGTGGGTTTGAGGCAGTTGAAGCAAATCCCGAGTTTCTGCAAAATTCGGTTACTCAAGGCAGCTACGGAGAGGATTGGTCGCTCCGGAAGGTTATCCGCCGTTTTATTTGGCACGACCGCATTCATGCAAGAGCGATGTATCGAATGGCGGTAAAAGTTTTTGGTGCAGAGACCGTCGGAAATCCGTTTTGCTTTTAGATCGAAAGGAGATAGCATGGATTTCATAGAACTTGCAAAAATTGAAAATGAAAGTGAACGTGTAAACAGAACCTATGATATATTCAACGAGGACGCAAGGCTCAATCATTCAAAAGCCGCGAGAGTTGAATTTCTGACTACCGTTCATTACATAGAAAAATACTTGAAAGAGGGCGACAGGATCCTCGATATCGGTGCAGGTGCAGGTGAATACAGCCTCTACTTTGCTCGTCGTGGATATGAGGTGTCGGCGCTTGAGCTTGCGGATGCCAACATCGCCGCCTTCAAGAGAAAACTCACGCGTGACGATAAAATCGACCTCGTTCAAGGCAATGCGCTTGATCTGTCTCGTTATGCAGACGAGTCGTTCGATATCGTTCTTCTGTTCGGCCCGCTTTATCATCTCGAGAATGATGCGGACAAACGGAAATGCATCAGCGAAGCAAAGCGAGTACTCGCGGATGGTGGCAAGATATTCTTTGCTTTCATTTCCAATGATTTTGTATTTCTCACCGAGTTTGGATACGATGCGAATTATTTTTCGAACGGTGATTACGATAAGGAAACCTTTAAACTGAACGACTTCCCGTTCGTATTCCACACGGTTAACGCTGCACGAAAGCTTCTTGCCGACGGCGGCATAAATATATTGCACGAGGTAGCATCCGACGGAGCAAGCGAGCTTTTGGCCTCCCGCATCAACGAAATGAGCGACGCGGACTACGCACAGTATCTCCGTTATCATTTCTATATCTGTGAAAAGCCGGAGCTGCTTGGCATGACGAATCATTTGCTGTTCGTGGGAGAAGGCTGAAAGACAGAACGGATCCGGCCGTAACTGCGTATGCTCCGGGAATTGATTCCGTTACTGCTTACGGGTACGCGCATTTTGGTCGATTTTTTCTTTAACTTTTTTCATCCTATTGCAATTAAAAAAATTTTTTGATATAATTTCAATATAAGTATTTTGCGATTTCGCAAGGAAATACGAAAGGAGATTTATTATGGGACTGATTAAAGCAATCACCGGTGCGGCCGGCGGCGTTCTGGCCGATCAGTGGAAGGAATTTTTCTATTGTGATGCGCTGGATAATGACGTGCTGATGGTGAAAGGAAAGAAACGTACATCATCACGTTCTTCCAATACGAAGGCCGAGGATAATATTATCTCAAACGGTTCGGGCATTGCGGTGGCAGACGGACAGTGCATGATCATCGTCGAGCAGGGAAAAATCGTAGAGGTTTGTGCCGAACCCGGCGAGTTTACGTACGACACCTCGACCGAGCCTTCCGTTTTTGCCGGAAGCCTGGGTGAGAGCATTATCGAAACCTTCAAGACCATCGGTAAACGCTTTACCTATGGCGGCGACACAGGAAAAGATCAGCGAGTTTACTACTTCAATACCAAGGAAATCGTAGACAACAAGTTCGGAACACAGAATCCCATCTCCTTCCGTGTCGTGGATACCCGCATCGGCTTTGACGTGGACGTTTCTCTGCGCTGCAACGGTATTTATACCTACCGCATTGTAGACCCGCTGAAGTTTTATACCACGCTTGCCGGCAATGTAAGCGATACATATACCAAGGAGAATATCAGCCCAACCATGCGCGTGGAATTCGTCAGCGCGCTTGGCCCTGCTCTGGCCAAGCTTTCCACGCTCGAGCTTCGTCCGAATCAAATTCCCGCGCACAGCACCGAGCTGGAAACCTTCCTCAATGCCGAGCTGAGCGGAGAATGGGGAGCGCGCGGTATCGGCGACGTTAAGGTTGCGATGAACCCGCCTACGCTGACCGAAGAGGATCAGGAGCTGCTCAAAACGGCACAGAAAACCGCAATGTACAGAGATCCCACGATGGCAGGTGCCACGTTGGTCGGTGCACAGGCAGACGCAATGCGCGCCGCTGCCGAAAATGAAGCCGGTGCCATGACCGGCTTTATGGGCATGGGAATGGCAATGAATGCAGGTGGAACGAACGCACAGAATCTCTTTGCGATGGGTCAGCAACAGCCCCGGCCGCAGAATGCGTCCGCCGCATGGAAATGTGCGTGCGGTGCGGTGGTGAGTGGAAAGTTCTGCTCGCAGTGCGGTGCAAAGAAACCGGAGCAGAAGGCTTCCCGGGAATGGGTCTGTGCGTGCGGTGCCAAAAACAGCGGAAAATTCTGCGCACAGTGCGGCTCTCCCAAGCCTGTCGATGCAGACGGATGGACGTGTAGCTGCGGCGCGGTAAACAAGGGCAATTTCTGTCCCGAGTGCGGCGCAAAGAAACCGTCCGAGGTGAAGCAGTATCGCTGTGACAAGTGCGGTTGGGAGCCTGCCGATCCCGCAAATCCGCCCAAGTTCTGCCCCGAATGCGGTGATGCGTTCAACGACGGCGATCTGAAATAAGATAATCTGCGGCAGATATCACCCTTTTCGGTGGTATCTGCCCTTTCTCTCACATACGATTGATGAAGGAGATGATAGAATGGCAGAACTGCTTGAATATAAATGCCCATGCTGTGGCGGTGCGATTGAATTCAATCCCAATCTGCAGAAGATCGAATGTCCGTACTGTCTCACGGAATTTGATCCGGAGGCGTTGAATTCTCTTGGGGAGGCAACGCTGTCCGAGGAAAAGGACGATATGCAGTGGGATACCGAATCGGGCGAGCAGTGGTCCGATGCCGACGGAATGGTTGCGTACGTCTGCAAATCCTGCGGCGGCGAGATTATCGGAGACGAACACATGGCGGCAACGAACTGCCCTTATTGCGGAAATGCGGTTGTCATGTCGGGCAAGCTGGCAGGTGATTTGAAGCCGGATTACGTTATTCCGTTCAAGCTTGATAAAAAAGCGGCCAAAGAGGGACTCTTAAAGCATCTTACCGGAAAAAAGCTTCTGCCAAAGGTCTTTCTGGATGAAAACCATCTGGATGAAATCAAGGGCGTTTACGTTCCTTTTTGGCTTTTTGATGCAGATGCGGATGCCAATATCCGTTACAAGGGAACAAAGGTCAGACATTGGAGTGATGCTCGTTATCACTATACCGAAACGAGTTATTTTTCGCTGATTCGGGCAGGCTCACTTGCCTTTGAAAAGATTCCTGCGGATGGATCAAGCAAATTTCCGGACGACCTGATGGAGTCGATTGAGCCGTACGACTACAGTGAGGCGATTGATTTTTCCACGGCGTATTTAGCCGGATATTTGGCCAATAAATACGATATTGCGGCGGAGAAGCATCTTGACCGCATCAATGCACGTGCCAAAAAGAGCGTCGAGCGTACCTTTGCATCCACCGTGACCGGCTACTTATCTACCGTGCCTGAAAACAGCAACGTTCGCCTGACCAACGGAAAGGCGAAATATGCGCTTCTTCCCGTTTGGCTCCTCAATACAACCTGGAACGGGGAGAAATACACCTTTGCCATGAATGGGCAAACGGGAAAATTCGTCGGCAATCTGCCGATGGATAAAAAAGCGTATTGGAGATACTTTGGTATTTCCTCGGCAATTTTTGCCGCGGTTGCCGCGGTGGCACTTTTCCTGTTTTCTCTGGTGTAAGGAGGGATCGGTATGAAAAAAATTAAGATTATTCTGATGCTCTTTCTCCTTCTTTCCTTCTCCATGATTCCCTGTGCGGCAGAATCCCCCTATTCCCGTTTGGTCGATGAAGCGTATTTGCTTGATTCGGAGGAATATACTTCCCTGCTCTCCCGTTTGGATGAAATCAGCGAACGGCAGGGGTGCGATATCGTCATTGTTACGGTTAAGTCACTCGGCGGTATGGATTCCTTTATTTACGCTGACGATCTCTACGATAAATCCGGCTATGGCCAGGGAGAAGACGCGAGCGGAATATTGCTTTTGCTCGATATGGAACGCCGGGAATGGACCTTCTCAACATCCGGAGAAGCAATTCGAATTTTCACCGAGGAGCGTCAAAATGAAATAATTGACCGAATCATTGACGATCTCGGAAACGGCAAATACAGCGATGCATTTCATGAATATACCGAGCTCTGCGATATGTATATTGCAGAGGGGGTTCCGGTCTATTCCCCTTATCCGGATGACAACTACGATTACGACTATGACTATGATTATGATTATGATTATGATTATGAATCCGATACCGGTTTTTCGATCGGTTCGGTTGTAATCGCCGTTGGAATCGGTTTGCTTGGCGGTTTCCTGTATACCTCCTCCCTGAAGGCTCAACTAAAAACGGTTGCTCCTGCAGCTTCTGCCGAGAACTATACGAAAAAAGACAGCTTTCACCTGACCGACAGCCGCGACGTGTTCCTATATCGAAACGTTACGCGCCGTCCGAGACAGCAAAACAACAATCACCACAGTGGCGGTTCCCGTTCGTCCGGGGGCGGTGTGCGGATGAGCTCCGCCGGGCGTTCTCACGGCGGAACGCGCGGAAGATTTTGAAGATAAAACGCGATGCGTAATTGCGCAGCGCGTTTTTGAAGAAACGTTTCTGCTCTGAAAATCGTTATTGTAGCTATGCACACGGAAGCAAAGAAGCGTGATAAAGCGTAAAGGAATACCGTCCGATAGGCGGTATTCCTTTACGCTTTAGTTTAATGTAATTTTTAATTGATTATTATTTTTGCGGGATTCCAAGGCCTTCTGCAACGAAAATGTTGTCAAGGGCAACCTTTGATCCTGCTCCGGAACGGAACGCAAGCTCGGTTCCCACGCTTGCGGTGAAGTTATCCCAGCCGTTTGCCATTTTTCCGTTTGTTCCCGTGACGTAGATATCGTTGATGAAAATTCGAGCAATTTCGCTTTCAACATCTACTTCTGCACGAACGGTCAAGGTCTTGTTTTTTAAGAACATTCCAGAGGAGGTTTCGTTGAAAACGATCTCCGGCGTGGTATATCCGCTGTCTTTGGTAATGATTCCTTTTCTCGTTACGCTTTCGCCATTCGGGTAAATATAGTCTGTTCCGCCTTGGTCAAGATTGGTGAAGGCAGCACTTCCTGTTCCGTCTCGTCTCTGGAACGCATTATAATCACCGCGCATACGGAAATAAAGTACGGAGTACTGGTTACTCGTTTTGCGGTTATAATTGAAGAGTATGCTGAACCAATTATCACGACTCGTTGCATCAAGGAAGGCCATATCGAACTGTACGGTATAATTTTTCTTTACCATACTGTCTGTGACGCTGGAAGGGAGAAATACGTAATACGAGGTATTTCCGCCCGATCCCATGTTATCCACAATCAGCTTGCCTTGATCAATTGATAATTTAGCGGTTGGAACAAAGGCAGAGGAGATCGGTTCCCAGTTAAGTGCTTCAACCGATTTTACCGTGTTGAAATCTTCGGCATAAAGCAGCTTGCCGGGCGTCCCTGCTGATGTATTACCGGCAGAGGCTGATTCTCGTTTGGTAAAAATCGCGGATATCGTATGGTTGCTGTCAACCTTTGCAAGCGTGAAGTTTGAATTTTTGCCGATACTGACTCCGTCAACAAGAATATCCGTCAGATAATATCCTGCTTTCGCTTGGACGGTGTATGCTTGACTGCAGTTATACTTCACGTTCGTTTTTCCGGCTGGAGAAATCATGCCCCTTCTCCGGCCTCCGCCGTAATCGTATAGCTCCGTCCGTAATGCATCCGCAAGGCAGAGAGCCAAAGCTGTTCCGATGAAGCGGAAGCAGCCGAGGGATTCGACACCCATTTCGCTGTCAGCTTTGTATCGTGGGAGAACACTGTTTCAAGAGATGCTTTGCTGCCGTCGGGTAAATACCAGCCTTCAAGTGTATATCCGGATTTAATCGTCATCGGAAATGCCGGGATTTTTCCGTTCTTATCGGTAAGTTCATACGTTTGCATCATCATGCCGTCACCGGCGTCAAATGCAATTTCATACGATTGATTTTGCGCACCGATTCCCTTGGCAACGATAATATTATCTACGGCGACCTTCACTCCCTTATAGGTTCTTTGTATGATTGATTTTTATCATCTTTTGGCAGAACTCAAGAATAACGAAAGCGCTACACGAAGTACAAATAATCAGGAGTATTTGTTTGCCGAGGCCAAGGCATATATTGACCAGCATTTTTCGGACCAATATATTAATTTTGATAAGCTTGCTTTCTCCTGTGGAATGTCAAAGGACTATTTTCGAAAAAAGTTTAAGGCTGTTTTTGGCGATTCTCCGTTACAATATACGATGCTGCTGAAAATCAAATTGGCAAGAGAGCTGCTGGTTGCACCCAAAGTGGCAATTAATGAAATTACCGAGCAATGCGGCTTTGAGGATGCAAATTATTTTACTCGCTTTTTCCGTCAGCATACGGGGATGACCCCAACACAATACAGACTTCACTTCAAATCAAGATAACGAGGGAAAGGTGCACGAAAAATCAAGCCCCTTTCCCTCGTTATCTGTTTT
>JAZODX010000152.1:0-54315 GCA_045597265.1 Eubacteriales bacterium | reverse complement strand
TTCTATGATGCGTCATCAAAAGAAGGTATGCTTCTTTCAGAATACAAAGCGAAAACCGATTATTCCGTCAAGAAGTACACCATCCTTGATCTGAACGACGACAGAGATCCCGAAATGGTTCTTTGGCTGGGGTACGGCACGAATGATTATGTCGGTTTTCTGGTTTTGCATCGCTACGGAAATGCCGTGTACGCGCACGAATTCCCGTACAGAGGGTTTAACGGCTTGAAAGCCGACGGAGTCTATACCTCATCAAGCAGTGCCTTCAATGCGTCGATTTGCAAGCTTGATTTTGAAGGGGATACCTGCACGAAAACGGTGCTTGCACGGCGGGAAGGTGACGGTACTCTTGCGTCAATCACGTACTATATCGCGGATCACAGCGTGACTAAAGCAGAGTTCGACGCATACGAGGCCGCACAATCCGCAAAGCCGGATGCGGTGTGGGCTATTCCCGCGCTCAATACGGAAGCGGCGTTGATTCCCGTTCTCGGAGAAGCGGCAGAGGCCGGCGAGGCAGTGCAGATTCTCGGTGAGCGCGTGATCGACGGTGTCAGATATCTCGTGTATCGGAAGGCGGATATGCAAACCTTCACCGCTTGGGAAAAGGATGGAAATATCATCCGCATGAACGAATTGACGCAGGGACAGTATGAAAATTTCCGCGTGATCGATATTCTGAAGGTCACGGACGTGCTCGGCAGAGATGCCGTCAAAATTATTCACGGGGGGACTCACCCGGAAGCCACCTACTATTTTCTCACGGATGGCATCCCGGATGTCTACTGTGAGGCTTACGGGTCGGTGAGTGAGATATCCCTCAGTGCTAACGGGACACAGAGCATTCTCGCAAGCTGGATGGGATCGGTAACGGTTATCCGTCTGCAGGGGGAATTGCCGGTTCAGACAACCGTCGATCCCGCAGCGATGTCTCCCGGGCAGTGGATCGTTTACGATGCCGAACGCGGCCTTTTTCAAATCTCCCGAAATGAAGCCGACCGGACGGTTTCGAATTTCTACAGGCTCATTGGCAATTCATTTTTGCCCGTCGGCGAGTAAATCAAATAGAGAAAGAAAATCCATCACAGACATTGTGTCCGTGATGGATTTTCTTTTCGGGTTCTGTTTGTGTGATTGCTCCGATCGGGATATCGCGATTGATGCGCGGCGCGCTTTGGGTTAAATTTTGAAAATGGCTTCCTTGATGATTTCGGATACGGTGGGGTGCGGGAAAACCAGTTTTCTGAGGCGGTCGGCGGTCAGCTCGGTATCAATCATCATCGTTGCCGTCATCACAATTTCAGAGGCATATGCGCCGATGATGTGGCAGCCCAGAATTGTATTGCTCCGGGTATCTACAACCAGCTTGATCATACCCTTTCCGTCAACCGTTTCTGCGACGTATCTGCCCGAATAGGCCATGGGAAGCTTGATCTCCCGTGCATTTCGTCCGCGTGCTTTGGCTTCTGCGAGAGTCAGACCGACGCAGGCGACTTCGGGATCGGTATAAATGACCGAGGGAATGACATCGTAGCGCATGCTGTCATTGCCCCCCAGCATATGGTTGACCGCAACCTCTGCCTCGCGGTACGCGGTGTGGGCAAGCATGGATTTGCCGTTGCAGTCACCGATGGCGTATACGTTTTCTGTGCCGGTTTCGAGATGCAGATTTGTCTTGATCGCTGCTCTGTCCATCTCAAGGCCAAGCGCTTCAAGTCCGATTCCCTCGGTGCGGGGGCGTCTTCCGGTGCAGAGCAGAATCTTATCACAGGGAAGTGTACACTTCTCGCCGTTTTCGGTATAAACAATGCCTGCGTCGCCGATTTCGAGCACCTGCGCGGAAAGCTTGCATACAACGCCCCGTGCGGTAAGTGCATCGGTGAGCACGCGGCAGATGTCATCGTCGGTTCCGCCGGCGAGCTTGGCGGTGCTTTCTATCACGGTGACCCGTGTGCCGACCGAGGCGAAATAATAGGCCATTTCAAGGCCGATTACACCGCCGCCGATGATGGCAAGATGACAGGGGAGGGCCTTTTCATCAAGGATTTCTTTGCTCGTAACGGCAAAGCCGTCGGAAAGTGCTTTCTCCAGGCCGTTGATGGGGGGGACGGACGCAGTCGAGCCGGTTGCAATGACCAGTCTTTCACCCGTATAGGTCTTTCCGCCTGCCAGAACAGAGAAGCCGTCTTTATGCTTTCCTTTTATTGTTGCTGTCGCGGAAACCACCTCCACCTTGCTTGCACGCATGCTGGCGGCGATACCCGAAACCAGGCTTTTTACCACATTGTTTTTTCTGTCGATTACCGTATCGTGATGATAACAGACGCCCTCTGCCGTAACACCGAAGGCTTCACCCTCGGTGGCGTGACGGTACATTTTGGCAGAATTGAGCAACGTTTTGGTCGGGATACAGCCTTCATTGAGACAGGTTCCGCCGAGCGCCTTTTCCTCGAACAGGGCAACCTTCATGCCGTTTTTTGCCGCCTGTTCCGCGCAGTGATAGCCGCCGGGCCCTCCGCCGATGATGAGGAGATCATATATACCGTCCGGGGCCGGGGTGAAACACTTTTTCGACGATTCGCGCGTGATATCGCCGAAGTGCTCGAGCATTTCACACAGCTCGCGCTCAAAGCGGGAAGCGGGCGAGCCGTCAATTGCTCTGTGGTCATAAGTCAGGCTGAGGGTCATGGCAGAATAACTGCCAAGACTGCCGTCTTCGTTTTTCTTTACCCGCTCTGTAATTCCGCATACACCCAGAATTGCCGTCTGGGGCGGATTGATGATGGGGGTAAAGGATTCAACGCCGAGACTGCCGAGATTGCTGACCGTAAAGCTGCTGCCGCTGAGCAGGTCGGGAGAAATGGTTCCTTTTCTGCAGGCATCGGCGAGTGTCTTGACCTCCTCGGAGATTTCAAGCAGACTTTTTTGCTCCGCACAGAAGATGGTCGGGACCATCAGTCCACGCGGTGTATCCACAGCAACGCCGAGGTTAACATGCTTAAAACAGCGAATCGTATCCTGCTCAAGCAGATGGGCATTCAGCTCAGGATACTTCGGCAGAAGCCGAGAAACCGCATAGAGAATCATGTCCCCGAGGGTGATTGCGGCGTGTGCATCCTGTCTTCCCTTGAACTGCTTTCTGCAGGCAAGCAGTGCAGCAGCATCAAAGGACATATTATGGGTCAACTGTGCCATGGAGGAAAGGGAAGTATGCATCGTCCGGCTGATGGTTCTGCGGATACCGCTTAGCTTTACATCCTCATATTCAAGCGACCCGGCAGAGGGGGCAGGCGCGGAAAGACATTTCTGCAGGTCGCGTTCAATGATTCTGCCCATCGGCCCGGTCGGGGTTGCCAGGGTAATATCAATTCTGTTTTCCCGCGCGAATTTTCTTGCTCTCGGCGAAATACGGGTAAAATTGTTGTCCCGAACATCGGCAGAAATAACCTCTGCCTGCGGTGCCTCGTCCGGCACGGCGGACGGGGCTTCTTCGCCGGGACGCAGGGCAGAGACGTCCTCTCCCGGTTCTCCGATTGCACAGACGGGGGTCAGGACGGGAACCTCGTCACCGACGTTATAAAAAACAGCGAGTAAAACGCCATTCTCATGTGCGACGCATTCATATGCGGTTTTATCGGTTTCATAGGTGAAGAGGATGTCTCCCTTTTTGACCTGATCACCGATTTTTTTCTCCCAATTTCCGAGCACACAGCTTTCCACCGTGGGGCCGCTTTTGGGCATTAACACTGCAGTTGCCATATGAAATTCCTCCAAATAAAATGGAATAAAAGAAAAAACAAGACTTTATTTTCTGAATGAATTAAGATAATGGTATCACAGATTGCTTTCCTTGTCAAGATGAAAGCGGTTTTTTTTGTCTTGACATTTGTTCCGGGTATGGTATAATGGGTGCATAAACAAGAAAAGCAGGAGGAAATGGGCGTTTTATGGTAACAAAAGCGAGCGTTTATCTTTCCGATTCCTTTGATGTGTACGAAAATCTTGCAATTGAGAAATATCTCTTTGACCGGGTTTCGGCGGATGAATATATACTTTATTTATGGCAAAACGAAAGTACGGTTGTAATTGGGCGAAATCAGAACCCGGATATGGAGTTTGATCGCACGCTTGCCCGACAGGAGGGGGTGAAAATTGCCCGCAGATCCTCGGGCGGCGGTGCGGTTTTTCACGATCTGGGTAATTTGAACTTTACGTTTATCGCGTCCCGCGAAAATTACAGCCTTGATAAAAATATTGAAGTGATCCAAAGTGCGTGTGCGGCCGTTGGAATTGAAACGGCGCTCGGAGGGCGGAATGATATTTACGCCGCGGGGAGAAAATTTTCGGGGAATGCATTCTTCTCCTCGGCGGAAAAGGCCTATCATCACGGAACTCTTCTGGTTTCCGCCGATATCGGGCGGATGCAGAAAATCCTGACGCCGCCGAGCGCAAAGCTGGAGAGCAAGGGGGTTAAATCGGTCAGCGCCAGGGTGATTAATTTGTGCGAGCTCTGCCCGACGCTTAGCTGCGCGCGACTGCGCGAGGGAATGATCGCGGCCTTTTCCCGGGTTTGGGGCATACGGGCGGAATTCCTGCCGCCGGCAGATATCGCAGAAATCGCTCCGCTCGCCGCGGAATACGCCTCGGATAACTACATCGATGCCAATGCCTTTCCCTGTACCTATCAGAATGAAGGACAATTTGCCGAGGGGCAAATCGCACTTCGGCTTGAGATTGTGCATGGAGAGATCAAAGAGGCCGCTGTTTTCACCGATTCAATGAATTGGGAAAGGGCAGAGCAGATCCGCGCCTGCCTCGTCGGTGCTGCGTTTACCGGAGAAGCGGTAGAAGAGCGTTTGCGGGGCCTCGGAGACAGTCGGATTGCCGGGGATATTCTTCGTCTGCTTTTTTGAAAAGGGAATCTTCCAAACAAAAAACGAAAAAGTACTTGACAAGCTGTGGTGTCTGGATTATAATAAAATTGACTTTATTTACTGAATCAACAAAGATTCCGCCGCGATGCGGCGCTGGAAAGGAGAGAGGGTATGTCTCAGTACGAAACGTGCAGACAGAATCTGAAAACCTTGATTGTCATGCGGGAATTTGAGCGTGTGATCAAGGATTTGGCCAATGAAGGTTTAGTGGAGGGTGCGGTTCATTGCTATACGGGTGAGGAAGCGGTTGCCCTTGGCGTTTGTGTAAATCTGAATCAGGATGATTATGTGTTTTCTACGCATCGCGGGCACGGCCATGCCATTGCGAAGGGACTTGATTTGAAAAAGCTGTTCGCCGAGGTCATGGGTAAGGAAGCCGGTGTATCGCACGGTATGGGCGGTTCGATGCATATGTTCGATGCGGAGAGAGGCTTTATGGGCGGAAACGGTATTGTCGGCGGCGGCCTGACGCTGTCCATCGGTACGGCTTACGCCTCCAAGTATCTCGGTGACGGCAAGGTAACCGTTTGCTTCTTCAGCGAGGGGGCTTCAAACGAAGGCTGGTTCCATGAAGCAATGAATATGGCGTCTCTTTGGAAGCTTCCCGTTATTTTTGCCTGCGAGAACAATCTTTTTGCCGCAACGACGCCCTCTTACAAAACGCTGTCCAATCCCGATATTTTCGAGCGTGCGGCGGCATATGATATGCCCGGTGTTATGGCAGACGGAAATGATCTGGATGACTGTATCGAAAAGAGCAGGGAAGCAATTGAACGGGCACGCAGAGGCGAAGGTCCGACACTGATCGAGTTCAAGACCTATCGCGTTGAAGGTCATTGCCGTGTCATTTTTGACCTTCCCGTCTTCCGTCCGAAGGATGTCGTCGAAAAATGGGCCAACCACGATCCGATCAAGGTATACAGCGAACGGCTCGTGGAAAAGGGGATTTTGTCTGAGAAAGAGATTACCCAAATTCGCGCTGAGGTTGATGCGGAGATTGAAGAGGCGATTGCGTTCGGCAAAGCCGCACCGCGTCCCGATGCGGAGGCCTTTTTAAGTCGAATCAAGGAGAGATACGCATTATGAGAAAGATACATATGCTCGATGCAATCAATGAGGCATTGCATGAAGAAATGGAAAGAGACAGCCGCGTTTTCGTCATTGCGGAGGACGTCGGCGAATACGGAGGCGTATGGTACGCCACGAAGGGACTTTACGAAAAGTTTGGGCAGATACGCGCCATGGACACGCCGATCTCGGAGGCAGGCTTCACCGGTCTCTGCATCGGTGCAGCGATGGCGGGACTGCGTCCGGTTACCGAGATCATGTATATGGATTTTATCACGGCGTGTATGGATCAGCTGGTCAATCAGGCGGCAAAATCGGATCTGATGTCCGGATGGCAGTTCAAGGTGCCTATGGTCGTCCGCACGCAGTACGGTATGGGTTCGCGTGAAGCGGCACAGCACTCGCAGTCTCTTGAGGGATGGTTCTGTCAGATTCCCGGCTTTAAGGTAATCGTTCCCTCGAACGCATACGATGCCAAGGGGCTGCTCAAGAGTGCAATCAGAGACGATACGCCCTGCATTTTCATGGAAAACAGAAGCCTGTACTATGATAAAATGGAAATGCCCGAGGAGGAATATACCATTGAGCTGGGCAAGGCGAATGTTGTCACCGAGGGAAGCGATTTGACGGTTGTTACCTACGGGCTCGGTGTGCAGACCTGCCGCCGTGCAATGGCGGCAATTCCCAACGCTTCAATTGAACTGATTGATCTGCGCTGTCTGGTTCCGATGGACTTCGAGACGGTTCTGCGCTCGGTGCAGAAGACCGGAAGACTTCTCGTTGTGCACGAAGCCACGGCAGGCTTTTCAGTCGGCTCCGAGATCGTCAGACGGATTGTCGAGGAGGGCTTTGACTATCTGGATGCAGAGCCGCTGGTATACGGTGCGCTTCGCTCCGCTATGCCGTTTGCAGGTAATCTTGAGGATGCCATTATGATCAATGCAAAGGGTGCAGAGGAGAAAATGCGCTATTTGCTCAGCGGTATCGTGAAATAAAGGCCTTGGCAATGTCAAAAGGGTGTCGCGCCAAATTCGGCGCGACACCCTTTTTGCATATTGAAGGATTTATTTGGTGGGGAAACAGCAGTCAAACATATAGGTACAGAGACCAAGCTGCGCCATTTGGCGGCTGTTATAGAGAAAATCAATCTCAAAATTTCGGGAATCCGGACTGGTTACTTTGGAGAAAACGGAATTTCTGAGCTTTTTCTTCTGCGTTTCATTCAGCTTTTCCACATAGGAGCCGGTCAGAACGACGTCTGTATCGCAGACGTTGACCGCCGTGGAAATGCCGATGGCAAAATAATCGAGAATTTCGTCGGTGATGACGCCGCCGCTCTCCGCGATCAGCTTTTTGATGATTGCTTCAAGACAGCCTCGCTGACCGCAGGAGCACGGCTCATCCGAGCGGAGCTTGATATGGCCGAGCTCACCGTGCATACAGCGGAGCCCATGCTGGATATTCCCATGAATGACGGTGGCCACACCGATTCCGGTATGATCGAAGATAAAGAGCTGAACGTGGGATGCCCCATTGTTCTTTTTGCGAACCGTTGTTTCGGCCAGTGCCAGAAGATTGATGGTTCTCTCCAGAAAAACACGCTCGCCGAACAAATCCGCAAAAAGCGCGGCGATATCGACGTCCTTCCAGCCAAGCTCAACCGAGAGGAGCAGTTTGCATTCGTTCGCGTGAATGATTCCCGGCAGAGCCAAAACCAGCCCGACGATTTTTTCTCTCTCGCAGATATCCTTGTCGATCATCTCGCGTATATGCTTTTTCAACGTTTTGGCAAAGGCGGCAGGGGAGATGCCCTCCGACAGTTTTTGGTATGCCTCATAGAGAATATCGCCGTTGAGATTCATCAGATAGAGATTTTTGGTTATCCAGTCGAAGGCGAAGAAAATCATATTTTTCCCCTCGAACTCAATGTACAGCGGCTTTCTTCCTCCGGTGGATCTGCCGTGAAAACAGTCAACGATCATACCGTTTTCCTGGAATTGCTTAATAATCTGCGTGACCGATGCACGGCTCATATCAAGATTTTCCCAGATTCCGGTTCTGGAAACGGGGGCGTTTTCCCGGATATACCGTAAAACGATATTTCTGTTTCTGAGTGCGGCGTCGCTGTGCGACAAGAACATTTTTTTCATATCACCTATATTCCTTTTTGTGAGACGGGACGCGTCGTCGGAAACGCCTGCTTTACAGAATTCCGGGGGATGCGATCTGCGACCAGACGTTTTTGCTGATATGCGGAACGGCAGGATCGGTTCGGCCGGCATAATCAAGGACGGGCTGATCAAATTCCGGGATGGCGGAATCCTCGCCGTCGAGATAACGGAGGAGACGGCGTGCGGTGCTCTCGAGGCGGAGTCTCAGTCCGCCGAGACGAAGCTCGTGCGTCTCAAAGCCGAAGGGTTTGTTTTCCTTCTCCCATTGCGTACGGAAAGCAGCGATAAATTCGTCAAGATCGTCGACGATCTGCGGGATTTCCTCCTCGGCAATGGTGCGGAGCGCGCTGCGCTCGTTTGCAAGATAAGCGGCGCGCATCCGAACGGTCAGGTCCGACTTGCGGGTAAGCACACGGCAAAGCAGTCCCAGCGTGCGGAAAAGATAGCCGAAGGTCGGATGACCGGCGAGGGCAAGCAGACGGTCGGTATTGGCCGCAAAAACGGCAGGATCGCGTTCGGGATCGAACATCTTATCCATCATGCCGAGCATCGGATCGTTATAGAGCAGATAGCGGTGGGGGTTGCGATTCCCGGGAACGTGATAAATGGCGGGAAGATCGTCGGGGGCATCAAGCGCCATCAGCTCGGCAAAGCCGATGCCGAAGCAGGCACGGGCGCGGGATTCAAGATACGCCTCGTCAATGCGGTCGGTGTATGCGCGTTCGGCGAAATAAAGCAGGGAGGGAAGCGTGGAGAATTGAGATGCCTCACCGCCGTTGTCTCCCCAGCCGGTAACGATGATATTGTCAAGCCCCTTCTCAAGGCAAACGTCAAGCTGAAGCTTGCTTGAGACGATCGAGTGATAGTTGTGGGGCGCATAGCCGATCCATTTCCAAGCGCCGCCCGCAAAGGCAACGGGATTCTTGAATTTGAGATGGCAGTCGACCATGTGCTCGACGAGCGCGCGATCGTAGGAATAATAGTCCCAGTAAACCAGGGTCACGCCTTCCGGAACGCGGTTGATCACGTTCTCTGCAATCTCGCCTTCCTTGACATAGTAATTCCCGCCAAACGCCATGCGGAAGAACATATCCGACCACATCATCGGATGGAAGCCCTTGTCATGACACTGTGCGATTACGCGGTCAAGATGGGCAAGCATGATCTCGTGCGCAGGCGTATAGCCGTTCTTCTGCAGATATTTGCCGAGCCCGAGTGCGTGTGCCTCGTCCATGCCGATGTTGATGCGGCGGGAACGGAAGCAGCTGCGGCAGGTCTCGAGCATGGCATCGATGAAGGCGTAGGTGCGTTCGTCACCGACGAGCAGAATGTCTTTGGTATCCGAAAAGGCCGCGATCTCCTTCCAGCGAATGGCGGTTTCCAGATGTGCCAGCGTCTGAATGCAGGGGATCAGCTCAATGCCGAGCGCATCGGCATAGTCGTCAAGCTCGCGCAGCTCTGCGTGCGTATATCGGCCGCGCAGATGCCCGAAATAGGGATATTCGGGAACCTCGAAGGTGTCCTCGGTATAGAGCATCATCGAGTCATATCCGCAGAGGGCAAGCAAGCGAAGCATCTTTTTCGCGGAGGGCAGGTTGAATACCGCATTGCGGGAGGCATCTACCATGTAGCAGAGCATGGAAAAGCGCCCCTTTTCCTCGACCTCGCCGCCGTCACGGAGATACGCGGCAAGATGGGAGAGTGCGCGGCAGAATTCGTTCACGCGCCGACAGGTGATAGTGATGCCCTCGGCGGTACGGCGGAGGGAAATGCCGCCGTCCGAGAGCGTTACGCGGACGGGAAGCCCGTCATTTCCAAGTGGAAGAGAGAGCTCGGGGGCAAGCAGATCAAGTGCGGCAGAAAACTGTTCGGACAAATCGGGGAAACAG
The DNA here is from genome assembly GCA_045597265.1 of Eubacteriales bacterium. Lineage (GTDB taxonomy): Bacteria > Bacillota > Clostridia > Oscillospirales > CAG-272 > SIG693. Next base: position 44,253 of record JAZODX010000152.1, on the reverse strand, counting down.
ATCGTGGCATGTTTCATCGTAAGTACCGTCCTTTTATGAGATAAATTATTTTTCTGTGCTCATTATAACAGTTTTTTCCCTACTGTGCAAGGGGAAAGGAAAATTTCTTTTTCGGTGCGATGCGTACCTGTGCGCTACGTTCGTGCTGTCAACAAAGGTATACTTTTATTTCCGGCGGGAACGTGACGCACAATTAGCCTTCCCCAGCGAAGATGGGCGCAAGCGCCACGAGATTGCTAGCAATCTCGGAGGTGGCACGGCGAAGCCGTGACGGATGAGGAGATCAACGTGGTATACATATGATCTCTATGATTTTGTTTTGCATAGACTCTTTCGTTTGTTGCTTTTGTGCAGTACGCTGACCATATGTGCAGTACTGAGGATGCTCTCCTCATCCGCCCCTTCGGGGCATCTTCTCCGCTGGAGAAGGCTTACTGAAATGTCACGCTACTATCTAAAGTGGAAATAAAAGTATGCATTTGTATCCAAGCGCAACGATGCGCAAAGGCGGGCTAACGGTGCGACGCGCTTCTGTTGATGGACAAAAACAGCGCGCACGATAGGGCTATCGTGCGCGCTGTTTTTGCGTCGGCGATTATTCACCGTATGCTGTTGCCATGAAATCATCCACTACGTCAGAGAGGTGGAGGACGTCGAGCTCAAGGGCATTGCAGGTTTGAACGAGCTCTTGAACGGGGGCTCTTTCGGTTGACAGATCATAAAAGCAATGCAGCACCTGAATACATTCATCGTAAACGATTGCAGCGGCAATCCCGTAGCTGATGCGCATGGTGTCTCCTTCTCCAATTCTTTGTTCAACGATGATATATTGATATTCGCGCATTGCTTTATCCTCTCAATTCTACAAAATTAAACATATTTCTACAAAATCCTTGATAAAAGGAACTGCGCCCGGCGCAAAACCAAAGCGCTGTTCCCATACCGCTTTCACTTTCTGATTGGTTATTATTCGTATAATCTGTCGTGCGTGCTTTCAATGTGCTCAACCGTTCCGTTATAGTGCACATCGAAAGAAACGGTCAGGCGATACTCTCGCCCTGTTTGGACACCTGGGACATAGTCATACCAGAAAAAGTAATCATCATTAACGTATAGATCTTCCCATCTGGCAAGTTCTTCCCAACCGGAAGAAAATCCTTCTGCATAATATACAATGTCGATGTTGTCAATCCGGGTAGCACCATACTTTGCGACGATTTCAACTACACATTCCGCTTCACCATCCTCAATATAATCGTGCGATGTGAAAAGCATCTCGGTGTTGTCCCAAAGCGGTGCTACACTATTGTCAATGACAGCGGCGCTTGCAGAAAACGTGACACATACAATCATCAGCCAAATACTCATTAAATGGAAAACTTTTTTTCTTTGTTTCATAACGAAACCCTCCTTTGAATCGTTTTCACTCATATAACGATTCAAAGGAGGGTTTTACTACAAATTATGAAATATTTTTTGCAATATTTTTTATAGTGAATTGACCAATATTTCCCTGAACATAAATTGTTTGGCCATTTGCCGTCCAGAACAGCACACCGTATCCATTTTCGGATTCCTTCCAGTACGCTTCTATTCCGTTAAGCTCAATTTTGGACAAAGCGCCATCTTCGCTATTCCATTGTAATGCCATCGCGTCTGACGACGAGAAGCCGATGACAAATTCTTCACTGCCATTGCTGAATTGGTATCGACTCACTCGCTCAAGCACCTGAGAATCCACCAACTCAAACCCCTCCGGGATATACCCGAAGGTATGCCCGTCGAGGACGAGTGCAGGTTCTTCTGTGGGTGCGTCAAAGACGAAATATTTCTCAAACACCGTGATCACCGTGTCCCAAACCGCCGCGCGGACGGGCTGGGAGAAGAGCATGGCGCCAAAGCCGATGCCCATAAAGGCCAAAAGGCAGGCCGCCGTCCGTGCCAGCACCGTGGACACGCGCAGAGTCCCTCGCCGTTTTCTTCGGTAATACCGCTTCTCCTGCCTGCGGTGCGCCGCAGACGGCGCGGGGCAGGCTTCCCCTTCGGCCTCTGCCCGCTCGGTCTCCCTTGCATACGCATCGCGGAACGCGTGCGTCAGCAGCAGCTCAAATACGGCTTCATCAACCTTCCGATTAATCATTTCACGCCCTCCGGGATTTTCTCCATGATTTTGGCCCGCAACATCCGATGTGCACGCACGATGCGGACGCTGACGGTTTTCGGGCTGATCTCCAGTACCTCGGCAATCTCCCTTTCCTTGAGATGGCTGACGTATTTCAGCATACACACGTCGCGGTAAATTTCGCCCAGCGAACCAATACAGTCGATCAGCTGCTGATAGCCCTCCTTGCTCAGCAGCGCTTCCATCGGCAGACTGTCGACGTCCTCGTCGTAGAGCACCGCGTTGTCAATGTCCGATATCTGGAATTTCTTCTCCTTCTTCAACCAATCCTTCGCCTTGTTCGCCGCAACGGTACAAACGAAACAGCGTGCGCCGAGATCGTCGCCAAGGTCAATTTTATCGAGATGATCAATGATCTTCAAAATCGCTTCGTGCACCGCGTCCTCGTCCGCACCGTATTGCCCGACGTAACGCCGCGCCGCGTAGCGCATGGAATCATAATAGCGCTCGTAGATCAGGGAAAGCTTGTCCCGTTCCGCATCGTCGTCCAGAGTGGATAAATAAAACGTCAAATCCAGCATCTCATTTTTCTCCAACTGTTTTAATCTGATCCCCGCGTGCACAGCGGTAGGCGCTAAGCAGAGCCGGAATCGCCTCGCGGATAAATCGCAGCTCCTCGCCCGTGCAGGCAAGCAAAATTTCGCTCAGCTCCGCGTGATAGGTCGGCGCGGAAACCCGAAGGTTGTCACACAGCAGCATATCCATCGAGACGTTCAGCGCATTCGCAATTTTGACGTACGTCGCAAATTCGTGCTTGCCCTGCCCGCACTCAATGTGGCTTATCGTCGTATTGGACATCCCGATCGTCATCGCAAGATCGTACTGCGTCATGTGCATATTCTCGCGGTATTTGCGTATCCGTTTCCCTATCGCCGTATAATCCACCATGATCTTGCCTCCGTGTACCATAATATTTATATTGTACAGGCAAAGATGAAATTGGAAAATATAACATGCGACAACATTGCCTTTACGATACACGCGCGCGAAAGTGTTAACAAAATGTTTACATTTCACAAAGGATTGGTTGTTCCCTTTGTTTTGCTTTTATTGGTTATCATCCAACACATTCAAATATTCGTCAAGTCTTTTGTCCATGTATTCTGCAATCAAGTCTATCATTTTTCCTGCGTCACCGTCACGATAGAAGGCATCAAAAGCATCGTAGTAACGCTTGCGATCGGTAAATTTTACGTTGATTGGCGGGAATCCGTTGCGAATCAATTCGAGATTGAGAATCAGGCGCCCCGTTCTGCCGTTTCCATCAACGAAGGGGTGTATCCCCTCAAATTCAAGATGAAAACGGGCAACGCGCTCAACCGTCGTCATTCTGCGTTTGCGCTCCTCGTTGGCAACAAGTAATTCGTTCATCTTAGGTGCAATCAGATACGGCTGAACGGGCTCGGTATATGCCCCCATAATGCGAACGGGAATACGACGATACTGCCCCTTATCTTCGGGACGGTTCATCAACACAAGCGCGTGGATATTCTTGATCACATATTCCGAAAGCTCCACTTCGTTTTTTGCCATCTCTTGAACATAGAGGAAGGCATCCCGATGCCCTACGGCTTCAAGGTGATCCTTCAAAGGCTTTTGGTCGATTGTCATTCCTTCAAGAGCCAATGCAGTTTCTTTCAAAGTGAGCGTATTCCCCTCGATCGCATTGGAGTTGTAGGTAAAATCAACCATAAACTCATGGGCAAGTCTTTCGACCTCTCCGGGCGTCAGGAGAGGCCTTGCCGAAAGAAGATCACGCTTCTTTTCCAGGTCATGCAGGTACCCCGCTCTGCCCTTTCTCCCATCCGCAGGCTTTGCAACAGAAGCAGGAATCATATACAGACTTCCTTGGCGGATTACACCGTCAATCTTGCCCGCCGCACACAAAGCGCGAACGCGCCGCGCGGAAATCCCCCATTTTTCAGCAGCTTTTGATACCTTAATATATTCCATAACCGAATCCTCCCGGGCCAAATACAATCTCACCGGATACATTATATCAAATTTTAGGAACAATGCCAATATATTTTTCAAAAAAACGTCAATTTATTATTCCCATTTTGCAAATTTTAAGGAATAATCAGGCGAACTCCCTTTCCCCAAAAGTTTTTGGAGAGGGGTTCGGGGAGGCCCTTTTTGAAAAAAGGGCCTCCCCGAGGAAATCTCACTTTTGCAAATAAAACAGAAAAAGCACCGGGTATTCCCGATGCTTTCCTGGAGCTGCTAATCAGAGTCGAACTGATGACCTCATCCTTACCAAGGATGTGCTCTACCAACTGAGCCATAGCAGCGTCAACGTCAGTTATTATAACATAACCGTCATACTTTGTCAAGCACTTTTTGAAATTTTTTTGCTTTTTTTCGCCACGCACAAAAAACGGCCGAAAAAAACGGATTTTTACCGAAAAGAACACAAATATTTACAATTCATAGGTTGTATTCGCCGCCGATATCGGGTATCATGATGATGAATACATTTGAGGGGGGACGGCTTTGTTCGGCTATATCAAGCCCCACGCACCCGAGCTGAAGGTGCGTGAGGACGCTTACTATCGCGGCGTTTACTGCGGACTTTGCCGTGCCATGGGGCGATGCACCGGCTGCTTGTCCCGCCTGACCCTCAGCTACGATTTTGCCTATCTCGCGCTGATCCGCATAGCCGCGACGGGGGAGACTCCCACCTTCACGGCGCGCCGCTGTCTTGCGCATCCGACGAAGAAACGCTCGGTTGCCGACCCCAACGAGGCGCTTGACTACTGCGCGCGGGCGGCCGCTCTGCTCGGCTACCACAAGCTGCGGGACGACATCGACGACGAGCGCGGCTGGCGCAGGACGCGAGCAAGACTTGCCCTTCCCTTTCTTGCCGCCATGCGGCGGCGCGCGGGGGAATCGGCGCTCGACGGCGAAATCGGCGACGCACTGGACGCTCTGCACGCACTGGAGGCGGCGCGCGTCCCGTCGGTCGATCAGCCGGCAGACACGTTCGGCAGACTGATGCGCGCGCTGGCGTCCTCCGGCCTCTCGGGCGATGAGGCGCGGGTGGCGGGAGAACTCGGCCATCATCTCGGCCGCTGGCTCTACGTGCTTGACGCGCTGGACGACTACGCCGAAGACTGCCGTCTCGGCCGCTATAATCCCTTCTCCGCCGCCCGACACGGCGGCGAGCCGATCGACGGGGAGACGCGGCAAAGCTACGCCGACGCGCTGACCGCAGAGTTGATGGGGGTCGAGGCCGCGATGGATTTGCTTGAGCTTGACCAAAGTCCCGACAACGCAGGTGTTTTGCGCAACGTGCTGTATCTGGGCATGCCCCGCGCCGCACGCGCCGTGCTCTTCCCCGAGGAGCCCGCCCGGCAGAAATGACGATATCGATTAAACGGAGAAAAACATGACCGATCCTTATAAGACGCTTGGCGTAAGCCGAGACGCATCCGACGAAGAAATCAAAAAGGCCTACCGCAATCTGGCGCGCAAGTATCATCCCGATAAATATCGGGACAGCGATCTGGCCGACGTTGCGGAGGAAAAAATGAAAGAGATCAACGCCGCGTACGACGAGATTCAGCGTCAGCGCGAGGCGGGGACGGGCAACGCGGGCAGCACTTACGGCGGCTCAACCGCAGGGGGAAGCTACTCGGGCTCGGGCGCACCCACCTACGCGCGGGTTCGCGTGCTGATCAATCAGGGCAGTATTCTTGAGGCGGCGCGCATTCTGCAGGCCGTCCCCGTAGCAGACCGCTCTGCCGAGTGGCACTTCCTGCAGGGCTGTATTCAGCTCCGCCGCGGCTGGACCTTTGACGCACAGCAATCCTTTGATACCGCCTGCACCCTTGATCCCTCCAATTACGAATACGCGCAGGCACGGGATCAGCTTCGCCAGCGCACGCAGTCCTTCGGCCGCCCCTATTCCACCGGGATGAACGGCCAGACCTGCTCGGGCTGCGACCTCTGCACCGGTCTTCTTTGCGCCGACTGCTGCTGTGAATGCATGGGCGGCAATCTGCTCCCCTGCTGAGCGGTATTTGCGAGGTAACGGATATGCGCAACGAAAAAAATCGAATTTCCGCACGGACGCGTCGGCTGTCGCTCGGCGCCGTGCTCGCGGCGCTCAGCGTCGTGATTCTCTGGCTCGGTGCGGTCATCGAGGTCCTCGACCTGACAACCGCGGCGATGGCGTCCCTTCTCGTGGTGTTCGCCGTCCTCGAGGTCGGCGGCGCTTTCCCCTGGATGCTCTGGGGGGTAACGTCAGCCCTCTCGCTTCTGATTCTGCCGACCAAATTTGCTGCTCTGGTCTATCTGCTTTTTGCGGGCATCTACCCGATGATGAAGGCAATTTTCGAACGGCGGCATTACATTCTCGCCTGGATATTGAAGTTTTCCTTTTTTAACACCGCGCTGATGCTTCTCATCCTGCTCAGCACCGTCGTCCTCGGTCTGCCCGACACCGACCTCGGCTTTACGGCGGCGGTATTCCTGATTGCCAACGCGGTTTTCGTGATCTACGATATCGCGCTCTCCCGCTTGATTTTGTTCTATCTCTTTAAGCTTCGTCCGCGCATCCGCCTGTGGTAAGCGCCCCGTGCGCACGGCTCGGGCTTGCATATGCGAAAAAGGGACTGCCGCCATAGCGTGATACTCTTAACGGAGTATCACGCTAACTCTATTCGCCTTCGGCGAGTTCTATTGCTACGCAGTGATATTCGGCTTACGCCGAGTGATATTTGCTTCGCAAGTTTATAGGCGAATAGAATATCACTGAAGCCGTAAGGCTTCAATATCACTGTCGTTGTGCGACAATATCACTCTTTGCGTCAGCAAAGAATATCACTTTATACCAACAGAAAAGAGAGAACTTTCGGCTATGAACCGTCTGTTCTCTCTTTCTGCTTGTAATATGGGTTTGGGCTTAGCCCATTTGCGTTTGACTAGTCAAATGCGATGCTCGCACTTTTCAAAAAGTGTAAAATTCTCCGCTAAGGACATCACCCTATGGCGGCAGTCCCTTTTTCACATTTTGCTCAAACCGTTCCGGTGATGACGAGGCGGGCAGTACCGGGCGTGATGATCCACGCGCCGCCGGCGGGGTCCTGCGTGTAGGTGGCAGCGGGAACGGTGATCCGTCCCGGCACGGTGGCGAAACGCCCAATCGTCTCATCATACGTGTAATCGGCGGGTTCACTCAGCGCGACACCGTCGAGGGTGACGGCGAGATCGCTCAGAATCGGATCGAAATCATCGGTAAGGCTGATATCGTCGGTTGTGACCGCCGCGCGGTTACCCGTATTCTGGATGATAAAGGTGTAGGTCAGCCGTCCGTTCTCGGCAACGGGCACCGGCGTGACGGTCTTGGTAACGGTCAGCTCGGGCGCTGCCGCGGCGGATACCGATGCGCTGACCTCGATGGGGGTCAGGATACCGCCGCCCGTGACGGTGGCGGTATTGGTGATCGATCCCGTTTCCGCAAGCGACGCAAAGGCGGTTACGCGAGCCTCGTAAACGAGGAGCAGATTTCCCTCGGCGGGAACGGTCAGCCCCGAGACGACGAGGGGCGGCCCGGGGTTAACAGCGGGGGCCGCGGCGAGCACGCCGTTGGCAAAAACGCGCAGAGAGCCGTCCACGTACGCAAGCGGATAGACCGCTTGCGTCGAGAAGGTATACGCACCGAGGTCATCGCTCACCGTTACGCCGCTGAGTGGCGTCTGCCCCGAATTGACCAGCGAGATCACGTAGGTCAGATCATCCCCCCGTGCATAGCTTCCGCTGAGTACCGTCTTCGTCGCATCAAGTACCTCCAGCACCTCACCGACGGCGACGTTTGAGTTGACCGCACCGCCGCGATAGGTCAGCTGGGCCTGGTTAGTAAACTGTGCCATTGGTTTTCACCTTGACTCGCATGGCGAGTCTTCCCTTCTTCATTTTTGTCTGCGCAGGCGTATGCCTGCATCCCCAGTTTATGTCCGATTTCCTCTCCGCGTGACGAAAAATGTCGGTTGCGCACGAAATCTTCAGCCAACCGTCACACAAATTCACACGCCGGTTTAGGTTCAATTAAGGTTGCTCGGCTATACTGATGGCACAAGGAAAGGAGGGGAAGAATGGCTGTTCAAACCGTATTCAAGCGCTACGAGCTGAAATATATTCTGTCTGCCGCGCAGAAGGAAAGCGTCCTTGCGGCAATGGCGGGGAGAATGCGCCTCGACGGCTACGGCCGAACGACGATCCGCAATCTCTATTTCGACACCGAAAATTACCGCCTGATCCGTCGCTCGCTCGAGAAGCCGGTGTACAAGGAAAAGCTTCGTATACGCAGTTATCGGCAGATTGCGCCCGGCGAGCAGGTTTTCGTCGAGCTGAAGAAAAAATACAAAAAGGTGGTATACAAGCGCCGACTGACGATGCCCGAGCAGGAGGCGATCGAGTGGCTTTGTACGGGTAAAGCGCCGATGTGCCGCACGCAGATTGAGGAGGAAATCGAATACTTCCGCCAATTCTACGCGACGCTTCGCCCGGTGGTCTTTCTCTCCTACGAGCGGGAGGCCTTTGCCCCACTCCCCGACACCGACTGTGCCGACGGCTTCCGCGTGACCTTTGACGAAAATATTCTCGCACGCGCCGACCGTCTCTCGCTCTCTGCCGACGTAGGCGGCCGCGCCTTGCTTGCGCCGGGGCAGACGCTGATGGAAATCAAGGCGCCCGGGGCAATTCCGCTCTGGATGGTTGATGCACTCACCCGCGCCGAGCTGTACAAAGCTTCTTTTTCCAAATACGGCACCTATTTTGCCACCCTGCCGCGCGAGGAACAAAGGCAAGCCCCCTCGCTCGCGACGAATGAAATTTTGACCGGAGGACAATACTATGCTTGACCGCCTTTTCCGCGGTATCTTTGACACCGAATTCACAACCGTGATCTCACTCCCCGATTTTCTTCTCTGCGTGGGCAGTGCGCTCCTTGCGGGCGTGATTCTCGCCCTCATGTATACCTATCGGACGAGAACCTCAAAAAGCTTTTCCGCCACCCTCGCCCTGCTCCCCGCCGTCGTCTGCGTGGTCATCATGATGGTCAACGGCAACGTGGGCGCCGGCGTGGCGGTGGCGGGCGCGTTCAGTCTGGTCCGTTTCCGATCCGCACCCGGCTCGGCGCGGGAGATCGGCGCGATCTTCCTCGCGATGGGCACTGGACTGATCACCGGCATGGGCTACATCGGCTACGCCATGCTCTTCGCCATCCTGCTCGGCGGCATTTCCATGCTTTACGTGCGAATTGATTTTGGCGCGGGCAGACGGGCCGCGCTCCATAAAACCATGCGCATCACCATCCCCGAGGATCTCGACTATACGGGTGTATTTGACGATCTCTTCGCCGCCTACACCCTCTCGTACGAGCTCGTCTCGGTCAAAACGACCAATCTGGGCAGTCTCTTCCGCCTGACCTACGACGTGACGCTTCGCGATACGGTCAGTGAGAAGGAGCTCATCGACAAGCTTCGCTGCCGCAACGGCAATCTGGAAATCAGCATCTCCCGTCAGGAGACGCGCGCCGAACTCTAAATTCCCGGAGGAATCACCGTGAAAACAAAATTGATCGCACTTTTCTCTGCCGCCCTGCTCCTCGTCGGATGCGGCGGCACGCCCTCCGACCCCGTGCGGGACGATACGGCGGCCCTCTCCCCCGGGACGGCCGCAGCGATTGACACCTCCGAGCTCTTCACCGACCGCGATCTGCGAGGAGACTACAGCACGGCCGACGCCGTTACGGTCACCCTCTCGGGGGAGACGGCCGCCTGCACGGCCGAGTCGGTCAGAATCGAGGGCGGCACGCTCACAATCACCGACGAGGGCACCTATCTGCTTCGCGGCAGTCTCACGGGCACGGTGATCGTGGACGCTGAGAAAACCGACAAGATACAGCTCGTACTCGACGGTGCATCAATCACCGCCCCCACCTTTGCCGCCCTCTACGTACGGCAGGCCGACAAGGTGTTCGTAACCCTGACCGAGGGGAGCGAGAACCGCCTTGAGAACGGCGGCTCCTTCAGCACCATTGACGAAAACAACGTCGACGCCGCCCTCTTCTCCAAGGATGATCTCACCCTCAACGGAACGGGACGGCTGACCCTGATCTCCCCCGCCGGACACGGCGTGGCGGCCAAGGACGATCTCGTGATCGCAGGGGGCAGCTACGTGGTAAACGCTGCCGCACACGGCTTTTCCGCCAACGACAGCGTTCGTCTGACCAAAGCGGCGCTGACCGTCACCGCCGGCAAGGACGGGATCAAGGCCGAGAACGACGAGGACAGCACCCTCGGCTTCTTCTATGCTGACAGCGGCGCTGTCACCGTCGTGGCAGACGGGGACGGCATCAGCGCAGGCGGCGCACTGGAGATTGCGGGCGGCAGCTTCAATCTGACTGCGGGCGGCGGCCATACCGCCGTCACGCAGAATGAGATGGGCGGTTGGGGATGGAATTTCGGCGGCCGCAGCGGCATGGGCGGTATGCCCTCATCCTCGACCTCGGGCACCGACGAAACCAGCGCCAAGGGCATTAAGGCCGCAGGAGATCTTCTGATTACGGGCGGAACGTTCGTTATCGATTCGGCAGACGACGCCCTCCATAGCAATGCAAACCTGACCCTGCGGGGTGGTACCTTCACCCTTGCCGCCGGAGACGACGGCATCCACGCCGACGCCGATACCCTGATTGCGGACGGAACGGTTGAGATCACCGCAAGCTACGAAGGCATCGAGGGACGCTCGATCACCGTGGCGGGCGGCGCAACCACCCTCAAGGCATCGGATGACGGTCTCAACGCCGCCGGCGGTGCCGACGGAAGCGGCTTCGGCGGCTTCTTCGGCGGTGGCGGCGGACGCGGCGGCATGGGCGGCGGCAGGCCCGGGGATATACCACCCGACGGCATGGGCGGTATGCCGAGTGAGGGAGAAATTCCCGACGGAGCACCCGGCGGTGACGGCTTTGCCGCCTCGACGGAGGGACAAATGTTTATCCGCATCAGCGGCGGCAAGCTGGTCGTTGACGCCGGCGGCGACGGCATTGATTCGAACGGCGCGCTCGAGGTGACGGGCGGTGAGACGTACGTTGCCGGGCCCACCAACGGCGGCAACGGTCCGCTCGACTATACGAGCTCGGCCAAAATCACGGGCGGCATCTTCATCGCTGTCGGCTCTTCCCAAATGGCGCAAAGCTTCAGCGCCGCCGAGGGACAGGGGGCAATTTATCTGACCACCCCCAATCAATCGGCCGGCACGGCAATCACCCTCACCGATGCGTCGGGCAGCACCCTCTTTGCCTGGACCTCGCCCAAGGCCCTCTCCTCGGTTCTCCTTTCCTGCCCCGCGCTGACCGAAGGCGGCACGTATACCCTGACCGTCGGTCAAAGCAGCACCGAAATCACCCTCTCTTCCCTCCTCTACGGTAAGACAACCGGTATGGGTGGTATGGGTGGTATGGGTGGTATGGGCGGCGGAAGACCGAGATAAAAGAGTAAAGCACCGCTCCGTCCGAGGACGGCAGGAAAACGGAAAAGGCACTTACGGAAATTGCTTTCCGTAAGTGCCTTTTCCATTGCATAGAAGAAATAAAATCGTCATCTCTTCGTCCAGATTCCCGGCGAGAAGATCAGGATGAGGGGGAAGATCTCCAGTCGGCCGAGAAGCATGGCGAAGGAAAGAATATATTTGGAGAGTGCGGAATAGGCAGCAAAGCTGCCGGTAGGGCCGACGGCGGCAAAGCCCGGGCCAACGTTATTGAAGCAGGTCACGGCCGCCGAGAAATTCGTTTCAAAGTCGAAGGGCTCAAGGGTGAGCAGGAGGAAAACGGCGAGGATACAGACGATATAGATCGAGAAATAGGTGCTGACACTGCCGAGCGTCTGCTCGTCAACCTGCTTGCCCTCAAACCGAACGGCGGTTACCGAACGGGGATGCAGAAGACGGCGGAATTCACGGCCGATCATCTTGAAGAGCATGACGGCACGGGACATTTTGAGTCCACCCGCCGTTGAACCCGCACACCCGCCCACGAACATGAGCAGAAGCAGAATGGCTCGGGAGAAGCCCGGCCAGAGATTGAAGTCGGCGGTGGTGAAGCCGGTGGTGGTGATGATGGAGGAGACCTGGAAGACGGCGAGACGAAGTGCCTCGGCAACGCCCGCGCAGGACGGGAGAATATTCACGAAAATCAGGGTCGAGGAGACCGCGACGACGGCCAGATAGCACCAGAGCTCACCCGAGCGGAGGGCCAGGCGGAAGCGGCGCATGAGGAGAAGATAATAAAGATTGAAATTCACGCCGAAAATCAGCATAAAAACGGCAATGACCCATTGCAGATAGGGACTGTAGCCGGCGATACTGTCTGCCTTGACGCCAAATCCGCCCGTGCCTGCCGTACCGAACGCGTGCAGAACACTGTCAAAAAAGGGCATTCCTCCCGCAAGCAGGAAGGCAATTTGCAGAAGCGTCATCGCGATATAAATGACGTAGAGAATCTTTGCTGTGTCCCGGACGCGCGGAACCAGCTTGCCCACGATGGGCCCGGGCATTTCGGCACGCACGATATGAATCGAGCGGTCGGAGATGCTGGGCAGGAGAGCCATCACGAACACAAGCACGCCCATACCGCCCACCCAATGGGTGAAGCTGCGCCAGAACAGCAGTCCGTGGCTCATCGCTTCCACATCGGTCAGAATTGAAGCACCCGTCGTGGTAAAGCCGCTGACCGTCTCAAAAAAGGCGTCCGCATACGCGGGAATCTCACGGGAGAGAAAAAAGGGGAGTGCACCGAGCGCCGAGGTGAGCAACCACCCCAGTGCAACGATGGCAAAGCCCTCGCGCGCATAGATCAGATCGGTGTGCGGTCGGGCAAATTTCGTCATCAGGAAACCGATCGCAAGACAAATTGCAATCGAGGCAAGAAAGCTCCAGCCGCATCGTTCAAGATAGCAGAGAGAAACAACGGCGGGCAGCAGCATCAGCGCCGCTTCGGCCTGCGCAATGCGCCCGACCGTTTGGATAACCATTCGTCGATTCATGGTGTGTTTTTTCCTTTCGAAAGGATGTGATCAAACGCGTTTCTCACGCCTTCACAATATCCGACAGATCCTGCAGCCTGTGCTCAGCAGAGAGAACGATTACACGGTCGCCGGGCTGAATCACGTCATCACCCGAGGGAATAATGGTCTTTCTGCCGCGAATGATTCCGGCAATCAGAATGCCCGACGCCGGACGCAGCTCCTTGAGCGGCTTCCCCGAATAGGGGAAGTCGGCGGTAACCTTGAACTCCAGCGCCTCTGCGCGGTCATCCATAATTTTATACAGCGTTTCCACCTTACTGCCCGCAGAGTTGGAGAGTGCACGGGCGTAACTGGTCAGTACGTTCGAAATCGTCGTGCGGGGCGAAATAATGCAGTCAAGGCCGAGCTTATCGGCCATTGCCGCGTGCTCGCTTCGGTTAACCTTTGCGATAACCTTTGGAACCTTCCGCTGACCGGCGTAAATCGAAACCAGGATATTTTCTTCATCCGAGCCGGTCAACGCGACGAAGGCGTCCACCGAGCCGAGTCCCTCCTCAAGCAGGACCTCCTGACGCGCACCGTCACCGTGAATGACGACCGCCCCCGGCAGGGCCGCGCAAAGCTCCTCACAGCGCTCGCGGTTTTTCTCGATCAGCGTGACCGCGCTTCCGCCCGCAAGCAGGGCGCGAGCCAGATAATAAGCCATGCGCGAGCCGCCGAGAATCATGACGCTCTTTGCCGATTTCTGCATCAGGCCAAGCTGACGAAGCAGCTTAACGATCTCGTTCGGTGCGGCGGTCATGGCAATTCTGTCACCGGCGCGCAGAACGAATCCGCCCGACGGAATCACCACCTCGTCCCCGCGCCGAACGGCGCAGACGAGGAACTTGGCTCCCGCATAGCGGCGGCGGATATCCATCAGGGACATGCCGTCAAGGGGAGAGTCTGGCTTGAGAATCAGCTCGACCAGCTCAAAGCTCCGTCCGGAGAAAGCCTCGATCCGAACGGCAGAAGGAAGCTTGAGAATATTGTGCAGCTCGTGCGCGGCAAGCAGATCGGGATTGACGGCCAGCGAAAGCTCCAGCTGCTGGCAAAGATAGCCAAGGCTTCTGTCGTTATATTCGGGATTGCGGATACGGGCGATGGTCTGCTTTGCCCCCATACGGCGGGCAAGGAAGCAGGAGAGCATATTCGTCTCGTCCGAGCCGCTGACCGCGACGAAAAGATCGCAATCTCCCACGCCGGCTTCGGCGAGGGTGTCGTTATCCGCCCCGTTCCCGCAGACGGCCATGACGTCGTAGAGATTGGTCAGCTCCTCAACCGTCGCAGCGTTGTTATCAACGGCAACGACGTCGAGTCCTTCACATACGAGGCTTGCGACGATCGTCGTTCCGATTTTGCCGCAGCCGACAATAATGATCTTCATGCCATGCTCCTTTTCGTCCGATTGAAATATATCACTATTATATCACGCTTTTCTCCAATTTGCAAGAGCGGAAAAGGCGGTAGGTGTGCACACGCAGCCGCGCCGAATCAGTCGCCCCGCCGTCCCTGCCTCATACGGAAGAGAATCAGGGCAAGCGCCCCCCCGCCGATGACCATGAATATGCCGAGCACGAGAATCGCGTTCGGAACGATCATGGCAACCGAAGAAATCCCGCGCATCGGCGCGCCGAGATCGGGCATTTCGGGGAAGGGAGAATTGTTTTCGCCGATGCTCCCTGCAATCTGCCCGATCACCTCGTCAGGCAGATCGTCCACTACGTTCCCATTCTCGTCCAGAATGATGATTTCCTCCGAAAAGCCGAGCCCGCCAAAGGGGTCAAGCTCGCTCGTCACCGATTCCACTGCCGCACTCATCCCGCCGAACAGCAGACGGCCGATTCCGCCGAGCCCGCAGAAGAGCAATCCAATGACGAGCAGATAGATACCCGCCAGCCACCCCCAGCGGCGAACGAAGCGCCCGATTGCTCCCGGAAGCTCGTCCAACCACGTCCTGCGCGGCGGTGCCTGCACGGTCGGCTCGCTTGTCTGCCTCTCCTCCCCCAGGGCGTCGTCAAGCAGCCAATCGGCCGTTACACCGAAGGTGCGCGAGAGGAGAAGAAGCTTGGCAGGCTCCGGAACAGCGTCCCCGCATTCCCATTTGGAAACGGCCTGTCTCGACACGCCGACGCGCTCAGCCAGCTCCTCCTGCGACAAGCCGCCGCGACGGCGGCAAAGTTGAATTTTTTCGTTAAGTTTCATTGATTATCCCTCCTGTGGTTGATACCCACAGTATAACGGCCGGGGCGGGAAAACACCACCAAGTCCGGCTTGAAATTGCGCAACCGACGGTTGCGGAGGCTGATTTTGCCCACAAAATTGGGAAAAAGCACTCCCCGAGCCATATGCGGAGAAGGATCGGGGAGTCGGATTTATTCGGTTGCCGCACGAATGACGGCGGCGCAGTCCACCCCAGCCGCCGCGCGGATGGAGGCTCCCGACGCGCCGTGCACGAAATGATCGGGGGCGCCAAGAATACGAACACGCTTGTTTGCCATGATCGGATGCCTGCACAGCGCGTCGGAGAGCATCATGCCCATGCCGCCTGCGCGGATTTCTTCCTCAAGGAAGATAACCGCTGCTGGCTTCGCGGGCAGATGCCGTGCAATCCGATTTGCCGCATCGGCAAAGGGCTTGATGATCTCAAGCAGGATCACACCGCATCGGATACTGCGTGCGGCCAGCTGATCGGCCGCGGCAAGTGCCTCGTCCGCCATGCGTCCGTGGGTGACGATCACGACGTCCGGATCTTCCGGATCGGTGTAATTCGTCCGCACGGAGGGAGGGAGCTCGGCCGATACGCCGCCGTAGAAGGCGTCCAACACGGCCTGCGACTCACCTGCATTCGGATAGCGAACGGCAGAAGGGCCGTCTGCGGCAAGCGCAGCCTTGAGTGAAGCACGCAGACCACCGAAGGTGGCGGGGGTATAGATTGTCATTCCCGGAATCTGTCCGAGGAAGGCCACGTCGTAAATTCCGTGATGGGTCGCGCCGTCCCCCGCGTTCAGCCCCGCACGGTCAACACAGAAAACGACCGGCAGCTGCTGGAGCGCAACGTCGTGAATCACGCAGTCGTAGGCACGCTGAAGAAAGGTAGAGTAGATGGCGCAGACCGGACGCATTCCCTCGGCGGCCAGCCCTGCGGCAAAGGTGACCGCGTGCTCCTCGGCAATGCCAACGTCGAAGAAGCGGTCCGGATGTGCCGCGCGGAAGGGCTCAAGCCCCGTTCCGTCGCTCATGGCGGCAGTGATGGCACAGATGCGGTCATCTGCGGCAGCAAGCGCGGTCAGCGCGCGGCCGAATTCTGCCGAAAAGTTGGTATCGGCAGGCTTTTTCTCGGCGGGCGGAACGGCGTGATAGGTGCCGGGCGCCGCTTCGGCAGGGGCGTAACCCCGCCCCTTCTGCGTTTTGACGTGAATGATGGTGCTCTGCCCTGCCGCCACCGCTTCGCGAAGCAGAGTCTCCATTGCTTCGCAGTCGTGACCGTCCACGGGACCGAGGTAATAGAGCCCGAGATCCTCAAAATAATTACTGCCGTAGACCATATTCTTGACCGTCTGCTTGGCGTCGCGGATAGCGCGGAATAATGGCTTACCCACGAGCGGAATCCGCGAGACGAAGGTTCGCGTGGCCTGCTTCGTGCGGATATAGCCTGACGAGGTGCGCAGGCGGGCGAGATTTTTCGCAAAGCGGCCGGTGTTTTTCGAGATGGACATCTCGTTTTCGTTGAGGATAATGATCAGCCGCAAATCCTTTGCACAGTTGTTAAGCGCTTCGTGAATCATGCCGCCGGTAAATGCGCCGTCCCCGACGACCGCGATAGAATAAGCGTCCGAGCCGCGCAGGCGGTCGGCACGGGCAAAGCCGAGTGCAGCCGAAACCGAGGTGGAGGCGTGACCCGCGCCGAAGCAGTCGTGCTCGCTCTCCGCACGGCAGGTAAAGCCCGAAAGGCCCCCCCCCTGGCGCAGAGTGGGAAAACGGTCGCGGCGTCCGGTCAGCAGCTTATGTACGTAGCATTGATGGCCGACGTCAAAGATAATATGATCGTGTGGGGTGGAGAAAACGCGGTGCAGAGCAAGCGTCAGCTCAACCACGCCGAGATTGGAGGCAAGGTGCCCGCCGTGCGCGGTGACCTCGCGAATCAGATACGCCCGGATCTCCTCTGCCAGCGCATCCAGCTGCTCAGCCGGAAGTGCCTTGAGATCGTCGGGGGAGAAAATGGTATCGAGAATCGGATAGGACATAGAGATCCCCTTTGTGAAAAAAAGATTCTGATCATACCTTGCTGCGGCGACGGGCCGCGGAAGGCGACTGAAGGGTTTTGGTATACGCGCATCCGCTTCCGTGCGGCGAAATGCGTTTGGAGCGGGCGGCGCAGCATCGCCCCTGCGGAGGATACACGAGCCGTATCGCAGGGACCGCCGTCCCCGGCGAAATTGCTCGGTATCCCTGTGGGGGAAAGATGCGGTCGCACCGTATCGTATGGCGACAAAGACCTTCCTTTGTCGCCTTTATCTCATTATAGCACAACTCTGCGAAAATAACAAGAGAAGAAATATCCCGTGCCAAGGAGCAGCGGTATGACAAAAAATCACAGAATCCATCCGATCTCTTGACAAAACCGCACAAATGCGTTATACTGTTAATTAACTATATAAAAAAGGAGTTGGTTTTTCTCCGTCATGAGTAGTGACAGTAGTATTCCTTTATTGATTGTCTTTATCCTGTTCCTTCTGTGCGGAAGTTATTTTTCGGGCGCAGAAAGTGCATTTACCGCACTGAACAAGATAAAAATCAAGAGCAAAGCAGAAGAGGGCAATCGCCGCGCAAAGCACACGATGTACATCACCAATAACTTTGAGCGTGCACTGTCTACCCTTCTGATCGGCAACAACGTTGCACGTACCGCCGCCGCTTCGGTGGCAACCATCATTGCCGCAAACGAATTACCCAAAAACTCCAATTCTGCTCTTTGGGCCACCGTGGTAACCACCCTGCTCTTCTTTTTCTTTAGCGAGATGATTCCGAAGGCCTTCGCCAACGACAGAAGTGACTCGACAGCACTGATGCTGGCCGGCTCGCTTCGCGTGCTGATGAAGGTGCTCGGTCCCCTGGCCGCATTCTTCACCTGGATCTCGAAATTTTTCACCCGTCTCTTCTCCGGCAAGCAGCAGCCCTCCATCACCGAGGATGAGCTGATCGATATCATCGATACCGCCGAGGAGGAGGGCGTCGTTGACGCTGACACGAGCGAAATGATGCGCTCGGCCATCGAGTTTGCCGAAACTCGCGTGGAGGACGTCATGACGATGCGCGAGGACATCTGTGCCCTCGACGTCTCCATGACCAACGAGGAGGTGCTGGCCTTCATCCGTGATCACCGCCGCTCCCGCATCCCGGTATATGAAGGAGACCTCGATCACGTAATCGGGATCCTGCAGGTAAGAAAATTCCTCAAGGGCTATTACCACGACAAAAATCTTGCCCTCCGCCCCCTTCTTGCTTCCCCCTACTTCGTTTCCCCCGACGCGCTCATCGACGATCAGCTTGACCGCATGAGCCACTCCAAAAACTATATGGGTCTCGTCCGCGATGCGGAGGGGATTCTGCTCGGGCTCGTGACTATCGAGGACTTCCTTGAGGAAATCGTCGGTGAGATCTGGGACGAGGAGGAAGTGGTAGATGAAACCTTCTTCAAGCTCGGCGGCAACCGTTTCTCGGTCAGCCCCAAATGTCGGCTTGACGAGCTGTTTGACAGAATCGGCCTCGAGGGCTCACTTCCTGCGGACAGCCGTTCGGTCGGTGCGTGGGTGCTTGAGCGATTCGGCCGCGTTCCCGAGGAAGAGGAAAGCTTCGTGGAAACAATCGGCAGCAACTATCTCACCGTCACCGCAGACGAGATTGCAGACGGACGCATCGTCCGCGTGATCATCAAGCTGGACGATGAGGATCCGACGCTCCCCCTCGAGGAAACCGAACGAGAGGAGGATGAGGACTGATGAGTGGAATCTGGCCTTACATATTGATTCTTCTGATGCTGATGCTCTCGGCATACTTCTCGGGCTCCGAGATCGCATTCAACGCCTCAAACAAAATGCGCTTGAAAAAGAGCGCGGAGGCCGGAAGCAAAACGGCGGACCTTGCCTACCGCATCAGCGAAAAATTCACCGTCGCGCTCTCAGCCATCCTGATCGGCAATAACCTGGCAAACGTTGCCGCTTCCTCGGCAACGACGGTGATTATCCTCGATATTCTTAATCTGCTCGGCATTACGGGCGGATCGGGCGAGGCGCTCGGCTCTGCCATTGCCACCGTCATCATGACGGTGATGATTCTCATTTTCGGCGAAATCGTGCCGAAGATTCTCTCCAAGCAGAATGCAGACGTCGTGGTACGCTGGGTTGCGTATCCGACCCGCATCCTGATGATCATTCTCTCGCCGCTCGTCGGCATCGTTCAGTTCGTTCTGCGTGGTCTGCGCCGCCTCTGGGGCAGCGACCGCAGCGAGGATGAACCGACCGTCACCGAGCAGGAGCTGTCCTCCATCATCGAAACGGTCGAGGAGGAGGGTGTCATCGACGAGGATCAGAGTGATCTTCTGCAGTCGACCCTGGAATTGAATGAAACCACCGTTGAGGAGATCCTCATTCCCCGTACCTCGATGCTCGCCATTGATATTGAGGACGATTTTGAGGAAATTCTCGAGACGGCCGATCAATCCAGCTTCTCGCGGATTCCCGTGTATGAGGACCGCATCGACAACATCATCGGTATCATGTACCTCAATTATTTCTTCCGCGCACTCGTGGAAGCAGACGGCGATCCGGTTGATATCCGCCCGCTTCTGATGGAGCCGCTCTTTATCCATAAATCGATGAAGCTTCCTGCCGCGCTGAACGAAATGCGTCAGCGCCAGGCACATCTTGCCATCGTCGTCGACGAATACGGCGGCACGATGGGTATCGTTACCATGGAGGATATCCTTGAGCAGATCGTCGGCGATATCTGGGACGAAAGCGACGAAATCGTGGAGGAATACGTCAAAACCGGAGATTCCACCTATACCGTCTACGGCGATATGGGTATCTGGGACTTTTTCGACCTCGTTGACGTCAGCGACCGTGATTTTGAGACCGATTATACCACCGTCGGCGGCTGGGCGATCGAAATGCTGGACGCCGCACCGCACGAGGGTGACAGCTTTACCTACAAAAATCTCTATATCATCGTTGACGCCATGGTGGATATGCGCGTCACGCGCCTCTCGGTTGTGGTAAACCCGCCCGAGGAAGACGAAGAGGAATAAGTCAAAACAACAATCCCGAGATCTGAGCGTGATACGCTCATCCAAAAAGAACCGCAGATTAACCTTCTGCGGTTCTTCTTCTGCAATAAAGGAATAGTATGGTCGAAAGCATTTGTCATGAAAATACGAAACTCGACATGAATTGGAAGGAAATCCATGAAATACGGAATATGTATTTGCGGACTTAACGGCAGTGGAAAGACAACGCTTGCGGAAGCGCTTGCAAATGAATTAAATTTCAAGCACATGGATGTTGAAAAATACTATTTTACAAGTACCGATAATCCGTATCAATCATCCCGATCGCGCACAGAGGTTGAACAAATGCTTTGGGAAGATATAAAATCAAATCCTCGCTTTGTTTTCTCCGCTGTCAATGGAAACATGACGGCGGAAATCAATGCGCATTATGATCTTATTGTGTATCTCTCTGTCCCCGCGAATATCCGTGTAAAGCGAATACGGAAGCGTGCAGTCGATCAATTCGGCGCAAGAGTCCTTCCGGGCGGCGATATGTACGAGCAGGAAGAGGCGTTTTTTTCATATGCAGAAAAAAGAAGCGCCGACAAGGTTGAGGAATGGCTTGACACGATGCGATGTAAAGTTATTTGTCTTGACGGAACAAAACACATCACCGAAAATGTCCAAACAATAATCACAGAGATAAATGGATATCCCCGACTATCTTAAAGGGAAGACAGCACACAAAGCAAGACGGAGTAACTGTAATGCAGAGAAAGCACAATAAAAATATTGTTCCGACTGCCAAAATATTGCGTAATAGTATGACCAAAGAAGAACAGCACCTTTGGTATGACTTTTTGCACAAATATCCCGTCCGTTTTTCTCGCCAAAAGGTGCTCGGCAAATATATTGCCGATTTCTACTGTGCCAAAGCCAAGCTCGTCATTGAGCTTGACGGATCGGGGCACTACACCGAAGAAGGAAAGGCTTACGACAAAGAACGTACCGCATTTCTTGAAGAATACGGCTTGACAGTAATCAGAATATCAAACACACAAATACATAATAATTTTCAAGGTGTTTGCGAATATATAGACCATCTCGTAGAATGCACCCTCAGTCACCTTCGGTGACAGCTCCCTTTACACAAGGGAGCCTTTGATACGGCTCTTTCGCAAGCCTCTCTTTACACAAGGGGTCCCTTGATGCACCACTTTCGTAAGCCTCCCTTGTGTAAAGGGAGGTGGCACGGCGCAAGCCGTGACGGAGGGATTGTTACCGGCCTGACATATCGCTGTAATGCAAAAATTTTGTGCTCTGCTAACCGTTTCGTTTACAATCCCTCAGTCACCTTCGGTGACAGCTCCCTTTACACAAGGGAACCTTGCATTTTTGCGGCTCGTCAGAAATATTTTTCAGCGCATATAATAGCAAACCGCACCATACAGGAATGAAAATTGAATCAAAATAAGACAAAGTTCCCACAGACTGTTATTTTCGTCTGTGGGAACTTTTTCATTACACATTGTCTTCACTTGGAATGCCACGCATTACATCCACAGTTTTGTTACGGCAAATTGAAGATCACGTCACAGGGGAAGAGGGGCTCCTTCGTGCTTCGCTTGAGGACGGCATCACCGTACGGATCACTGTCGCTGTAGCGTGGCGCCGATGCCCAAACAGTATCGCGGTTATCCTCGGCCGACCAGAGGCTGCCGACCAAAATCGCCTCGCCCGCCGGCTTCATATAGAGTGCAAACCCGCTCCCGTCCTTCTTGCGGATATTCCATACACTCTCGAATCCCTCATAGGCCGTGCTCATCAAATGCGCCGAAATATAGTCGTGCGCCTCGCCGTACTTTTGCTCGATATAGGTGCGCACGCGCAGATATTCGGCGTGTACACGCGCCTTCACCGCATCGCTCAGGTAAGGATCGGCAATCCGCTCGGCCGAGATCATCTCCGGCATATCTTCATCGATCGTGTACGTAAAGACGGAGGGCAGAGTTCCGTTCTGCGAGGAATACACCTCCACGGTGGCAACTCCGGTCAGCACGACGTCATACTGCTCGTTATGCACCATCCACACCCGCTCACGGAAGAGGGGGGAGGGAGAATCCAGCCACTCACCCGTTACCGTCCTGCTGTCAAGCGTCGAGGTGAAATTGCCGTTTCTGACCGCTCTCCATGCCGTTTTATTCTCACTTTGGTAGATTGCGCCGCCGTATTTCGTCATGGCAAACCAAATTGAGGAATAGCTGCTCTGGTGGATCTCCCAAACGCTGTCCATCGTCTGCCCGTCAATCACGATCTGCTCGGGCAGGAGCGTAAACCGCCCGAAGCTGTGATCTTCACCGTAAAGCTGGGTCAGCATATACGCAATTGCCGTGTATTCACTGCCCATACGGGAGACCGTCTCGGGTGGAAACTCCGGGTTCTCAAGCGGATTCCAGGTGCGCAGACGGGGCAGGCTGTTGTCGAGCGTATAGCTGAAAACCGGCTTGAGCTCCCATCGCAGATATTGCTCGGGATCGACGTACGCGCCGTCAATCGAGACGGCAAAATACAGGGTATTTTCCTCACCGGTCTGTCCGATATAGCCGCTCTGCGCAATCTGCATTCCCGCCTCCAGCGATGTATTGCCCAAACGGCCGTATACCGTTTTGCGCTCACCGCCGTGATCAAGGATGACGAAGAGGCCAAGCGAATCGTTCCGCTCGACGGACGTTACCGTCCCGGGCGCTGCGGCGTATACCGCCCTCGGGCTGCTGACCGCGTACAGCGTGCCGTTGCAGAACGCCTGCACTCCGTTTTCGTCGGTGTAATAGCCGAATTTCCTCTCAACGACCGGCTCCTTCAGATTCAGCATGGGAGCAACCAGATTCAGATACGGCGTATGGGGCTGCCCCGCCGTCGTCTCAGTGCCAATCGTTACCGCAGGATCGGTAAGCGCCCCCCCGTCCGTCGTCTCATGTCCGACTGTCCCGCTCTCCTCACCCGTGATCGGATCGGGCGGCATTTCCGCGCGGCAGGAGACGAAGCCGCAAACGAGAAGCGTAACGGCGAGTGCCGCGGCAATCAGCCAAAGTCCCGTGCGGCGGGCCGAGGAATCGAGAATATTGCGGAATCGCGCCTTGAGGGTCTTGGCAGAGGCATGGAAATGGGTATTCAGCCCAACTGCGCGCATCTCGAGTCCCTCACGCGCCACGGCGAGCATAGTCTCGCCGTAGACCTTGCGCGATACGTCACCCGTGCGGAAAACCGCCTCGTCGCACGACTGCTCCATCTCAATTTCCTGCTGCTTGCGGGCAATCCACACAAGCGGATTGAAAAAATGCAGACTTACGGCCGGTATACCGATCAGCTTCCACCACAGATCTCCCCGCCGTGCGTGCGTCAGCTCGTGCCGCAGAATGGCGTCCAGTGCTTCGTCGTCATACTCCCCGTGGGGCAGAAGAATCTCGGGGCGGATGAGGCCGTGCAGCATGGGGGAATGAATCCCGGGGCAGAGCCAGATGGAAACCGTGCGCTTGATGCCGAGCGCATCCTTGGCACGGGCAAGCGCCGCCGTCAGCCGCGCGTCGGTGGCGGGCAGCTTCCATCGGTGCACCCGCATCTCGGCGGCAAGGCAAACCACCGCCTGCCAGAGAAGAACCGCAAGCGCGCCGACCGCCCACACAAGGGTGGCGGGGCGAACAAGATCAAGTGCCGCAAAGGGAGAGGTTCCGATTCCGCCACCCACCACGTAAGCGTCGTCGGGGATTCCGTCAGTCACGGTCGGTAAATTGGCATCGACCGATACCACGTCCATCGGGACGGCGGGAATCTGCAGGTGATCGAAGACCTGCTCGACCGACGGCATATCGGCGGGCGGTGTCAGCGACACCACGGGAGCGGGAAAGGAAATATTCACCGGAATCGCCAGCCGCAGAAGCAGAAGGCACCAGACGGCATACCGACAGCCCGCCGAGAAACGCCGCCCAAAGCGGGAGAGGAGCAGGGCGAGCAGAAGAACCGGCGACATGGCAAGGGTGATTTCGGCAATCGTCAGAAAAAGCTCACGCATCGGTCATTCTCCTTTCTTCTCGTTGAGAATCCGTGCGATTTCATCAAGGTCGTCGGCGCTCACGCCGCGGCACTCCACCAGCGCCGCCATCAGCGATCTGACCGATCCGCCGTGCATCCGATCCAGAAAGCTGCGGGTCTCACCGACCCGATAAGCCTCCTCCTCAACGGCAGGAAGGTAATAATGAAAGCGCTTTTCACAAATCAGCGTAACGAAGCCCTTTTCCTCAAGACGGCCGAGGATAACCTGAATGGTGGAAAGGCTCCAATCCCGCTTGCCGCGGAGTGCATCCAACAGCTGAGACGGCCGACGGGGCTCTCCCGCCTGCCACAGCACCTGCATCACGTCAAGCTCCGCGTCGGGCAAACGAACGAAGGTTTGACTCATCTTTTCTCCTCCTTTTCTTTCGTCGACATTTGTCTGTGAATTTAGTATAGCACATTCAACGACATTTGTCAATGAAATTCAAAAAGTTTTTTGATTTTTTGATCAGGCGAAAAAAAGCCTTCGGCAGATGCACCCGGCGGAGGGCGGCGAAACGCATTAAATCAAGGCTCTCTCCGAGAGGGAGCCTTTGTGGCGGGCGGGGCAATTATACGGTATCCGCGTGCTTTGTTTACGAAAAAAAGCTGCCGAAGCAGCTTTTTTACTTTATTTCTCGCCGCACTCGGCCCATGCGGGGAGTGCCTCGTAGGTTTTCGTTTCTCCCCGATACGGGAAGGTGATGGCACAGGAGAACAGCATCGGCGCGGCGGCCTTGTCGCGTGCGCCGTATTTGTGATCCCCCACCAGCGGAAAGCCACGAAATGCAAACTACACACGAATCTGGTGGGTACGCCCCGTATGCAGGCGGACGCGCACAAGCGAGGTTTCCCCCTCGCGCAGACGGCTAAACTCCAGCCGAGCCTGCTTGACACCTCCCCGCATCCGCTTGACGGTATAGACCTTATTTTTCTTCGGATCCTTCCACAAAAGATCTTCCCAGTCCCCCGTCTCGGGCGGTGCACCGTGCACCTCGGCCACGTATTCCTTAATCACGCTCCCATCCTGTACGGCACGTGAGAGGTCAGCGGCGGCGGCTTTGGTGCGGGCGTACACCATGACGCCGCCCACGTTCAGATCGAGTCGGTGGATGGGATAGAAGCCGCCGCCGAGCGTCTCGGCAAGTGCCGCAGGCACGCCGATCTCTGCATCGAGTCCGATCGGCTTGATACAGACGGCGATGGCGTTATCCGCATAAAGAATTTCCATACCCATCCTCCCTCAGCAATCATAGCGATATCCAACACCGCGCACGGTGCGGATGGGGCGAATGCCGAAGGCATTCTCCAGCTTTCGGCGAAGCGTGCAAACCGTAACCTCGGCCAGATTGGAGGAGGGCTGACTGCCCGAGGGCAGCGCTTCAATCAGCTCAGCCCGGCTGACCGCCTCCCCCTCCGCCCGCATCAGGCGGCGAAGCAGCGCGTATTCGGCCGGCATCAGCGAAAGGCAGACCGTACCGAGCGCGGCAGTGCGGGTATTATCGTCAAGCAAAAGCCCCCTCGTCGGCTGCTCGGTACGGGGTGAGGGCCGATCAAGATCGTGCAGTGCCTCAACGAGCTCGGGAATCGCAAAGGGACGCGCGAGCGTAACGGTGCAATCGGGTGACGTCCGTCCCGTACGGCTATATCCGACGGTCGGCATCCCCACCGGTACGGCGGCGCTGTCCAGATCAACGACGGCACAGTCGGCCGACCCCCCCTCACGCTCCTCTGCGCAAAAGCCCTCGCATCTCAGAGCATAAGCAAGCATCCGCAGGTAGCAGACGTCCTCCCCAACGAGCAAAACGGTCCTCTTACTCATGCCTTCTCTTCGCTAAGCGTCAGAACCGCCTCGATGTTCGTCGAGCCGTCGGCTCGGCGGGTGCGGAAAAGATAGCGGCCGTTCCGTTCGGGATCGGGGGCACGGTAAACGGTAAGGTTCTCGCCGAGCGATGCCTCACCGAGGAAATTGATAACGAAATCGCTCACGCGGCGCTTCTCCCCCTCGGGCAGGAAGTCGCAGAGCAGGTCGGGATAATGGGTGTTGTTGAGATGCCCGTTGTAGTCGCAGTCGCTGTAAACGATCCGCCGCTCACCGACCGCCTCGGGCTCGCCTGCAAAGCGGATGCGGCGAGGGAGGGTAAGCGCGGACGGAGTGTCACCCGGGAAATGATAGGAAAATTCACTCACGCGGATAGGTCTGCGGTCGTTCATCGAAATCAGCGCCCAGACCGAGGTTGCTTCGGCTACCGTTTCGCCGTCGGCCAAAATACGGTAAAACCGATTGAAGGAATATCCCTGATCTGCATTGCTGACCCAGGTTTGCGCCTCAATGGGCGTATAGGCGGAAATCGCGCGATAGATCGAAACCCGCACGCGACTGAGCAAAAAGGCGTGGCCGCCGTCACGGATTTCATCCATGGTCGGTCCGTAGGTGTTGAGATGCAGATTGGCCGCCTCCTGCATATACATCAGCACGGCCGACGGACGAAGCCGTGCGTAGAGATCGGTATCGTGAAAATTAACGGTAAATGGTGTGGTAAAAATCATATGTTTCTCCTGATCCCGGTGTGAAGCGCTTCACGGATTGGGATGGGGGAGTTCCTTTGGCAAAGGAACTCCCCCATATCTAATGTGATTAAAGGGTATTCGACGAGCCGAGCACGTTTCTGATCTTATGCTGGACCGTCTTCTTGACCTCTGCACGTGCTACGGTCAGATAGCCACGGGGGTCAAATACGGAGGGATCGTCGTGCATAACGCGGCGGATACCTGCAGTCAGGGCAAGGCGAATATCCGAGTCGATATTGATCTTGCAGACGGCCATACTTGCCGCCTTGCGGAGCTGGCTTTCGGGAATACCGATGGCGTTCGGCAGCTTGCCGCCGATCGAATTGATCTCGCGGACATAGTCCTGAGGTACGGAGGACGCACCGTGCAGAACGATCGGGAAGCCGGGCAGGCGCTTCTCGATTTCCTCAAGGATATCAAAACGGAGCGGAGGGGGAACGAGAACGCCCTCTTCGTTGAGCGTGCACTGATCGGGCGTGAACTTATACGCGCCGTGCGAAGTACCGATGGCAATGGCCAGCGAGTCAACGCCGGTACGGGCAACGAATTCCTCAACCTCCTCGGGACGGGTGTAGGAAGAATCCTCAGCGCTGACGTTGACATCGTCCTCGACGCCTGCCAAACGGCCGAGTTCACCCTCAACAACGGCACCGTGCGCGTGTGCGTACTCCACCACGCGGCGGGTCAGTGCGATATTATCCTCAAAGGAATGATGCGAGCCATCGATCATAACCGAAGAAAAACCGCCGTCGATGCAGGCCTTGCAGATTTCAAAATCTGCGCCGTGGTCAAGGTGCAGAGCGAGATCAATGCCCGAATCCTCGATTGCGGCACGTGCAAGTGCGAGCAGGTATGCGTGCTTGGCATACTTGCGTGCGCCGGCCGAAACCTGCAGGATAACCGGGGACTTTTCCTCGGCAGCCGCCTCGGTGATTGCCTGGATAATCTCCATATTGTTGATGTTGAATGCGCCGATGGCGTAGCCGCCGGCATATGCTTTTTTGAACATTTCGGTAGTGGTTACCAATGCCATTGTTCTGTACACTCCTTTTCATTTATGCCAAAATTCATACAGTATATATTATATCTTGATTTTTCCGTAAAATCAAGGGGATTGCAGAAAAAAACAGAAAATTATTTTCTGTTTTTTCTCTGCACGGAAAATCGTAATCTCCCTCACGCTTCCCTTCTTTGCCTTGACAGACGGGAATTTTTATGCTATACTTATCCATGCACAAATAACATTGTTTTTGCGTTTTATGTATTTTATCATGATATTTTTCCATCGAGGTGTTGAATATGCATTCACAGAAGCATTCCTTTTCCATCGGCATCATCGGGCTCGGCCTGATCGGCGGTTCAATGGCACGGGCATACCGCGAGGCGGGGCATCGGGTCTTCATCCGCGATCTTTCCCCCGAGGTATGCAGAGAAGCCGTTGACTGCGGCGCGGCCGACGGTCTGCTTGACGCCCATCTTCGCACGTCCGGCCGCCTCGACTGTCTCTATCTTGCCCTCTACCCGGCGGCCGCAATTGAAGTTCTGCGGGAAATTGCACCGCGGCTTTCCCCCGAAACGCTGGTCATCGATACCTGCGGCGTCAAGCGGGAGGTCTGTGACGCCTGTTACGCCATTGCGGCAGAGCACGGCTTCACCTT
Source organism: Eubacteriales bacterium (assembly GCA_045597265.1). Classification (GTDB taxonomy): domain Bacteria; phylum Bacillota; class Clostridia; order Oscillospirales; family CAG-272; genus SIG693. The sequence goes on along the minus strand of JAZODX010000152.1, from coordinate 15,417 downwards.
CCTCGGCGGCCACCCGATGGCGGGCAGCCATTTCTCCGGCTTCGCGGCCGGACGGGCAAGCCTTTTCCGTGATGCATCCATGATTATCGTTCCCCCCGACTGTATGCCCGAGAGAGAGGCTAAGGCCGCAATCGAGCGCGCACGGCTTCTGCTCGAGCCCCTTAATTTCGGTCAGATCACCGTCTGCACGGCCGCACGTCACGACGCCATGATTGCCTACACCTCACAGCTGGCGCACGTCGTCTCGAACGCATACGTCAAGAGTCCGACCGCACAGGTACATAAGGGCTATTCCGCGGGCAGCTACAAGGACCTCACCCGCGTTGCTTATCTCAACGCGCCCATGTGGACCGAGCTGTTTCTTGCCAATCGGGATAATCTCCTGCGTGAGCTTGACACCATCATCGCCGCGCTCGGCGAATACCGCACTGCCATGGCAGAGAGCGACGCCGAAGCCCTCTGCCGCCTGCTGGAAGAGGGTAAGCGCTGCAAGGAAAGTGCGGATTAAGTGTACATTCACTCCATAAAACGCCTCTCCCGTTGACCGACAGCACAACGTATCGGGTGTATCCCTCCCATGGGAGAATCGCTTCGGACTTGCGCAAAAATATCCTGCGGTGCGACGGATTCGGTGTCTGCAACGCCTTGTCTTTGTATTCACCCGGAATATCGGTCGGCAATATTCACACATTTCAAGATAAAAAAGATACCGCAGCTCTGCGGTATCTTTTTTATCCTTACGCTTATCCCGCACGCAGGATATCACCGGGCTTCACCGGGAAGGGCACGCGTGCGCGGAAAACCATCAGCGGGTGGGGGACGGACTCGATCGGCGCGCCCTCCTCATCCCAGAGCTCGGTCAGAGTAAAGCCCTGCCCGACCCGTCCCGGCGTGAGCAGCTCAACTGCGTCGCCGCACGATGCCTTATTGTGCTGCACGAAGGTGGCAATGCCGCTCTCCGGATCATACTCTCGCACCGTTGCAAGGTAGGCCTTCTCCCGCAGATAGCCCGGCTGGGTACAGCGGTGGTCAACCTGCGCGGGATCGTCGAAGAAATAGCCGGTGCAGTACTCACGGTGCGAGACGCTCTCCAGCTCCCTCAGCCACGCGGAATCGTAGCGATAGCCCGCAGGATCGACGAGATAAGCGTCAATGGCCATACGGTAGGCGTTGGTCACCACTGCCGTATAGTAGGCACTCTTCATTCGTCCCTCGATCTTGAACGAGTCAATTCCCGCCTCGAGAAGTGCGGGAACGTGCTCGATAAGGCACATATCCTTGGAGGAGAAGATAAAGGTTCCCTCCTCCCCCGACTCGATCGGCATGGGCTCCTCGGGGCGCTTTTCCTCCACGATGGCGTAATTCCAGCGGCAAGGCTGGGTGCACGCGCCACGGTTGGCGTCCCGACCGGTCAGCGCATAGGACAGGCCGCATCTTCCGCTGTAGGAGATGCACATCGAGCCGTGGATAAAGGTCTCAAGCGAAATCGCGGGATCCAGCTCCGCGCGGATCCGACGGATTTCCTCCAGCGTCAGCTCCCGCGCCAGCACAATGCGGGACGCGCCGAGCGACGCGTAGGCCGCGCAGGCCGCCGCCGAGACGACCGACGCCTGGGTGGAGACATGCAGCTCGACGTCGGGCAGGATGCGTCTCACCTCGGCCATCACGCCGAGATCGGCCACGATCAGCGCGTCGGGCTTTACCTCGCGCAACGCCGTCAGGTATTCCCGCAAGCGCGGATAATCGGCGTCCCGTGCCATCACGTTGACCGTGATATGCATTCGCTTGCCCCGCGCGTGGAGATATTCGGCCGCCTCGCCCAGCTCGTCGAGGGTGAAGTTCCCCGCCGCCGCGCGCATACCGAAGCACTGACCCGCACAGTAAACGGCATCAGCGCCGTATAGCACTGCCGCGCGCAGCTTTTCGAAATTTCCCGCGGGGGATAACAGCTCGGGCATCGTTTTCCTCATCTGCCGCATCAGCCGATCAGCGCAGCCAGCTCGTCAATACTTGCATCAAAGAGCTGCATGGCGTTCTTGACGACGTCGGGCGAGGTCAGATCAACACCGGCAATTTTCAGCTCGTTGATCGGATAATCGCTGCCGCCGGCCGAGAGGAATTCCAGATAGCTCGACGCATCCCCCGTCTCAAGGATGTGCGAGGCAATGGCAACCGCCGACGAGAAGCCGGTGGCGTACTGATAGACGTAATACGCGCGATAGAAGTGCGGGATATAGGCCCACTCGTACTTGAGCGTGTCCTTGAACTCCGCATCGGGATAGTAGGTCTTGACAAGCTCGGCATAAAGCGCGTTCATCGCCTCGGCCGTGATGGGCTGACCTGCGGCATCCATTTCGTGTGCACGGTGCTCAAACTCGGCAAAGAGGGTCTGGCGGAAAACGGTGGTGCGGAAGCCCTCAAGGAAGTGATTGAGGATATAGGCTCTGCGCTTCGGATCGGTTTCGACCGAGAGCAGATATTTGGTCAGAAGAACCTCGTTGCAGGTAGAGGCAACCTCGGCAACCAGGAGATGATAGCCGTGGTTTGCATGATCCTGCTTTTCGGAGGAGAGATAGGAGTGCATGGCATGGCCCAGCTCGTGCGCGAGCGTGAAGGCGTCGTCGAGTGCGTCGGTGTAATTGAGCTTGACGAAGGGATGCAGCCCGTAACAGCCCGAGGAAAAAGCACCCGATTCCTTGCCGGGCGTCTCGTAGACGTCAATCCAGTTTTCGTTATACGCACGCTTGAGCACCTCAACGTAGGCCTCGCCCAGCGGCTCAACCGCCTTCAGCACCAGCGCATAACCGTCCTCGTAGGGCATGGGGTAATCAACCTCAGCCACCATGGGGGTGTAGAGATCGTAGACGTCGATCTTCTCACAGCCGAGCACCTTTGCGCGGAGTTGCAGATATTTCCGCATCGAGGGGATGGCGTCGTGTACGGCAGAGACGAGAGAATCATATACCTCTTCAGGCACGTTCGAACCGGCAAGCGACGCGGCACGGGCCGAGGAATAGCCGCGGATGGCGGCGAAGGTATTGTTCTTCTTGACGTTGCCGCTATAGAGACAGGCAAAGGTATTGATGAATTTGCCGTAGGTACCGAACATGGCTTCAAAGGCCGCATCGCGGACCGCCTTCTGCTTCGATTCGCGGAAAACGCCGAAGTTGCCCGAGGTAAGCTCTGCTTCACGGCCGTCCTCACCGATGATCTTCGGCAGCTCCATTTCGACGTTGGTGAACATATTGTAGGTATCTGACGGCGTGCGGGTGAAGTTGCCGACCTGAGCCAACAGCGTCTCGCTCTTCTCGTCGAGCACGTGTGCACGCAGACGGGTTTCATCCTCGATGATGTGTGCGTACTTCTTGAGCGGCGGATATTCCATGAAGGAAGCAAGGGTATCCTCGGGAATGGCCATCAGCTCGGGGCCGGTAAAGGAAAGCGCGGTACCCAGCTTCACGCCGAGCATCGAAATGCGGGCAACCATGGCCTGTGCATTGGTGTCACCGCCGTCGATTACCTTCTGCAGGAAGGCGTATTCGGCAACGCGGGAGAACTTTTCCTCAAAGGCGTCGATTGCCTCAAGAGCGCCGAAAAGCGCCTCGGGAGACTGACCGAGCGTTCCCTTAAGCGCGGCAAGGGAGGGAACGGCCGCTTCACATTCGGCGTACGCCGCTTCCCAGTCGGCCTGCGTAGCAAAGAGATGGGTAAAGTCCCATTTCAGATTGGCGGGAATTTCATTTCTCTGATACATATTTCATTTTTCCTTTTCGAAAATTCTTGACTTGAGGAGTTGCATCAAAAGCAGCAGCCGGGATCGCAGAAGTCGATCGGACGGCCTGCGGCGTCAGATGCGAAGGCAGCCTCCATGACCTTCATCACCCGCATCAGCTGTGCGTGGGTCACGATCTGCGGCTCGGTGCCGTCAATGGCGCGGACGAAGTTGCGGTAGAAATCGTGTACGTCGGATGCGGGACGCTCGATCTCGTAGCTAACCGTTGTTTTCTCATCGCGCGGTGCCATCGTCTTGGTCAGCCCGGCCGCGGTTACCACCGGCTTGACGTCATGCTCCTCCCAGGTCTCGCAGAGCACCACGTGGGTCTTATCACGCCAACCGTTGATCAGAGCGGTGCCGTTCATGCCCGCCATGAGGAAACGCGGGAGAGAGATAAAGTTTCGGGTTGCCACCTCGATGTGACCGACACAGCCGCCCTCGAAGAAAAGATCAAGCTTGAAGCCGTCATCCACCTCGTCGTTGGTCAGGTGATCGCAGCGGCAGTAAATACGCTCTATCTTTCGGTCATAGACGATACCCAGCATCTGGTCAATCAGATGCACGCCCCAGTCGTAGATCATTCCGCCGCCGTGCTCCTTTTTGCCCCGCCAGTCACCGGGGATACCGCGTGAGCCGTGATAACGGGACTCGATGTTGAACACCTCACCAAGTTCTCCGCTTGCATAGAGTGCCTTCATCATCCGATAGTCCACGTCCCAGCGGCGGTTCTGATGCGTGGTGAAAAGTCTGCCCGTGCGGACCGATGCGTCAATCATCTCGGCAAGGTCGGCCGAGGAAAGGGTGACCGGCTTCTCGGAGATTACATGCTTGCCCGCCTCCATCGCCGCGATGGCAATCGGCTTATGCCATTCGTTCGGCGTGGCAATCGTCACGAAATCAACCGCGGGATCGGCAAGCACCGCCTCAAGCGAAGGGTAGGCATGGATGCCGGCTTCCTCGGCCGCCGCCGCACGTGCGGGGTTAATATCGTATATGCCAAGCAAATTCACGACGTCACTCTGGGCAAAATGTCGGGTATGCCACCCGCCCATACCACCGTATCCGATCACTGCGCCGTTCTTTTTCATATTCTGTACCTCACTTTATATTCTCCGCGAACGGATTTTGATTTCACTTGTAGTATAGGATAAAATTCCATTCCGCGCAAGACAAATATGGTCGGAATTCGGACAAAAATTGCGCCTTTATCTGCGGCGCAGCACCTCGGGCAGATAGCTGTCATCGATGGAGCGCCAGAGAATCCGATACATATCGTCAAGGGTAGAATAATTGCCGTACTGCCGATAGGTCCCGTGCCCGTCGTGCAGAGCGGCGGTATAGTCCTCGAGCAAATAAAGGTGTCCGTTATAATAGCTGGGGCCGAACCAGTACACCGTGGGGCGGAAGGTGACGTTCTCAAAGGTAATCTCTCCGTTGGTCGAAACAAGCTCAAAGCCGAACACGCCGCCGAGCATATTCTTCGGCTCGGCCATACCCGAAATGAGATTGCCGAGCGAATAGATGCAAAGGGTACGGTTCCCGTCCTTGCCCGTCAGCTCAACGATAGGCTGGAGAGTGTGCGAATGGTGGCCGAGGATCACGTTGACCCCGAGATCGGCCATCACCTGAGCATAATGCTTCTGAACGGCATCGGGATAATCGCCGTTATCGGTTCCCCAATGCACCGAGACGATAATCGCATCCGCCATCTCCTTCGCCGCCTCAACCTGCCGCGTGAGTTCCTCATCACTGAGATCATCCCTGGCATCGTACACGGGCCCATCGCTGAGATAGGGCACGTACAGAGAGGAGGATGTGGGAAGCGAGATATAATTGGTATGCTGGGTATAGGAGAGCAGAGCAATGCGGAAGCCGTCCTTCTCGATGATGCGAATATTATTGTAGTCGTCCGCACTCTCATACGCACCGAGGACGGTGGCATCGAGTGTCTTCACAAAGGCAGTCGTGCCCGCATAGCCGGCCGCCCCCTTGTCGAGCATATGATTGGTGGCAAAATTGATGATATCAAAGCCAAGCTCCACCAGATCGTAGCCGAGATCCTGGGGAGAATTGAAGTTCGGATAGCCGGAGTAGCCGAACTGCTCGCCTGCCATAGGGGTTTCCTGGTTAATGAAGGCAAAGTCGGCCGCCTGAACGAGCGGAAGGATATCGTCATAGGGGGGCTTGAAGTTATACGCTCTGCCCCCCTGCACGGCGCGATTCCTCGCATCGATATAGATACAGGGATGGACCAGATTATCCCCCACCGCCGCAAAGGAAACGCGAACAATCTCATCTGGAAGCGCCTCGACCGGAGTGACGGGCTCAGCGGGAGTCTCGGCCGTCATGGTCTCGATTTTGCCGAACGGCTCCGGCTCAGGCAGGTCTGCCGTGCAGGCACAAAGCAAGAGAGCAAAGAAAAAAACGAACAGCCGTTTCACGGCGGCACCTCCTTTTGCGGTGAATCCGATCATTCTGTACGGATTGCCTATATTATTTTTATTATATCATGATTCTGCCCCGTTTTCAATAGAAAAATTGCTTGCCGACGCACATATCGCGGCCGATTTCGGGTATGCTATGGCTGTGTTCCAATCAAACCGAAGAAAGGAAGCCCTGCCTTGGCCGGGCATCGGTATATTCTATGAAAACACGAACCAAAGTATATGCAGCATTTTTCCTCTGCCTGCTTTTCCTCTACACGGCGGCACTCAGCGTCAGTGCCGTTGGCCGGGGCGGCGTGATGCCCCGCACCGGCACTGATTTCGGAGACGGCGGCGTGATCGGCGACGTGACGGGTGCCATCGGCGACGTCACCGATGCAATCGGTGATGCGGCCGGCGCGCTGACCGACGAGGGCGGTATGATGCAGGACGGCACCAATATTCCCGAGGATTCGGGCGGAATCATCACCGAGCCCGACACGACCCGTGCCCCCGAAACCACCCGTCCGAAGGAAACGACCAAGGAAACGGTGAGCGAGACGGCCACCGATTCAATGGAGAATGCCCCCGGTGAAAAGGACGGAAACGGTGCCTTCGTCGGTGTGATCGTCGCCATCATCATCGCCATCGCCGTCATTCTTCTCATTATTGCTCTGATGCCGAAGAAGAGAATGGATTGAGTGGAGATGGTGGGGGAAGCCCCCTTTTTGAAAAAAGGTGGCTTCCCCCACACCCCCATCAACCAAAAACTTCCCACCGCGCCACAGATATGGGGCGGTGGGAAGTTTTTCGATTCGGGGCTTTGCCCCGAATGATTCTCTTATGATTTGGTTGTTTTCTTATTCATCTGCAGATGTGATCTGCACCGTTAGCCTTCCCCAGCGGGGAAGGTGCCGCGAAGGGGCGGATGAACAGAGCATCCTCATATTGCATATGCGGCAGTCACACCGCACGAAAGTTATTTCTTTGCCGCGGTTGCGGTTTCCTGCTTGACCTTGTGGTCGATGACGTGGCGGGAGGCAAGCTCGGCTTTGATCTCGTCGAGCGAGATGCCCATCTCAACCATGAGAACCATAACGTGGTAGGTGAGGTCGGCAATTTCGTAGATTGTCTCGCCGCGGTCGCCGCCCTTTCCGGCGACGATGACCTCGGTGGTTTCCTCACCGACTTTTTTGAGAATCTTATCGATGCCCTTCTCGAACAGATAGGTGGTATAGGACCCTTCCTTTTTCTCGGTCTTTCGGCCCTCGATAAGACACATAAGGGCGTCAAGCGAGAATGCGGGGGGCTCGTCTCCTTCGGCGACGAGGTCGACGAAGCAGGAGTCGTTGCCAAGGTGGCAGGCAGGACCGCTCTTGCGGACGCGGACGACGAGGGCGTCGCGGTCGCAGTCGGCGGTAATCGAAACGACGCGCTGGATATTGCCCGAGGTTTCTCCCTTGCGCCAAAGCTCCTGACGGGAGCGCGACCAGAAGCAGGTGCGTCCCTCACGAATTGTAATCTCCAGGCTCTCGCGGTTCATATAAGCCAGAGTCAGCACCTTCCCGCTGTCCGCATCGGTCACAATCGCAGGAATCAAACCCTTCTCATCAAACTTCAAATTTTCAATCTCTAACATAATCTATCTCCTAATTGAAAGTTTTTACGGGGGCCCGGGGACGCTTTTTTTAAAAAGCGCCCCCGGCAGGGGGTTCGGGGGACAGCGTCCCCCGCGCCCTTCACACGCGCATCTCAATGCCGTTTGCGCGCAGCATTTGCTTGAGATCGGGGATTTTCACCTCACCAAAATGGAAAATGGAAGCGGCAAGTCCCGCATCGACGCCGGGAAGCGCCCGGAAGAGGGTGAGAAAATCCTCAGCGCATCCCGCGCCGCCCGAGGCGATCACGGGTACGCTGACCGCGTCACAAACGGCGGCAAGCAGCTCAAGATCAAAGCCGCCCTTGACCCCGTCAGTATCCATGCTGTTGACGACCACCTCACCCGCACCTGCGTCCACGCAGCGGCGAATCCAATCGATGGCCTCCATGCCGGTGTCCTCGCGTCCGCCCTTTGCAAAGACGCGGAATTTCCCCTCGGCGCGCTTGATATCGACCGAGAGGACAACGCACTGATCGCCGTAGCGGCGGGCAGCCTCGCCCACGAGGGCGGGATTGCGGATCGCACCCGAATTGACGCTGACCTTATCTGCACCGCATTTGAGGACGCGGTCGAAATCGTCAAGGGTATTGATACCGCCGCCGACCGTCAGCGGAATGAAGATATTCGAGGCGACCTCGCGCAGAATATCGGTAAAGAGGGCGCGTCCCTCGGCGGAGGCGGTGATATCGTAAAAAACCAGTTCGTCCGCGCCGTTTTCGCTGTAGTAGCGGGCAAGGGCAACGGGAGAGGAAACGTCCCGCAGTCCCATAAAGTTGACCCCCTTGACTACACGGCCGTCCCGCACGTCAAGACAGGGGATAATGCGTTTGGTAATCATGCGCTCTCTCCTTTTGCCGCGGCAAGCGCCTCTTCCAGCACGAGATCCCCCGTGTAGAGTGCACGGCCGAGAATTGCACCGCTGACGCCGATCTCACCGAGTGCACGGATATCCGAGAGCGAGCTGACGCCCCCCGATGCGATGACATTAAGGCGGAATTTTTCATGTAAATGACGGTAAAGCTCGAGGTTGGTACCCCGCATCGCGCCGTCACGCGAAATATCGGTGACAATCACCGTGCCGACGCCGAGCGCTTCAAGGCGCGCGATGAAATCGTCGCCGTTGATATCCGCCGTCTCGGTCCAGCCCTTGATGGCCACCTTGCCGTCCCGCAGGTCAACACCGACCGCCAATCGGTCGCCGTATTTTGCAGCAGCCGTCTCAAGCAGGACAGGATCGGTAATGGCAGCCGTGCCGAGGATCACCCGGGTAACACCGAGAGAGAGGTATCGCTCGATGACGTCAAGCGAGCGGACACCGCCGCCGATCTCGATTTTGAGCCGTCCCTCTGCGGCGATGGCAGCTACCGTGTCGGCATTGGGCGTTCCGCCCGATTTTGCACCGTCAAGATCGACAAGATGCAGCCACTCGGCACCCCGTGCGGCAAAATCGCGTGCGACCGACAGCGGGCTGTCCGAGTAGGTGGTCTTCTGCGCGTAGTCGCCGCGCAGAAGACGGACCGCACAGCCGCCGAGGAGGTCGATTGCAGGTAAAATGTTCATAGTTACTCCTTGAATTGAATTGGGGCGCTGCCCCAAACCCCGGTCAAACCTTTTTTTGTAAAAAAGGTTTGACAATTCCAAAAAACTTCAAATAAAGAAGTCGGGGTTATGCTTCGCAGAAGGCGCGGAGGATGCGGAGTCCGACGTCGCCGCTTTTTTCGGGGTGAAACTGGGTGCCGTAGACGTTTTGATTTGCCACGGCGGCGGTCAGGGGCACGCCGTAGGTCGAGGTGGCAATGACAGCGTCATCACAGTGCATGGCGGCATAGGAATGGACAAAGTAGACGTAGTCGCCTTCGTCGATGTAACGGAAGAGAGGGGATTTTTTGCGTCCTGCGGGGAAGTCGAGCGAGTTCCAACCGATGTGCGGGACCTTGAGTCCTTCGCCGATGACAGGTGCGATCGGTCTGACCTCGCCCTCGATAAGACCGAGGCCATCGTGCTCGCCGTATTCAAAGCTGCGGGAAAAGAGCATTTGCATACCAAGGCAAATGCCAAGCAGAGGCTTGCCTGCGGCGGCCTCGGCCTTGACCACATCGTCAAGTCCGGTCGCGTGCAGCTTGGCGGCCGCATCGGCAAACGCGCCGACGCCGGGCAGGATGATACGATCAGCCGCGCGGATCACATCGGCGTCTCCGGTCACTACCGTATCCGCGCCGAGCATCTTGAAGGAAGCGGCAAGCGAAAAGAGATTCCCCACGCCGTAATCGATAATGGCAATCGACATCAGAGTACCCCTTTCGTGGACGGAATCTCATCTCCGATCACGGCAGTCGCCTGGCGCAATGCGCGCCCAAGTGCCTTGAATGCGCCCTCGATGACGTGATGCGCATTCTTGCCCGCCATTCGGCGGATATGCAGAGTGATGGGAAAATGACGGGTAAAGGCGAGGAGAAATTCCTCGATCAGCTCGGTATCGAAGCTGCCCACCTTGCGGGGCAGATCACCGAGATCATAGCAGAGCATCGAGCGGCCCGAGATATCGAGCGCGCAGAGGATCAGCGCCTCGTCCATCGGCAGCATCATCGAGCCGTAGCGGGCAATACCGCGCCGATCACCGAGCGCCTCGTCAAAGGCCTGCCCGAGGCAGATACCGATATCCTCGGCAGAGTGATGATCGTCCACCTCCACGTCGCCGCGGCAGATAAGGGTCAGCCCAAAGCCGCCGTGACGGGCAAAGAGGGTGAGCATATGATCAAGAAAGCCCACGCCCGAATCGATCTTCACCTCGCCGCCGCGCAGATCCAGCGCAAGCGAGATATCGGTTTCGGCCGTTTTGCGGTTTACGGTTGAATTGAGCGTCATATTCAAGCTCCTTTTTCGTCGAGGATTTTACGCACGGCGTCAAGAAAAGCGTCCATCTGCCCGCGCGTGCCGATCGTGATGCGCAGATATTCCCGCGTCCGTGCACCGCCAAAGTAGCGGACGAGCACGCCCCGTGCGCGCAGGGCGGCGTACATTCCCGCCGCGTCACCGTCGGCGGGTCGGGCGAAGAGGAAGTTGGTGACCGAATCGGTCAGGGTAAAGCCGAGGGCGCGGAGCGCGTCGGCCGTATAGGCGCGCGTTTCGGCAATCTCGGCACAGCGGCGCGCGCAGACGTCGTCACGGCGAAGGGTTGCCTCGCCCGCCGCCAGCGTCATGCGGTTGATGTTATAGGGATTGGTCGAATATTTGATGCGGTTAAGATCGGCAATAATCTCGGGCGACGCGATGGCATAGCCCAGCCGACCGCCCGCAAGCGAACGCGATTTGGAGAAGGTCTGCACGACCAGCAGGTTCGGATATTCACCGAGCAAAGATACCGCCGACTGCGCACCGAAGTCCACGTAGGCCTCGTCGACAAGCACGATATTCCCGGGATTTCCTGCGCAGATGTGCGCAATCTCGGTCGGCGAAAGCGCAAGCCCCGTCGGCGCGTTTGGATTGGCAATCACCACCGTACAGCCGAGGCCGATATAATCGTCGGCACAGAGGGTGAAGTCTCCGCGAAGCGGAATTACCCTTGCCTCGATACCGTAGAGCTTGGCGTAGACCGGATAAAACCCGTAGCTAATATCGGGAAAGGCCACGGGAGCATCAGCACCGCCGTAGGCCTGGAATGCAAAGGAAAGAATCTCGTCCGAGCCGTTGCCGAGGATAATCTGCTCGGGGCCAACGCCGTACCGCTCGGCAAGCAGCGTACGCACGCCGATCCCCTCGGGATCGGAATAGAGGTGCGCCAGAGCCGCCTCCCGGGCCGCCGCTTCCGCGACCTCGGGCAGGGGAGGATAGGGTGATTCGTTGGTATTCAGCTTGATATATTTCTGATCCTTCGGCTGTTCGCCCGGTACGTATGCCTCAAGCGAAGCATGGCGGGCATGAAGAAATTCCGACATATGTCCTCACAAAAACGTAGAAATAATTGAAATTAAAGCTTTCTCGCCTCGGCGCTCCGCGCGTGTGCCTCAAGCCCTTCCTTGCGGGCAAAATAGGCCACGTCGTCTGCCACGGCGGCAAGTGCGTCGGGGGTATAGTAGGTAAAGGCCGATTTTTTGACGAAATCGTCGACCGAAAGGGGGCTGGAGAAGCGTGCCGTGCCGCTGGTCGGCAGGGTGTGGTTGGGACCCGCGTAATAATCGCCCAGTGCCTCGGGGCAATGGCGGCCGAGGAAAACCGAGCCGGCGTTCCGCACGAGGGGCAGATAATCGAAGGGGTTGTCCACGCAGATTTCCAGATGCTCGGGCGCGATCTCGTTCGAGACGGCAATCGCCTCCTCAATTGACTCTGCTACGATGATCTTGCCGCGGTTGTCAATCGACACCCGGGCAATCTCTGCACGGGGAAGCAGAGGAATCTGCCGCTCAAGCTCAGCCTGCACCGCTTCGGCCAGCGCCGTACTCTCGGTCACGAGAACCGCCGACGCCAGTCGGTCGTGCTCGGCCTGCGAGAGCAGGTCGGCCGCCACCGCGCGGGGATCACTCGCGCCGTCGGCGATGACGAGAATTTCGCTCGGTCCTGCAATCATATCGATGTCCACCCGACCGTATACCTGACGCTTGGCCTCAGCCACGTAGGCGTTGCCGGGGCCGACGATCTTGTCCACCTGCGGCACGCTCTCGGTGCCGTAAGCCAGCGCAGCAACCGCCTGTGCGCCGCCGATCTTGAAGATGCGGCCGACGCCGGCAACCGACGCCGCAGCCAGAATGACCGGATTGACCCTGCCGTCGGGACCGGGCGGGGTCACCATGATCACCTCGTCCACGCCTGCAAGCGCGGCAGGGATAGCATTCATCAGCACCGACGAGGGATAGCTCGCCGTGCCGCCCGGCACGTAAAGTCCAACGCGGGCCAGCGGAATCACGCGCTGTCCCATCACCACGCCGGGCTGATCGGTGATGACGAAATCGTGCCGTACCTGACGGCTGTGAAAGGCGCGGATGCGGTCCGCCGCCTCGCGCAGAACGGCGAGGAAGCGGGGCTCAACCGACGCCATTGCCTCCGCCATCTCTTCCTCACTCACCGCCAGCGCGTCAAGCTCTGCGCGGTCGAAGCGGGCGGTATATTCCTTCAGCGCCGCGTCGCCGCGTGCACGGACGTCGGCAATGATTGCAGACACCGTTTCCTCCACGTTAACGCCGCCCTCTCCGCGCGCAAAAATGGTCGCGCGGTCGGTCTCCTTCATCGAATAAATCGAAATCATGATAATACCTCAATCATTTTATACTGCATTCACTCCGTCTTCCCGAGGGGAAGACGCTTATCCGCCGATGAGCGCGTCGCGGAGCGCATCAAGCTGCTCACGAGCGAACTGGTAGCTGACCCGATTGGCAATCAGACGTGCACTGATCGCCACGATGTCCTCAATCGGCTCAAGATCGTTTTCCTTAAGCGTCGTCCCCGTTTCCACGATGTCCACGATCACATCGGACATCCCGAGGATGGGAGCAAGCTCGATCGACCCGTTGAGGCGGATCAGCTCGATCTCTCTGCTCTTGGAGGCATAGTAAGCACGGGCAATATTCGGAAATTTCGTTGCCACTCTGAGGGTGCGCTCGGTGTTGTCACGGAAGCCGCAGCGCGCCGCAACTGCCATGCGGCACTTGCCCACGTCAAGATCGGCCAGCTCGTAAACCGCCGGAGCATACTCAAGCAGGATGTCCTTACCCGCCACGCCGATATCGGCCGCCCCCCGCTCGACGTAGATCGCCACGTCGGAGGGCTTGACCCAAAAGTACCGCACACCGCATTCGGGATTTTCAAAAATCAGCTTGCGGTTGTTTTCGAGGATCGACGGACACGCATATCCTGCCGCCGCAAAGCGGGCGTATACCTTCTCACCCAGCCGTCCCTTGGGCAGGGCAATATTCAGCATCTCACGCATCAAAGTCCCCCCCTTCCCCGGTCACGGTCATCCGTTCACGGAATTTCAGCTTCGCCGGTGCATCCGCCGGCTGTACGCGTACGCTCCGCCCGCTATCGGCAACCGTCTTCGCCGCACGGCAGATCGCGTCACAGGGCACCTCGGCCGTATAGGTCAGAAGCACGTCAACGTCGTAATCGTCCACCGCCGGCGTGAGGCGTTCAAGCAGATCGGTGTTGATGCCGAAGCCGATTGCCCCCTCGCGCCCGAAGCGTCGCGCCAGACGGTCATACCGACCGCCCGAGAGCAGTTCACAGGGCAGACCGCGCAGATACCCCTTGAAAATCACACCGTTATAATACTGCAGGTCGTTAACCAGCGAAAAATCAAGACGCAGGCGTCCCGCACAGCCGTAGCGGTCAAGCATGGCCGCAATCTGCTCAAGCTCGGCAAGCCCGGCCATCGCCGGCCCGTTGCCTGCGCAAAGTGCGCGCAAATCCCCGGCGGCATCGCCGAACGCACCGCCCAGCTGCATCAGTGCCGTCAGGCGGTCGGCGGCATCGTCGATCCCCGCCGCACGGCAGACCTCACGCAAACCGTGCGCGTTTTTCTGCCCGATACAGGCAAGCAGCTTCTCGCGCAGCGCGGGATTATCCCCATCCGCCCCCGAAGCGGCCTCTTCAAGCAGTGCTGAAACGATACCCATATGCGACAGGGTCAGGAGATACTGCTCGTCCACCAGCGCCAGGCTCTGCGCGGCGAGAAGAACGACCTCACCCATCGCATAGGCGTCGATCCGTCCGATGCACTCAAGCCCAACCTGCGTGATTTCCTTCAGCTCGCCCTCCTCGGGCCGATATACCGTTTCGTTATAGTAAACCTTCTCCATCTCCCCCGCACCCGTCGGCGCGTTTTTCACGATTGACAGCGTCACGTCGGGACGGAGCGCCATCAAACGCCCGCCCGCACCGGGGAAGGTGACGATATTGTCCGAGGCAAGGAAGCTCTTGTTTGCCACATAGAGATCGTATTCCTCGAAATTGCTCATTTTATATTGCCTGTATCCGTATCCGCGGTACAGCGCACGAAAGCCCGGAACAGCCTGCTCCACGCTCAAACGGTTGATCATATCCTATCCTTCCTTATATAAAAGTCCGATATTTTGTTATTATACCACATTCTCTTTCAATAGTCAATATGATATCATACTTTAGCGTGATAGTCAAGTAAAGTTTATTGGCCAACTATAACGATTTTAACGATGATCTCCAGGCTGTTTTTCGTCATTCAAACAAAATGCGCAAAAAAACAAAAAAAATACTTGCAAAATTGCCGCGTATGTGCTATACTATAAAAGCTGTCAAGTCGGCCCCTTGGTCAAGCGGCTAAGACATCGCCCTCTCACGGCGAAAACGGGAGTTCGATTCTCCCAGGGGTCACCAAACGTAACAAATCCGAACTATTTCGTAAATCAAAATTGGTTCGGTTTTGTTTTTTACTATAATTATTCGAATTAATACTAATAGAACACCGCCGAGAGTGACCAAACGGTCACTCTCGGCGGTGGTTTTATCTTTGAATCATTACTTCACAATAGCAGTTTTTCGACGGCATTTCGAATTCGCCGTTCCTCTGTGCATATGCAACTATCGTAACGTAC
>JAZODX010000151.1:0-9211 GCA_045597265.1 Eubacteriales bacterium | reverse complement strand
CCGCCCGTACACGTTACCGTGCACGGGCGGTTCTGCATTACAGCTCTTCTACCGATCGGATGCCTTCAATCGCAGAAAGTGCAGCAAGAATCTCGGTGTGTGGAATCTTCTTGCGCATATCGACCAGGAACATTGCACTCGGGTAAATATCGCGGTCGGATTTCATTTTGGAAATCTCCACGTCAATGATGCGCAGGCCTTTTTCCTTCAACAGAGCCAGCACCTGAGAGACGTCATCCGACTGATTGAACTGAACGTAAATATTCATGGTGCGTGCCGTTGCCAGCAGCTTACCCTCAATGCGGGTAAAGGCCGTATTGGCAATCAGAATCACGGCGCAGGTGAGCAAAGCGCCCTCGTAAAAGCCAGCACCGATAGCAAGCCCCATACAAGCCGCTGTCCAGAGACCTGCAGCCGTGGTCAGACCCTTCACCTGCTGGCGGCCGGTTACGATGATGGTGCCTGCACCGAGAAAGCCGATTCCGCTGATAACCTGTGCAGCCAAACGGGTAACATCAAGCGCCAGGCCCTTGTATTGCAGATACTGGCTGATGAGAATGGTCAGCGCAGAACCGAGGCAAACCAGCATATGGGTACGAAACCCTGCCGGTCGACGCTTACGCTCACGCTCAAGGCCGATGATGCCGCCCAGAAAAAGGGCAAGCGCAAGCCGAACGATCACGGTAACCTCGTTAAAGGATCGCATATATGTAATGAATTCATGAAAGAGAGCCATAAGTATCGATTATCCTTTCCTCGTGAACCGTTGGCAAGGCCCGACGTATACATAACCTTACGCAAGGTACACGGAGATATTATTTCTATTATACTCTTTCGATAGAGATTTGTCAATCGTTTTCGGTTTTTTTGCTCAACAGCAAAAAGAGTGCCTCACCGTTCAGGTGCGACACCCCATGCATCAGAAAACCTATCCGACTCTTACACTTCCAGTCGGTGATAACCGCTGCCAAACGTCTGCGTGATTCCGCAGAAGGAAACCTCAGCTGTCATGCCGAAGGGAATCTGGATAAACAGCCGATTTTTCCCGTAGCGGGTAGACCAACGTACGCACACATCCCCGCGAACGGTATCCACAACTGCCTGCGCTGAGCAAAGTCCCTCCGGAAGAACCGGTGCAATGCGAACGCACTCCCAGCCCGGTGTCAACGGCGTGACGCCTGCAATCCAGGCGTAGAAGAAATATCCGACCGCACCGTACATGGGATGATTGTGCGAATTCATCAACGGATTCTTTTTCAGTTCAAACCGTTCCCAAACAGTAGTCGCTTCATTCTGAATCATATACCCGTAAGAAGGATAGGTCTCACGGTTAAGCAGTTTCCACGCAATATCGACATGACCGTATTTTGCCAGCATATCAAACAAATAGCGCGTGCAGAGATTGCCCGTGGTAAAGTGATAATCACGCGCAGCCAAGTCCCGCGCCATTCGGTCTGCCGCCGCTTGACGGGCATCCTCGGGCAGAATCTCAAGCCACAGCGCAAAGGCGTGGGCGCCCTGCGACCCGCTGCCTACCATCGCGGTATCAGGATCAAACCATTTCTTCAGAAAAGCCTCCCGAACCGTTTCGCCGAGTGTGTCATAGTAATCGGCACGGTCATCCCGACCGATGGCACGTGCCATTTTGGCCAGCAGTCGGCAGTTCAAATAAGAATACCCCGTGGACATCAAAATGCCCTCGGTTTCCGCATTAACCGCACCGTCCTCTCCCACACAGGCATATGCGGGTGCCGCCCAATCCCCGTAATAGCTGTATCCAACAATGCCGTCCCTGCTCTGTGAGATAAGGAAATCCTCCCAGGCCGCCAGCCCGTCAAAGCTTTCTCTGAGCACCTCGCTGTTTCCCGTATGCATCCACGCCTGATACGCGGCCATCAGATAGGAGGAGCAAACGGGGTCACCCGGCATGGTGCCGTAATAGAAGGGGCAGCAGCAGGGGAACGCACCGTCCTCACGCTGTTCGTCCCGGATATCACGAACGATTTTCGGGAACATCCGCCCGATGTGGAAGTTATAGGGTGTTTCCTCGAAGCGCACCGTGGCATCGTTCATCCAAGCCATGCGCTCGTCACGCTGGGGGCAATCGCTAAGGATGGAATGCATATTATCCATCTCCGTTCTCACCAGATTCTCCTGAATCTGATTGACCAGTGCCGAACCGCAGCGGAAAAAGGAACGGTTTTTCAAATCGGTGCAAAGCAGAACGGCAGTGACGTCCTCCTTGGCCAGATAATCGAGTCCGGTGATCTCACAATAGCGAAATCCGTGATAGGTAAAACGAGGCTCCCAAAGCAGCAAATCGCGGCTGTCGCCGGAGGCAACGTAGCAATCGGTACACTGTGCTTCGCGAAGCGGAGCCGTATAGAGGGTGCCGTCTTCATTCAGCTCTTCTGCGAAGCGCAGGGTAACCGTCTGCCCCGCCCGCATATTTTCGGGCAGAACAATCCGCACCACACCGGCCAGGTTGCAGCCGAAATCCACGACAAAGGCTCCGGGCTTCGGTGCCGTCACCTCAATGGCAGGATATTCACCGACAGAACGGATCGGCTCCAGAACCATCGGGCGCATCTCACCGCCGGGAGCAGGCATGGAAATGGCGGTTGTAAATTCGGCAGAAGACGCACCGGGACAGTTCCAGCCTTTGTCTGCCCGATCGGCCTCGTAGGTTTCTCCGTGGAAAATAGAGGATCGGGTAATGGGACCGAATTTCACACGCCAGGATTCGTCGGTGGCAACAGTCTCGGTATGCCCGTCCCGATAGACGAGAACCAGCATTGCCCAAAGCTGACTGGGACCGGCAAAGCTCAGCCTTCTGCTGCCCAGCACGTCCCGCCCCATTTGGGTGTAATTGTTTCGCCACCCCTCTGCCACCTCAACGCCGATGACGTTTTCTCCAATCTGTAAAAAGGAAAGCAAGTCGGGATGGACGGTATAATACACCGTCTTCGCGTAATCGGAATGAGCCGGATCCAGGCGGGCGTCTGTTATCTCCATCCCATTCAGAGTTACGGCCTGATAGCCCAGTCCGCAGACGTACATACAAACGCGCTCAGGCCTTTCGTGCAGATGGAATGAGCGCCGAAAATAGAGCACGCGCCCCCCCGTTTCCTCTCGACTGCCAATCCATTGCCCGGTAAATTCATGTGGTTGCAGCAGACCGGAGACGATAGACATGCGGCAGGGCTCGGATTCCTCACCGAGCAAATCCCGCAGTGTTACCGAAACACAAAGCGGAACACCGCCGGGCAAATCCTCTCCTCTGTAGCAAAGAGACTGCTCTGCCTGCTCAAGCCATCCGCTGTCCCAGCAAAAGTCCTTACCTTCTACGGTGACGCGGCAGGCCGACTGGGCATTATTCTCGCGGGAGGATACAACCGCCCAAGCAAACGTGGGATGTACAGAATCAATCAGACAAAAACGGGCCCCCTCCCGAATTCGGCTGCCATCCACAGAAAGATGAATCACCTTCAGCACGATTATTCCCCCTGTAATTACAAATCCTCGGGCTTTTCTTCCAACTGAAGCGGGTAGTCTCCGAGATGCTCCATGCGGAATCCGTTTTCACGATACGTCTCGTAATCGAAGGCGTCCAATTCGTCCATAGCCAGCTTATGGAACGCATAAAAATTGTGCCACCATTCATAACCGCTTCCCAACGCTGCGCCAAGATAAGCATCTGCAATTTCACAGCCCATTTTCGGCGCCACATAGAATGCGCCCATAGCCAGCACGTTGACGCCGTTTCCGGTAATCGCACGCAGTGCGGCGGGAACGCTCTCCACCACACCCGCATGAACGCGGGGACATTTGCTTGCGGCAATATGAATGCCCATCCCCGTTCCGCAGAACAAAAGCGCCCTCTCAAAGTTCCCCTCGGAAATCTGCGCACCAACGCGCAGACCGACTCTGTGGAACATATTTTCCGTGTCCTCAACGTCGGGATCGGTAACACCAAGATCTGTAATCTTCCATCCCTTTGCCCGAAGATGCGCCACAACCGCCTCCTTAAGCGGGTATCCGGCAAAGTCTGCGCCTACGACAAGATACTTTTCCTTTACTGTTTTCATCCGTGTTTTCCCCTTTCATCATTTTTCGTTATTTAATCCTTCCAAAGATCATTTTAGCCGATTTCTTCCCAAATGTAAATGTTCCAACGCCATCAAAACATATTCGAAAATGACATGATTTCTAACATTATTACAATCGGATAAAACGAGTTTTCACTTGACAAAGCAGGATAAATCGGATAAAATAAATTTACTATGTTAATTCAAAATGTTTTATTGGCCGCAGAATCATATACCCATGAAAATTGGGTTTACCGAAACGTATACGTCAATTTTTCAAGACTCTACTATATCCTTGACGGAGAAGGCTATTATACGGAGAATGGCCAAACACGGAGATTCAAGAAAAATCATATTTATCTCACCCCTGTAAGAAAGAGCTTTACTATCTGCGACAATCCCCATGATAAGATACTGCACACCTACTCTCACATCACAACCACACCGATTGTGGACCATCTGATCGAGTTGGAGGTGAAAGAAGGTTCTCCGCTTGCGGATGCCGTGGCACTTTGGCGAAAATACTTATACACGACGGATATTGATCTCTTGAAAAACGTCATCCAATTTCTTTTATCCTGCATCGACAATTATCACACGCCGGAGAGTGCACTGGCCGAACGGATCAAGGCGTATATCGATCATCACGCCGAATTTGAACCGGATATGGTGCAAATCAGCCATGCGCTCGGTTACAGCCGCGAACACATCACCCGCAGCTTTATGACGATTTATCATCAGACTCCAAAGCAGTACTGCAATCAAAAAAAATGAGAATTGCCATGGAAAAACTGCTGGACGGATGCCGTGTAAACGAGGTTGCCGATTACCTGCATTATGCGTCTCCGTTTTCCTTCAGCAAGGCTTACAAAAATTTCTTCGGATGGTCACCAAAGCATCACCTGCAAATTCTGCGTATGCAAAAGTCCCTTCCCCCATACAATACCGAAAACACTTGACTCTGCCTGATGGCAAAATAAAAAAAGCCTGTCGCATTGACGACAAGCCCGTAACTAAATTCCGCAAAAGGAAAGCCGCACTGCTCAAATTGCAGTGCGGCTTTCCTTTTTATTTTTCCCAACCGAGGGCAAGATCAATCTCATATTCTCTGCCGCTCCGATTGACGGTCAGTGTTACCACGTCACCGCCGCGCAAATCCTCGGTCACGGCGTTTAGCTCACTGACGGTACGCACACGGATGCCGTTGATCTCCACGATCACGTCGCCCACCGCAAGACCGGAGGATGCAACGGGATAATCGGGGTCGATGGTTGCAACCACAATGCCGTCCGCAGAATATCCGGACATACGGGTGACGTTGCCGCCCGTAATGCCGATTACGGGGCGGCCGGTCACAAAGCTGCTCTCTCCGGCCGAGCCAGTCTCTATGATAGAGGTCAGAATCTCAGCTGCACCGTTGATGGGCAGGGCAAAGCCAAGCCCCTCATAAGACACGGTGTAGCTTCCGGTTAACTTCATGGTAGTGATTCCGATCACCCGGCCGCGATCGTTGATCAGCGGGCCGCCCGAGTTGCCCGGATTGATATTGGCGTTGGTCTGAATCAGGGTCATGCGCTTGCTCAGCACGCCCTCGTCATCGTAAATTTTTACGTCACGGTTAATCGCGGAAATAATGCCGTCTGTTACCGTTCCGGCCAGCTCAAGGCCGGCAGGCGTGCCAATGGCAACAACCGCCTCGCCGCCGACAAGCGCCGACGAATCGCCGAATTCGACGGCCGGATAGCCCTCGCCCTCGGTGCGCAGAACGGCAAGGTCACTCATTTCGTCACTGCCGACGATTTCCGCACTTTTCTCGGAACCGTCGTAGAAAATAACCGTAACCGAGAGCGCACCGTCAATGACGTGATGATTGGTCGCAATATATCCGTCCTCACGGATGACAAATCCCGTACCGATACCGGCACCCGTTCTCGTCATCACCTTGACCCCAACCACCGAGGGCTTAACCTGCTCGGCAATTTCGGGAACGGTGAGCACACCGCTTTCGCTGTCGTATTCACGCACGTAAATCACGCGCTCCTCGACGGGACGGCTTGATACACCGCCCTCCGCCTCCTCCGTATAATCCGCATACGGATTGTCACGCTCGATCTCCGGCATATCGGCGTAATGCACCAAAACGCCGACCAGCACGCCGAAGCTGATCAGAAAGGCAAGCGTCATAATGATGGCAAAGGCCAGTGCGCCGCCCCGATACTTTTTCGGACGATGTCCCGCATCGTAGGCCGACTGCGCCCCGTAATTCCAGCAATAAACCGGTGTGGGCTGCTGCGGCTCGGTATGCGATTGTTCCGCTTGCTCAGCGGGATTGAATTCTTCTTGCATGGTTTAACTCTCCTTTTCTCAAAGCTCGGCGCGCTGATGCGCCTCCTTGAGGGGGGGATAGGTTGACGGCAGGGTGAAATGGAAGGCACAATTTTCACCGAAGTCGCTCTCCACCCAAATTTCTTCCTTGTGTGCCGCGATAATCGTCTTGGAAATATAAAGCCCAAGTCCGACACCGCTCTTATCCAAGCCCCGACTCTTGTCACTTTTGTAAAACCGCTCAAAAACGAAGGGAATGTCGTCAGGGGCAATGCCCTGCCCCTCGTTGAAGACGGTGACGTGCGTCTTCTTATCCTTCTCGGATAATGCCAGCGAGACGCGGTATTTTCCGCCCTCTCTTGAAAATTTTACGGCATTATCGCAAAGATTATACAGAATCTGATAAATGGCGTCGTGATCGGCCAGCACGAACATCTTGTCCTCGTCACAGGCAAACTCAACGTCGAGATTCTTCGTTTCAAGCTTCTGCTCAAAGGAAATGATGATCTGTCTTGCCATTTCGCAGATGTCAAAGGGGACCATGTTGAATTTCCGATCTCCCGCCTGCATCCGGGAAATATCCAGAAGTGAGGAAACCAGACGCGCCAAACGCTTGACCTCGGCCGCGATAATGCCGAGATAATAATCGTGCTTCTCCGGCGGGATTGCGCCCGCCAGCATCCCGTCAATAAAGCCCGAGATGGTCGTCATCGGCGTCCGTAAATCGTGAGAAACATTGGCCATAAAGGAATTTCGCATGGTTTCAAAATTGGCCAGCGAATCGGCCATATGATTGAACGCAACGGCAAGCTCCGCAACCTCGTCCCTTCCCGTTACCGGCACGCGAACGTCGAAATTTCCCGCCGCAAAGCTCTTCGCCGCACGGCTCATCGCCTTAAGCGGGCTGATAATCCGGTCACTGATAAAGTAGACGGCAATCAACGCGGCAAGTGCAACCCAAAGGCTG
Source organism: Eubacteriales bacterium (assembly GCA_045597265.1). Classification (GTDB taxonomy): domain Bacteria; phylum Bacillota; class Clostridia; order Oscillospirales; family CAG-272; genus SIG693. The sequence continues at coordinate 1,831 of JAZODX010000151.1, read as the reverse complement.
GCCATAATGACCGTCTTGATCATCACCTCAATGAGGGGATTCAACGTCATGGAAGAGGAACAGGCAAACACCGTTCCCTCCACCGAATACTCCTCCACGAAAACCGGGGTAGCATAAATCAGATACGGACGGTCAAAAAGCCCCTCCAATGCATCAAGCTGGCGGATTTCCACGCCGTTGTTGATCTCATCCATCAGCGTCTTGGGGATTGATTTTCCCGTGAAATTCATCTCTCCCCCGCCGCCCGTCATCAGAATTTTTCCGCTGTTATCGGTCACAAGCAGAAGAACGTCCTCCGTCTGCGCGGCCGCAACGTCGAGCACGGGCTGGACGCGATCACGGTAAATCGCGATCAGCGAGGAAAAATCGTAAATCTGGCTGGCGTCCATCTCCGATTCAATATACTCGGCCGCCGTTTGTGCGGCGCGCAGGACCATATCCTCCTTGACCTGTACCGAATAGGTATTGACGATGGAGGTGATAATCGAAATCATCATCGCAAAGCTGAAGATAATGATCAGCATAAACGCCGTAATATATTTGGTAAAAACGCTCTTGAACATTTATGCCGCCTCCTTCCCGGATGATGACCGCGATACACGGCAGAGCTGCTTACGGAAGCAGATCAAACTTATAGCCGACACCCCAGACCGTTTTGAGCACCCACTTATCGGAAACGCCCTCCAGCTTCTCGCGCAGACGCTTCACGTGTACGTCAACGGTACGGGAGTCACCGAGATAATCAAAGCCCCAGACCTTATCCAGAAGCTGATCACGCGTAAAGACGCGGGGCGCGTTGGCCGCGAGGAAATAAAGCAGCTCGAGCTCCTTCGGGGGAATATCGACCGATTTTCCCTTGAGCTTCAACTCGTATTTCTGCAGGCTGATCTCGATATTTTCAAACTTGATGACCTCGTCGTCATGCTGCGTTCCCTGCGCACTGTAACGGCGAAGCACCGCCTTGACGCGCGCCGAAAGCTCCTTCATATCGAAGGGCTTGACCACAAAGTCATCCGCGCCCAGCTCAAGGCCCAGCACCTTGTCAAACACCTCACCCTTTGCAGTGATCATGATGACGGGTCTGTTCGACATTTCGCGGATTTCACGGCAGACCTGCCAGCCGTCCTTTTTCGGCAGCATGATGTCGAGCAGAACAAGATCGGGCTCGTAGAGCTTGAAGAAGTTAATGCCCTCCACGCCGTCGTTTGCCGTTTTGACCTCGTATCCCTCATTTTCAAAATGCAGTCTCAGAAAGTCGCAGATATTCACATCGTCGTCAACAACCAGAATTTTCGTTCCCATACTCGTCTCCTTCTCTTTCTTCCAATGTAGCGGGCATACTTCTTTTTCCATATAATAGTATACCACTGTTTTTTTATTTTGTAAACAATTTTCAGCAGAAAAACGGATTTTCTTTTTCCGACACTTTTCGCCTTACCAACCATATTATACAGTACCAAAGTGACGGCTGTGTGAAATCAGGCTGATTTCTTGCGCAAAAAACCGCAAAATCCCGCTATGTAAAATTGTTTTCGTATATTTGACGAGGAATCTCTTGTAAAGTTCGCAATTTTCCTGTATAATATAAAAAGAGTTTTTTTGCATCCCGAAAGGAGTCCCCCAAGGGGGCGGAATACACACATGAAAATCGGTATTATCGGTCTGCCGAACGTCGGCAAAAGCACACTTTTCAACGCCATCACGGGCGCCGGCGCTGTCTGCGCCAACTATCCCTTCTGCACCATCGATCCCAACGTCGGTATGGTTCCCGTTCCCGACAAGCGGCTCGACAAGCTGGCGGAGATGTACGATCCCCAGCTGTACACTCCCG
>JAZODX010000150.1:0-18360 GCA_045597265.1 Eubacteriales bacterium | reverse complement strand
TTCGGGTAACAGGCATTATATCTGGAAATAATATACTTACCATTTTGGGTGAGCTTATACCCGTGAACATATTCCATATAGCTGTTCTGACCAAGTTTGTCATCGGTAATCAGTATCTCCTTAAGTTGTGCCTGGTTTTGTACGGTTTCATCAATCCAACCAAGCTCACGAAGGCTCTCAAATATCGACGCATCAATATCCTCTCTCACACCGTCGGACAGCTTTTCGAGCGAATACACCTCGGTTTGTCCGGGGTATGTTGTCATGATCACGGAAATTTCAATCTTGATCCTGTCTCCGTCCGTCAACCCTGCAAAGGATACCGAGTCATCGGCGGCAGTCATCTTACAGGGAGATGCGGGATGTTCCTCCTCGGCATCCATGATGATTACATCACTGCCGTTATCACATTTGAGATAGTACCCCTCTGCATACCAATGATCATCGGCTGTCCCCTCCCCTGTCTGACAAGCCACAATCGTACCTGCCAGCAAGCAAAACACAAGGCAGACACCGATCAGAATCCGTCCGCGCCTTTTTCCTGAGCCATAGATTATATTCTTGAACCGTGCCGTAACCGCACGCTTTTTCGGATTAAAATGCGTCGTCAGCGCACCATTGTTCCGTCTGCATCTGCGAATCATGTCAAGCATGACATCGGCATATGCCGCACGGGCAGCCTCGCTGCTTCCGCTCAGTACCTTCTCGTCGCAGGACAGCTCCATTTCCATCTCACACCGAAACGCTGCAATATGTACCAGAGGATTGAACCAGTGAAGGGAACGGGCAATCAGCTCCACCAGCTTTACATACAAATCCCCGCGTTTGCAGTGCGTAACCTCATGTGCAAGCGTACCGACAAGTCCGTTGTCACTGAACGCAATATCGGGAAGCACGATTCTGCGGTGAAAAATTCCGAATGCGACAGGTGAGTGAATTCCAGAAGCCACAAGCAAGGTCGGCTGTTTCTTTATCCCATTCTTTTGCCATATGGGATAAAAAATCTGCTGTGTATGATAATCCGCCGCTCTCGCACTGCGCAGAATTTTTCTTGTGTAAATGAAATACGACACAAAACTCCACATCAAAAATACTGCCGCACCGATAAAATATACGATACCTGCGATATCGAGAATTTGTTTTGGCGATATCGGCTGTTGGGCAGGAGCTTCAACAAGCGGTTCCGACGGGGACAGTGGTTCTGCCGGATTTGCGGGGAAGGTCGGCACGCTGTCCGGCGTCGCAGGGTCTGCATTCGGCGCTGTCGGGAAAATGGGTACACCCGGAACAGTCGGCGTCAGCGAAATGTCACCGGGGGCAGCCGGCTGACTCGACGTTGTCGGTTCAGTGTTTGCCGACGGCGCGGAAGAAGGATTCTCGGTCTGCACAAGCTCTGCTTCAATCGGAATCTCAATGAAGGTCGGCAAAAGACCGATACTGAACGGGATCGCCAGCCGAAGCATGATGAGCACCCATATCACATACCGGCATTTCGCAGTAAATTTGCCTCCGAATAATTTGAGGCCGAGAAGCAAAAGTGCGATGATAAGAGACATTCCGACCGTAATTTCAAATATGCCCAAAACAAAGTTTATCACGGTTACTCTCCTTTCTTCTGCTTCAACAGTGCGGTAAGCTCCTCCAAATCCTTGTCGGAAAGTCCGTCTGTATCCAGAAGTGAAGCAATCATTCTCTTCGCCGAGCCACCGAAGAAGCGGTTGAGCATCGTGCTTTCCTCACCCTTGCGATATGCCTTTTCGGAAATAATCGGTGAGAACCGATGCTTATATTCGCTTTTATCGCATTGAACAAAGCCACGCTCCTCCAGGCGTGCGAGCAGTACGTGAACCGTACCCGCTTTCCATGGACGAACCTCGGTGAGTGTTTGGGTAATCTCGCTCACATTGAGCGGCTTTTCTGCGTGCCAGAGCACCAGCATTACCTCAAGCTCAGCCTCCGGTATCCGTTCTATCTTGGTGGTTCTCATGATAAAACAAGCCCCCTTTAACATTTGTCTACGCTTTTAGCATATCAAAAGCTTTAACATTTGTCAACGGTTTTGGATGATTTTACAAATACGACATATATACCCAAAAAAGCGCGACATACAGTTTTCTGCCGTTTGGAAATCCGCAATCAGACCAAAGCATGGGTCCGCAAAATGAAAGTACCCGGAAGGCGCAATGCCTTCCGGGTACTTTCGCCGGCAAATTCTCCGATCAGGCATCGGAGGAATGCGCGGCATGCTTTTTTGATTTACTCAAGCACAATATACGCGGCGTTGATGCAGGGGGCGCTGTATGCGGTATCGGTTTCATCGTACACCGTAACGCTGCCTGCTCCCTCACCGTAAACGGTGATGCTGTCACCCGGGAGATAGTTTTTCTTATTCTCTCTGACACAGTCACGCACCAGCACCGAGAAGCTTTCTCCCTCTGCGCGGCAAAGGTAGTAAACATCGTAGTTGGAGGCGCCCGCTTGATTCTCGATCCTACGCTCAACCGTCAGACCGATGCGAAGATAATCATCCCGATACTCCTCGGTTTCGCGATAATATTCCTCGGGGGAAACTGCCGTGCACACTGCGGAATATTCCGCAAAATCAAGTGAAGCATTTACCGGTTGTTCCGCCGTCCGCAGTAAATAGAAATAAATGGTGGGACCAAAATTGGAAATCAGAAAATACAGCGCCGCGATCACCGCAAAAATGATCTTGCTCTTTTTCTTATGCGGGCTGACAGCCAAAAGAACAATACCGCCGAGCGGGAAAACGATCAGCATCAGAATGATAAACCACCAGCGGTAGTACCAATCGAGGTAGATCAGGCGTTCGCCGTTTTCGTTCCCTCTCTTTTTCTTCTTTTTCGGCGGCTTACGGTTTCCTGCCCGCATCTCCTCGGGGCAGGGCTTGCCGCAAATCGGACAGTTGTCCTGCGGAAAGAAGCAGCCGCAGTCGGGACATTTGTTGAGGTCGGGTCTGTCGAGCTCTTCACGGTCGGCAAAGGAACCAAGCATTCTTCCCATCTTTCTGTCTCCTTTCGGTTTGTCGGGGGTTAGTCCTCCACGCGCTCGCCGAGAATATTGCGGTATTTCTGATAGAACTCCTCGAAATAACCGCCGTCCAGCGCCTCGCGGATTTTCATGGTCAGTTCGTTATAGAAATGCAGATTGTGCACAACGGCCAGATGCATACCGACCGCTTCCTTGGCCTTGATGAGATGGCGGACGTAGGATCGGCTGTAATTCTTACATGCGGGGCAGTCGCATCCCTCATCGAAGGGACGCGGATCCTTGGCATAGCGCTCATTGAGCAGATTCATCTTACCGTGCCAGGTAAAGAGATTGCCGTGGCGTGCGTTGCGGCTGGGCATGACACAGTCAAAGAAATCAACCCCCATGTGAACCGCCTCAAGGATGTTGCAGGGGGTGCCGACACCCATCAGATAGCGGGGCTTATGCACCGGCATATAGGGCTCGACCGCATCGATGATACGGTACATATCCTCGGTCGCCTCGCCAACGGCAAGACCGCCGATGGCATAGCCGTCCAGATCAAGCTCGGCAATCTGCTTCATGTGCTCGATGCGCAAATCCTCATATGTACTGCCCTGATTGATGCCGAAGAGCATTTGATGAGGATTGATGGTATCGGGCAGGCTGTTGAGGCGTGCCATCTCGTCGCGGCAGCGAACCAACCAGCGCGTGGTTCTCGCAATGGATTTCTTCACATAATCGTAGGGCGCGGGATTCTCAATGCATTCGTCAAAGGCCATGGCAATGGTAGCGGCAAGATTCGACTGAATCTGCATGCTTTCCTCAGGCCCCATAAAAATACGCTTTCCGTCGATATGCGACGCAAACTTGACACCCTCCTCGGTGATCTTGCGCAAGCTCGCCAGCGAGAACACCTGGAATCCGCCGCTGTCGGTCAGCACAGGGCCGTCCCAGTTCATGAATTTACGGATACCGCCCATATCGTGGATCAGCTTATCACCCGGACGGATATGCAGGTGATAGGTATTCGACAGCTCGACCTGGCAATGGATGTCGCGCAGCTCCATCGTCGTCACGCCGCCCTTAATGGCGGCACAGGTACCGACGTTCATGAACACGGGGGTCTGAATATCGCCGTGCACGGTATGCAGGCATCCGCGGCGGGCGCGGCCTTCGGTTTTGATCAGTTCAAACATGATGTATTCCTCATTAACGATTTATTCGCGGGAAAACTGCTTATCGAGTGCACGGTGGCTAAGCTCGATTGCAACCGGTCTGCCGTGCGGGCAGACGGTAATATCGGGCAGGGAGAGCAGCTTCTCCACCAGCCACTCGATATGTGCCTCGGCATAGACGCGGCCGGCCTTGATGGCCGACTTGCAGGAGGCCTGATAGAGCGCACGTTCAAAGAGCAGATCGCGGGTAAGCCGCGCATCTCCGCGGTCGGTCAGAATCTGGGCGGCAATGAGGCCCAGCAGATCGGGCGCGGCAGAGAGCGAAAGGCCGTTCGGAATCTGGGTAATCTCCACCTTTGTTCCGTGCAGGATATAGTTAAACCCGATCTCCTCAAGCTCGGTGCGGTAATCCTCAAGTGCGCCCCCTTCCTCGGTCGAAACGATCATCTCAAGCGAAGGGATCAGCAGCTGTGCCGCACCCTCAACCTGCTTGAGCTTTTCTTTGAATTCTTCAAACAGGATGCGCTCGTGCGCCGCGTGCTTGTCGATGAGCAGAAGCGTGTCGCCCCGTTCAACCAGAATATAGCAGTTAAACGCCTCTCCGATGATGCGGTAGGACGGCAGAAGGGCAGGCGTCGGATGCGGTGCAGAGGGAATTGCGGGGGCAGGTGCCGTATCGCGCGGCGTCGATGCAGGAGGTGTCAGCACGGGTGCCGCTTCGCGCGCTGTCGGCGCGGGCGACGTCGGCGGGGCTTTCTCCGTCGGTGCCGCAGCCGGCTTGGACGCCGTCGTCGACGGACGGGGAGGCAGAGAAAGTGCGGCGCGGTATTCGTCGGCGCTCATGCTTGCGAATCCGCCGCCTGCCCTTGCCCCCGATGCGGGCACGGTCGAAATTTTTCTTCCACCGCTCTGCGCGGGCATAGCGGCCATTCGCTCATGCGGAGGAATCACCGTCTCGGCCGATGCCGTCGGCACGGGACGGACCGTATCGATGGTCATCTGACGCGGCACGGTCTTCTGCCCGGGAACGCGGTCCTCAAGCGGCAGGAAGGAGCGGGGCGGCGCGGGCTGACGCGCGCTCTCCTCAAGCACGAGTTCAGGCCGGGCGCTGTTCCGCGCAAGAGCGCCGCGTACCGCGTGGTAGATAGCCTCAAAGACGACCTTTTCATTGGAAAATTTGACCTCGAGCTTAGCGGGATGTACGTTAACGTCAACCGCCCCCGGGTGAAGCGTGATGCAAAGCACGCAGACCGGATAGCGCTCGGGAGCAATAAAGGAGGTATACGCCTGCTCAATGGCGGCGGCGGCCGTTTTACTCTTGACGTAGCGACCATTGATAAAAAAATTCTGATAATTTCGGTTGGGCTTGACGTTGTCCGAGCGACCGATATAGCCCTTGACCTCAATTCCCCCCATCGAGATTTCGACGGGAATCATGCGGCGGGCAAAATCGCGGCCGAACACAGCGTGAATCGTATTCTCCAGCTTTCCGTCTCCCGCCGTATCAAAGCGGCGGCTTCCGTCGGTGATGAGCGTGAACGCAATATCGGGACGGGAGAGGGCAACGCGCTCGACGATCGCACAAACCGCCATCGTCTCGGCAGAGTCCTTTTTGAGAAACTTACGCCGCGCAGGCACGTTAGCAAAGAGCTCTTCGACGATGACCGTCGTTCCCTTCGCACAGCCCTGCTCGGTCACGCGCACCACGTTTCCCGCCTCCGCCTCAAGCAGAGATCCCATCTCGGCGTCAGCCGTTCGCGTGAGAATGCGCAGATGCGAAACGGCGGCAATGGCGGCCAGCGCCTCTCCGCGGAAGCCCAGCGTCAGAATACTGTCCAGATCCTCGGCCTCCTTGATCTTGCTCGTTGCGTGCCGTCGGATGGCCACGGGCAAATCGTCGGGTGAGATGCCGCAGCCGTTGTCGGTCACGCGCATAAAGGCAATACCGCCCCGCTGAATCTCCACCGTGATCTTGTCCGCACCTGCGTCAATCGCGTTTTCAAGCAACTCCTTGATTACCGACGACGGACGGTCAACCACCTCACCTGCCGCAATCAGATTGGCGACAGAGAATGAGAGCACGTTAATTCTTCCCATTTCGCACCTCCTTTAATAAAAAATCTATCACTCAACTTCCGCCAAGCAATCGTTTCAATTCAAACAACAGGGTCATTGCTTCATAGGGGGAAAGGGTATTGAGATCGGTGGTACGAAGCTTTTCCGCCACCTGCGCCTCGATGGCGCTCTCCAGTGTAAGCTGATCCCCCGGATCGTTCGCTTTCGCTTTTTTGCCGCCGCTCGTTTCGATGCCGCCTGAGCTTGCCTCAATAGAGGCGAGTACCTCGCGGGCACGGCGGATTACCTCATTCGGCACCCCCGCAAGCTTGGCTACCTCAATGCCGTAGCTGTCATCGGTCGAGCCGCGAACGATTTTGCGCAGGAAGGTGATTCCATCCCCGCGCTTCTTAGCGGCAATATTGTAGTTCACTACCCCATCGAACTCCGACTCGAGCGTCGTCAGCTCATGGTAGTGGGTTGCAAACATGGTCTTGGCACCGATTTTCTTGCCCAGCGTATACTCGATGATGGCGCGGGCAATGCTCATGCCGTCAAAGGTGCTCGTTCCGCGGCCGACCTCATCGTAAATGATGAGGCTGCGTCGGGTTGCGTTGGAGAGAATATGGGCGACCTCGGTCATCTCCAGCATAAAGGTGGACTGACCCGAGGCAAGATCGTCGGATGCACCGACACGGGTGAAGAGCTTGTCCACGATGCCCACCCGCGCGTCTGCCGCGGGAACAAAGGAACCGATCTGTGCCATCACCACAATCAGTGCGGTCTGGCGCATATAGGTGGACTTACCCGCCATATTGGGGCCGGTAATCAGCATCATACGGTTATGCCCTGTATCGAGCATCGTGTCGTTGGGGACGAAATAACTGTCCCGCACGAACTGCTCAACCACGGGATGCCGTCCGTCCTTGATCTCAATGACGTCAGAGCAGTCCACCTCGGGGCAAACGTACTGATTGCGCGCCGCAACCGTGGCAAGGCTGAAATAGACGTCAAGCATGGCAAGCAGGGACGCGCTGTGCTGCAGGCGGTCAGCCGCGGCCGCCACCTGATCGCGCACGGTGCAGAAAAGCTCGTATTCAAGCGAGCAGACCTTATCGGCTGCTCCCAAAATGGTTGCTTCCATGTCCTTGAGCTCTTCGGTAATATATCGTTCGGCATTGGCAAGCGTCTGCTTGCGGATGTAACGGTCGGGAACGAGGCCCAGCATCGACTTGGTAACCTCAATATAGTAGCCGAATACCTTGTTGTATCCGATGCGCAGATTTTTGATGCCGGTCGCTTCCCTCTCCTCAGTCTCAATGCGCTCAATCCAGCCCTTACCGTCCCGCATAACCGATCGGAGATAGTCAACGTCTGCGTTGTACCCCTCGGCAATCATACCGCCCTCTCGCACCGAGAAGGGGGGATCCTCGATAATCGACGATTCGATCAGTGCGCAGATGTCCTCGAGCAGATCAAGCTCGTCCCGAATCCGGCAGAGCTCGGGATCGGTACAGGTTACGAGGAGATTCCGCACCTCGGGCAGGACGGAAACCGTGGCGGCAACCGCACGCAGATCCTTGGCATTTGCCGTACCGTAAACGATCTTGGTCACCAGCCTCTCCAGGTCAAGCACCGAGCCGAGAAGCTCGCTCAGCTCCTCACGGAGCATATAGTTGCCGTGAAGCTCGCCGACCGCCCCCTGACGGCTCAGAATCCCCGAAACCGAGAGCAGCGGATGCTCAATCCATTGGCGGATCAGACGTGCACCGGGCGCGGTGCGGGTACGGTCAAGCACCCAGAGAAGGGAGCCCTTCTTTTCCTTGGCGCGCATGGTTTCGGTCAGCTCCAGATTGCGGCGGGTAGAGAGATCCATCTCCAAATACTGCCCATCGCGGTAGATATTGAACTCCCGGATATAGGCCATGTCAATCTTCTGCGTTTCGGCAATATAGGACAGAAGCGCGCCGACCGCAGAGACGAGCGCACGGCTCTCAAGCGCGCCCTCGCGCAGAACGTCGGCAAACTGCCGCTCCACCCGCGCGCGTGCATCGGTGTAATCAAAACGGGCACTCTGCCCCGCCCCCAGCGATGCGCCGAGGCGGCCGCGCACGAAATCGGCAATCTCCCCCATGGCAGAGACGCCGAGATTGCAGATCACCTCGCTCGGCGAATAGGTGCCGAGCTCGGTGGGAATCCGCGCGGAGCCGGATGCGGCAAAGGCCGTAGCGCTGATCTGACCGGTGGAAACGTCGGCAAAGCCGATGCCGATCTCATCCTCATCCAGATAGAGTGCGCAGAGGTAATTGTTGCGTTGTTCGCTGAGCAGACCGGTCTCAATCAGCGTGCCCGGCGTAATCACGCGGACAACCTCACGGCGAACCAGACCCTTGGCCTGTGCGGGATCCTCGGTCTGCTCACAAATCGCGACCTTGTATCCCTTGGCGATCAGGCGCCCGATATAGCCCTCCGCGCTGTGAAACGGAACACCGCACATGGGCGCGCGCTCGGCTTCGCCGCAGTCGCGTCCGGTCAGGGTCAACTCCAGCTCGCGCGATGCCGTTTTGGCATCGTCGAAGAACATTTCATAAAAGTCGCCCAAGCGATAAAAGAGCAGGTGATCGGGATACTGCTCCTTGATCGCAAAATATTGCTGCATCATCGGTGTCATGTGCGTTCCGCCTTTCGTCAATTTATCCCCGTCCGTACCCTGCGGCACGGACGGGACCGGGTTCTCTTAATGTGCGTGTCCGCAGCCGCCGCAGGTACTGCAGTCGTGCGTACAGGGACGCTCACCCGTGATATGATAGGTGATTTCCTCATTGACCTCCTGCATAAACGCATTCACTGCCTCCTGGGCTGCATTGAGCGCGACGAAGGAGGGGGCGGTCGAGATCAAATCGTAGAGCTCGTCAATGCGGTGCTGAATCGATTCGATAACGGCCTGGTCGCGCTCGGGAGAGGCAAACTGGTCAGAGAGTGCCTTCTGCTGAACGTTGTACTCGGTCATATAGCGCGCAAGCTCGGGATCGTTTTCATATACCTCACGGCAATGATTGAGGGTTTTGATGCGTGCGTCTTCCTTGATGGCCTCACCCAGCTGGGCGGCAATTTCCATAATCGTCATATCTTTTTTCCTTTTCTTTTATGATAATTTATTTTTCGATTCAAATCCGTACACCGCGGAGCACAAAGGGCTCAGCGCGCTCAATTTTCACCCGTACCACGTCACCCGGCTCGGCCTCTCCGGCAAAATAGACCAGCTTGCCGCCGTCGGTGCGCCCCGAGCAGAGCCTCTGCCCATCCTGAAGCTTTTCCCCATCGCAGAGGACGCGGAGGATCTTCCCTTCCGCCATGCGGTTTTTCTCGTAGGAAATCTCGTTCTGCAGGGCGATGAGCCGATCAAAACGGGCGTGCTTCACTTCCTCGGGAATCTGGTCGGGATATTCGGCAGCGGGGGTGTTTTTGCGGGGGGAGTAGATGAAGGAGTAAATCATATCATAGCGAACGCGGCGCAGAAGGTCAAGCGTTGCCTCGAAATCGGCCTCGGTCTCTCCCGGGAAGCCGACGATGATATCGGTGGTCAGCGTGATATCGGGCATTGCCGCGCGGAGGCGGTCAACGATGCCGATATAATGCTCTGCCGTATAGCGGCGGTTCATCCGCGCAAGGACCGCATCACTGCCCGATTGGAGCGGCAGATGGAAATGACGGGCAATCTTCTCATGCCGCGCCATCGTCTCGATCAGGGCGTCGGATGCATCCTTCGGATGGCTGGTCATAAATCGAAGACGGAAATCCCCGTCAAGCTCGGCCAGACGGCCGAGTAAGGAAGCGAAATCCCCCTCGGGGAAGCTTCCGTCGGGCATTCGACCGAAAGAATTGACGTTCTGTCCGAGCAGGGTAATATCCCGGCAGCCCTCGGCAATCAGCACACGCGCCTCAGCCTCAATATCGGCTACCGAACGACTTCGCTCACGTCCGCGCACGTAGGGCACGATGCAGTAGGAGCAGAAATTGTTGCAGCCATACATAATGGACAGCCATGCGCGCCATTTCGTTTCGCGATGCACGGGCATCCCTTCCACCACCGGAGGCACCTCGTTCACCCCGTATACAGGGAGCGGGAAAAGCCGCCGACCGCCGCGCAGACGGGCGAGCACCATCTCGGGCAGGCGGTGCAGCGCGGCCGCATCAAGCGTGAAATCCACATAGGGATAACGGAGCTTGAGCTCTTCCACACGATGCGCCTGCGCGACCATACAGCCGCAGATGCCGATGATCAGCGACGGACGAGCCACCTTGAGATGCTTGTACTGGCCGATAATCGACAGTGCTTTTTTCTCGGCGTGCTCGCGGATCGCACAGGTGTTGACAAGAATCAAGTCTGCCGCATCGGCACGGTCGGTGATCCGATAGCCCATTGCCGCCGCCATTCCGCTGAGCTTCTCGCTGTCAGCCTCATTCTGCTGGCAGCCGAAGGTCAGCACGAAGGCCGCAGGCGTCCGTCCGACAGCGTGCATGGACTTCACCTCGGCTATTGCCGAAACGGCCTCGGGCGGCATCGCCGACGCAAAAGAAAATACAGGCATAGCACATCTCCGATCAAAAGCAAATTCCCACACAAAGGGTTCTTTATATTATACCAAAAAAGCGGCAAAATAGCAAGAGCGGCGGACAAATTTTCACAAAAGCTGCCGCAAATTAACCGAACGAGAAGTGCCATGGACATATTGACAAATCCTTTGTAATATGACACAATAGCAGAGCAAAACCTTCCCATATGGATTCGAGGTATTGGCCGTTATGAAAACGAGACACATTTTCTCAATGTGTCTCGTTTTTAGAAAAGCTGTTTTTTCGTTCCTTTGATATGTCCATTCACTTACCGCAGAATTTTTCACTCGCAATTTGACAAAGCGCTCCCACGGTCCGTGCACGCACAAATTCTCCGTAGGGCGGCCGTTCGTGCGATTTCGCGCACTTCGGCGGCAGGACACAAGGCCCCGCTCTGCGAAGCCGGACCGCATATTTGCCCGGGACCACGTCAGGTAACCGGAACTTCTTTCGGATCAGGCTTCTACCGAATATGGAAGGTAAACGGACTGTAGGGCAGCTTACGCATCCCTCTCACCCATTCGGAAGAAAACGCTTGCGCCAGAACCTTCTCTCCATCAATGGAATATATTCTCCCCTGCGTGATCGTCTCCGGTCCGTAATGGTCGAATTCTGCGCAAAGCGTAATCAACGCCCGTCGCTGTTCGTCGTAGGCCATAAAGAGGAAATTCACGTCTCCGCACGATGCGGTAAGCTCGTACGTCTCGATACAGCGGGAATCCAAAATCAGATTAACCATTCCCGTTTCATCCGCAGCTTTTTGGAAATAGGCGGTATGGCCGTCAAAAGAAAGCTCCCCTATATGCGGTCGGTCAGATGCGGGGGCGGGGACGAATTTGATTTCCCGCTTCTCTGCCCCGGCCATCATCCTCTCCGCGTCCCATTCCTCCCCGAAGCAATACGGATAAAGCTTTTCCAAAAGGTGCATCGACAGCGCGGGCACGCAAGAGAGAAGCTCGGGATGCCATTGATTGCGATACAGATCAAACAGCAGCGGCAAGACCAACTCGTTCTTTTCGTCAAGCGCGGATTTCAAATAAGCAAAAAACGGAGTCGGCTGATTCGTCCGATAAAGATGCTTGATCAGCTCAAGCGCAACCTGCCGTTGAAACGAAACGAATTCCTCATCGCCGCAGGAATACCACAAGATTGATTCCATCAATTTCAGGCCAACCTCTTTATCGGCCGCCGAATCCAAACCGAACAACTCGCCGTACGCTTTCATAAAAACCTGTTCCGGGTTCAAATAGCGCAAAGACGTATGCTGGTTTCCCCGTTCATAAAACAGCTCTGCCTGCCGCAGAAGATCCTTGCTTGCCAGGCTGATTTTCAGGCCGTTTACAAATTGCTCGAACGCATCCTTGGGGAACGCGGGCATATCCGTCCTTTGCCCAAAGAACCAAACCGGCATATGCACCCGCCCGATCAGCGACTCCACCTTTGGCACATCCGCCTCAGCCAGCCCCGCAATCACGGGAATCACAGCAACCTGATGCCGAACAGCCAGCGGGATCTCCGTTTCCCACACGTACTTCGACGCAAGAATCGTCGGTGTCAAAAGCAGAACAAAGGCGTCGGCCTGCAGAATTGCCGAACGAATTTCGCTGTCATATGCAGCTCCGGCCGTTAGCTGATGGTCATACCAAACGGCTGCATCAAATTTCTCCAGAATCCGGGCAGCCAGCGTTGGACATAAAGATAGCAGTGCTTCGTCTGCGTGCTTGTAGCTGATAAAAATCTTCCGCTTGCCCTCCGGCAAAGCCATTCGTCCGGTATTCTCATCCACCCGCGTCATATACGAGATATACTGCGTCATTCCGCACCCCTCACCGTCCAATCAGGGACATTTTCGATACTAAATTATATCATATATTCCCATGATAATCAATGTTTTGCAAAGAAAAACCACCTTCCCTCTTCAATTTATCGCTGACATCTTATCCGGGAAGAACGGTTTGTGAGAAGAGAGAAAAACGAACCCCAAATCGCCCAAAGAAGCGGTTTTGCTTTTGGGATCAGATTTGGATCTTCACATCACAGTCATATCTTTATGTCACCCCTTTCCGGAGAGACATATCATATAGTGTATTTCATCGGAATGAGAAAACAGAATGAGTTTATGGAATTTCAATCATCGAAACAATAACCGTCACCAGAACGGCAATACGAATTGCCGTCAGAATGATTGCAACGATGCTAAGCCTGCCTGTGACTGTGACTGTCAAAAAGATTCCTGCGCAGTCGAACGCCCCTGCGGCTTTGATTGTTCAAAGTGTCCTGTTGGTCCTGCCGGGCCTGCAGGTCCTGTTGGTCCGCAAGGCCCGATGGGTCCAAGAGGTTTCACCGGAGCACCGGGGCCTGAAGGTCCTCGGGGGCCCGTAGGTGAAACCGGGCCCGCAGGACCGCAGGGGCCCGTAGGTAAAACCGGGCCCGCAGGGGGAGTGCTGATCTTTGCAGATTTTTATGCACTGATGCCGCCCGATAATGCGGCTACGGTGGCACCCGGAACGGATGTCAGCTTTCCGCAGGACGGCCCGCGTAGCGGATCGGATATATCCAGAACCGGGTCGGATGCATTTAATCTGGCACAGATCGAAACCTATCAGATTCTGTTTGCGGTAAGTGTGGATGAAGCGGGACAGCTGATCCTGACTTTGAACGGCGAGGATCTGGCATACACCGTGGTCGGCAGGGCTACCGGCGCTTCACAGATCGTAGGTATGGCAATTGTCACAACCACGGTGACCAACGCAATTCTGACTGTACGAAATCCTGCCGGCAATGCGGCTGCGCTTACCGTTGCTCCTCTCGCAGGCGGTACGTGTCCTGTTTCAGCGCATCTTGTGATCACGCAGATCGGCTGATTTGCTGTGAAAAGCCGAGCATTTCCGCGAAAGGCACATTTCATTTTTGAAATGTGCCTTTTCTATATTTGCGGAACGGCCGATTAAAAGAAAGAAGAACACACCTTGAAATCAGCAATTTTCCGGGCCAAAAGAATGGGGCTATTCTTTCGTATGTGCTTTTCGATAGTCACGTGGGAGTAGCCCCGTTATATTCCGAAAAGCAACGGTAAATTTGCTTTGGTTCTCATAACCGACAGCAAGGGCAATTTCGGCCACCGAAGCATCGCTGTGGCAAAGAAGCTCCTTCGCCCGCTTGATCCGGTATTCTTTCATATATCCGCCGATCGACTGTCCGAAAACCCTTTTGAAGGTTGTTTTCAGCGTGGTTTGGTTGATATGATACTTAGAAGATAACTCTTCTATCGTGTATCGCCTTGTCAGGTCGCTGATTAAAAGCTCGTGTACATCGTTTACCGTTTGGACGGAGGAATCCTGCGCGTGTATATGTACTTCCGGACACGTATCCTCCGCAGGGCATGCCACCTCAACGATCTGCTCTATCATCTCGTGAAGCACCTGCGCCCTTTTTGTCTTGGTTACCGTGTAATAGACCTCTTTTCCCTCGCGGCGACTCGTGATCAACCCTGCCGTTTTCAAAAGCTTCAAATGATGGGATACAACCGGACTACTCGCATCCAGCAATGCGGATAGATTGATAACACATTCCTCGCAATGACACAACAGCCAGAATATCTGTATGCGTTTACCGTCGCTCATCATTTTCATAAGCTCGGAAACCGTTTCAAAGGTCTCCGATTTCGGCATTTCAAGCCGTAATTCTCCCGAAAGATGTCCGTGATCGTGCGGTAACGGGTGAAAATCCATAAAACCACCTCCATTTTCCTGTATATTATACCATTTGAGCTAAAAAAAGGCAATGTGAACGAGAAAAATAATCCATTCGGGCAAAAGATTGTCCCGATAAGAAGTCATTTGTCCCAACACGTTGACATTTCTTTAATTGTGCAATATACTATAAGCAACGATTAAACAGGCATTTAATTGAAATACAAAAGGAGCAGCGCATGATGAAAAAAACCTATAAAATCGAAGTTGACTGTGCCAACTGTGCACTGAAAATGGAGGATGCAGCAAAAAAGACTTCCGGTGTGAAAGAGGCTGTGGTAAACTTTATGACGCAGAAAATGATCGTGGAATTTGAAGACGGTGCCGATGTGGCGTCGGTTATGAAAGCAGTGCGCAAAAACTGCAAAAAGGTTGAGGACGACTGCGAAATCTATTTATAAATTACATCAGCGCGGATACGACATCCCACCTCGCGGTTGACGCAGACTGCGGATGCCATTTTCCGTAAAAGGAATATGCTATGACAAAAAAGCAAAAAAAGACGCTCACCAGAATCATCGTCACAGCGGTGTTGATGATTGGCCCGGCTTTTCTGCCGATAGAGGGTCTGCCGCGATTTTTCCTGTATTTGATTCCATACCTTATCATCGGCCACGACATTCTCCTTAAAGCCGGGAAAGGGATTCTGAACCGACAGATATTTGATGAAAACTTTCTCATGGCCGTTGCCACCATCGGTGCGATGATCATCGGCGTAGCGGATAGCGGCGATTACGTAGAAGCCATCGCCGTTATGCTCTTCTATCAGATAGGCGAGCTCTTCCAAAGCTATGCTGTCGGCAAAAGCCGCAGAAACATCAGCGCACTGATGGATATTCGCCCTGATTATGCGAATATTGAAGAAAACGGCAATTTGGTCCGGGTAGATCCCGACGAGGTTGAAATCGGAACGGTAATCACCGTTCAACCCGGCGAGAAAATTCCGATTGACGGTGTTATTCTCGAAGGTCAGTCTTCTCTGAACACAAGTGCGCTTACAGGCGAAAGCCTGCCTCGTGACGTGAAGATCAACGATGAGGTTATCAGCGGGTGTATCAACATGACCGGCGTTTTAAGGATTCGCACCACGAAGGAATTCTGCGAATCAACGGTATCAAAAATTCTCGACCTTGTAGAAAATGCCACTTCACGCAAATCAAAGTCGGAAGACTTCATCTCCCGCTTTGCAAGAATATACACCCCTGCCGTTTGCTGCAGTGCACTGGCATTGGCAATCCTTCCGCCGCTTTTCAGCGTGCTGATTCTGAGCGGTCCCGCAAATTGGAGCGTGTGGATATATAGGGCGCTTGCCTTCCTCGTTGCAAGCTGTCCCTGTGCGCTTGTTATCAGCGTTCCCCTCAGCTTCTTTGCCGGTATAGGCGGCGCAAGTAAGGAAGGCATATTGGTCAAGGGCTCGAATTTTTTGGAAGCGCTGTCCCAAACCGATTACGTCGTGTTTGATAAGACAGGCACACTGACCCGGGGCGTGTTTGAAGTTACCGCGATTCATCACAATACGCTTCCGGAAGAAAAGCTAATCGAATATGCTGCCCTGGCTGAAATCGCCTCCTCTCATCCGATTGCACGGAGCTTACAGCGCGCATACGGTTTAGCGCTTGACAGAAGCAGGGTCGGTGCAGTTGAAGAAATCAGCGGCAACGGCGTCATTGCCCGGGTTGACGGGCATTGGGTTGCCGTCGGTAATGATAAACTGATGAACCGAATCGATATCCCTTATTCCGACTGTCATCACGCAGGAACGATTATTCATATCGCCATCGATTATGCGTATGCCGGACACATTGTGATTTCCGACGTAGTCAAGCCCTCCTCTGCGCAAGCCATGGTGGAGCTCAAGAAGGCAGGCATCCAAAAGACCGTTATGCTGACAGGCGATACAAAAGCCGCTGCGGAACAGGTCGCCGATTCGCTTGGCATTGACACCGTTCACAGCGAACTCTTGCCGGAAGATAAGGTCACCAAAGTGGAGGAAATTCTTTCTTCCAAGCCAAGAAAGGTAAAGCTTGCATTCGTCGGCGACGGGATTAACGATGCACCCGTACTCTCCCGCGCAGATATTGGTATCGCTATGGGCGCTATGGGTTCGGATGCAGCCATTGAAGCCGCCGATATTGTGTTAATGGATGATGATCCGCTGAAACTTGCCACGGCGATCAAGATTTCCCGCAAATGCCTGGGCATCGTGCATCAAAACATCGTCTTTGCCATCTCCGTAAAAATCCTCTCCCTTGTTCTTGTTGCCCTGGGAGCGGCAAATATGTGGATTGCCATTTTTGCGGACGTCGGTGTGATGATTCTTGCCGTGCTCAATGCGATTCGTGCTTTGTTTGTAAAAAAACGATAACACGACGGTAATATTCCGGAATATCAAAAAGGCTCTGCTTCGACTTTGAAGCGGAGCCTTTCCTGCAGTTTGCTGTGCGTATACGTTCTGTTTGAGAAAAACATCTTTTTTGCCCTTTTGGCTGCCAACGATAAAAAATATTTTACATAGTTTTTTGTCAAACATTAAAGTCCAGCGCCATCATAATTTAAACAGTGATTGGCGTCACGATAATATAAATTCTAAATACTCTTTACTTGATGCCATAACCGCCTCCTTCAAATCGGAATTTGTCTATTTCAAACCGCATTCTTTATACAGTTCTTCGATACATGGTGTTTTATACCCTATGTATCCGTCTATATCATTTGGGAATAATTCAGCGGCTTTTTCTTTTATCAAGCTATACTTTTTTGCCGCTTCGGGATTGCTTCGGAGAAAATCTCTGAACGTAATGTGACGGTGCAATTCTTCCGCGTATTTCGGACATACATACAAGTGATGCGTTTGCAGATGCTCTTTGCCCGAATACTTAAATGCCTCTCTATCCTTAATACCAAGATCGCCCTCGTGGATATATCCGATTGCTATCAAACCGTCAACCACCGCAGCAAATGCCGAGTAATCCTTAATAATCACATCAATATCAATGCAAGGCTTGGCAGACATTCCTTCGACAGAGGTGCTTCCGACGTGTTCAATGCCAAGAATCAAATCGCCTATCGCTTCTTCAATCTCACCCTTTATTTTTTCAAAAGCTGATTTCCATGCCACATCGTATGGCAGTACAACAACCTTTCTTGTTATCATATAATTCACCTACAAATTCTTATTTATCTAACGGTTTGACTTATTGGAATATGTTGATCATATCGGTGTCCCTACCTCGATCAGGTTGCCGTCCAAATCGTAGAATCGGATCACTCGTTGTCCCCAACTGTGTGTCATAAGGCTGTTTACGTATTCAATGTCGGGATATAGTTTCTCTAATTTTTCGGCAAAGGATTCGATATCCTGTTCCTCAAAATACAATTCGCAAGAGTTGCTCTTGGGAACAATATCTCTATCTAAAAACGATTTCCATATTTTCTCATCTTGAAGGACAAGACCTTCCGTTAAGATCATGTCGCCGTCGTTATCAAGCACCAAGTCTATATCAAACAAGTCGTGATAGAATTTTCTCGATTTCTCTATATCTTTAACAACGATCAGAACGTTCTTGAGTTTCATATCATT
The DNA here is from genome assembly GCA_045597265.1 of Eubacteriales bacterium. Taxonomy (GTDB): domain Bacteria; phylum Bacillota; class Clostridia; order Oscillospirales; family CAG-272; genus SIG693. The sequence continues at coordinate 187 of JAZODX010000150.1, read as the reverse complement.
TCTCCACAAAATTGTTTATCTGTAAGCCTTAAAATCAATTCCTGCTTTTCTTGCTTGACTACATAAATCCTTCGTCTGCAATTTATACTCCTTGCCGTCCTTGATGAAATGCGTTCCGCATTGTCTGAACTCAAAGGACACGTTTTTTCGGATGCACTGCTCTCGGATATCGAGCACCCAAGCGTAG
>JAZODX010000149.1:0-3898 GCA_045597265.1 Eubacteriales bacterium | reverse complement strand
TCTTCTAAAGTATGTTAAATTACTTTAAGTTAAATTAAGAGTAACTTAAATTTAATTAAGATTTTTTGCGTTATTTTTGAGTTCTTTGCGTTATTTTTAAGTTCTTTTTGAGTTTTTTGCGTTATTTTTAAGTTGTTAAGGAGGAATACATGAACGCAATCACATTTCTTACCGAAAACTGGGGGCTTCTGCTGCTCGCGGCGTTTGCCCTGATCATGATCACGGTCGCCGGCGATGACGCATTCCGCGGCAATAAGTCGATGATTATGCATATGCTCTACGCACTCGTCACCGAGGCGGAGCGGAAGTACGGCGGAGGTACCGGCGCGCTCAAGCTGGCGGCAGTGATCGATAAGGTCTACCCCAAGCTGCCGCCCGTCATCCGCACGTTTATCACCGACGATATGCTCATCCGCTGGATCGAGGAAGCCCTCACCGCGGCGAAGAAGGAGTGGGAGAAGAATATCCGTGTGACCGAATACATAGGCGGTGAGCACGCCGATGCCGAATAATTTCTTTTCGGTCGACTCCCGCTTTCCCTCACTTGAGGGCAAGCCGCAGAGCGAGATCAACGCCGAGCTGCGCAGTTATCTCTTTATGCTGCTCGAGCAGCTGCGCTATACGCTTGGCAATCTCGGCGCGGCCAACTTCAACGAGGCCGAGCTTGACGGCATTGCCGAGATGATTTCCGACCCCATCTACGCCAGAATCGAGAGTGCCGAGGGGGGACTCGCCGAGCTGACGCTGACGGCAGAGGGACTTTCCTCCCGCGTGAGTGACGCGGAGGGGAATATCTCTACCTTGACGCAGACGGCAAACGGAATCAGCGCGCGGGTGGGACAGGCTGAGATTGCCATCAACAATCTCGGCATTCAGATGGCCGGGCGCGTTACCTTCGAGGCGCTTGCCGGGAACGGTACGACGGTCATCAACGGTGCGAACATCAAGACCGGCACCATCTCGGCGGTCGATATCGACAGCTGTCGGTTCACCTCGATGAACCAATACTCTGCCATGGAGCTTGATGACGCGGCGATCACCTTTTATACCGGCAACGTGACCGGATATGCAAACGCGGTTGCAGGCGGGCTGTACAATGACGGCTTCGGCCGATTTATCGTGGGGGCATACAACGGATACACCTTGACCCTGATCGGAAATCCGCAGGTGCGGGACAGCATGAATTCGAGCCTGCACTACGACGTCCTGCACACCGGCAATATGCTTTCGTTTATTTCCGGCAACGCAGGCGTGATCAAGACGTTGCTCGGCATTGGCTGAGAAAGGAGTAACATATGAAATTATCTATACAGCGCGTAATCTTCGCCTCCGAGGCAATGATTCCGCTGATGCGTGCGGTGGGGCTTTCCTCCGCTGCACAGAGAGGACTCTGCCGACTGTGGAAGAGCCTTGGGGACGCGAGAGACTGCTTCGTGCTCGCCGAAACGCAGTTGGCCGAGGAATACGGCGCGGTCGGGGAGGAGGGGAGAATCGCCTTCCGTACCGACGCAGACGCAGCCGAATATGTCCGACGTCGTGCAGAGCTGCTTGCCGGGGAGACCGAGATCGAGCCGATTCGCGTTCCGGACGAGCCTGCGCTCTGGGCGGCAAGCACGCCCATGGTGATGCTTCGCCTTGAGGGCATCCTTCTCATCGGCGAGGAGGTGCCGCCATGCTGAACCGACTGCCGACCGTCCCCTACGCCGACGGGATCGGCAAGGTGACGCAGGTCAAGTTCGGCGGATACGACCACAGAGCAGGCGCGGGAGACGGCACGCTGTGGGATACCGAGAATCTCTCTTCCCGTGATTATCCCGTCCTCTCTCCGCGCGGCGCAAGATGGCTGTGGCGGAGACTCAGCAAGCCCAACGGTCTCTATGCCCACGACGGGCTCTATTGGGTAGACGGTACCGGCTTTTACGCCGACGGCGTGCGCGTGGGCAATGTGAGCGACACAAAAAAGCGCTTTGCGTCGCTTGGCGTGTATATCGTAATTCTGCCCGACGGCATGGCCTACAACCGCGAGACGGGCGAATTTGCGCCCCTCACGGCCTCCTGGTACGGCGCGGTCAGCTTTGCCGACGGTACATATGCGGGGGAGGAGGCGAAGGGATGCGCGCTGGTCACGACGGGCACGGCCTTCCCCTTCCGCGTGGGGGACGCCGTAACGATAGCGGGCTGCGTGAACGCACCCGAGAACAATCAGACCATCATTATCCGCGAGATATCGGCAGACAAGCGGACGCTGACCTTCTACGAAAACAGCTTCACGGTGGGAAGTGAGAGCGCCGTGACGGTGAGCCGGGATATCCCCGATCTGCACTTTATCTGCGAGAATGAAAACCGCCTCTGGGGCTGTGACGGGGATACTGTCTACGCCTCAAAGCTGGGCGATCCCTTTAACTGGAACGTCTTTGACGGTATTGCAACCGACAGCTTCGCCGTCGCGGTCGGCAGTGCGGGGGATTTCACGGGGTGTATTTCCTATATGGGATATCCCTGCTTCTTCAAGGAGAATCAGATTTACAAGGTATACGGTGCCAAGCCGTCCGACTTTCAGCTGATGTCCTCGGCATCCCTCGGGGTTGACGCGGGAAGCGGCGACAGCCTCGCCGTTGCAGGTGAGACCCTCTTTTATCTCTCGCGGGTCGGGATCACCGCCTATGCGGGCGGCATTCCGCAGAATGCGGCCGAGGCGTTCGGCGACGTGCGCTATGCGGATGCCGTCGGCGGATCGGACGGGCGGCGCTATTACGTGTCGATGCGGGACGGTGGCGGTGCGTGGTCGCTCTTCTGCTACGATACCGAGCGCAGGCTTTGGCACCGCGAGGACGAGACGGAGGCGGTGGGCTTTGCCTACCATGCGGGGCTGTGGATGCTGACGGCCGACGGCGGGCTGTGGCTGATGCCGGGCGCCGAGACGGTGCCGCCCGATGCGGTGGCTGAGAGCCTGATCGTCAGCCGTGCAGAGTTCGGAGACTTCACCGAGGAGAGCCCGAACAAAAAGGGCACGGCCAAGCTGCAGATTCGCGCCGAGCTGGAAGCGGGTGCGTCGCTCTCGGTGAAGATGATGTACGACAGTGACGGGATATGGCATGAGGCGGCGGTGCTCAAAGCCGAAAAAAAGCGGTCCTATTACCTGCCCGTCATTCCCCGCCGAAGCGATCACTTCCGCATCGCTCTCGACGGCGCAGGAGAATGGCGGCTCTATTCGCTGACGAGAGAGCATTACTCGGGCAGTGAGCTGTGACTGTGGGGCGCCGCCCCACGCCCCGCCCGAGGGGCTTTTTGAAAAAAGTCCCTCGGGACTCCCCAAAAACTTTACAAAAAAGCCTCCCTTGTGTAAAGGGAGGTGCCCCGAAGGGGCGGAGGGATTGTCACGCGCGGCGCAAACAACCCCTCAGTCAGCCTTCGGCTGACAGCTCCCCTTACACAGGGGAGCCTATAAAAATACAGGAGGTTATACATGAAACAGAGTGAGAAGCTTCGGCTGTGGCAGGACAGGCTTGCCGCGGCCGAGACGGCATATGCGCCATATGTGGCGGCCATGGATGAGCGCGAGGCGGTATACCGCGGCGCGGCAGACGTGGAGGCACTGGTCAAGGGGGATCACGTCAGCGAGACGCCCCACGTGCGCAACATTGCGGCAGAGCTGATCGAGTCGCAGGTGTCCTCGGCCATCCCGAAGCCGAAGGTAACGGCAAGACGGCGCGAGGACGAGCACCTGGCGAAGCTGATCGAGGACATGCTCCGTAACGAGCTTGACCGACTGCCCATGGAGCAGATCAACGATATGATGGAGCGCACCGTCCCCATCCAGGGCGGCGCGGCCTACCTGCTTGAATGGGACAACACCCTGCGCACCCATACGACGGTGGGTGAGCTGACCATCACGGCG
>JAZODX010000148.1:0-7082 GCA_045597265.1 Eubacteriales bacterium | reverse complement strand
CGTTGGTGATGGTCATCAGATTGAACGGGTCAATTTCGGTAGCAGAGGCAACCTTCTCACCGCCTGCATAGGCTTCGGCCGTAGCGGAGGAGGTGAAGACGCTCGAAATTTCGCGGATAACGCCGTTGGAGAAGTAGGAGCCGTCGGAGGCGTAGTTCTCGGCGATCGTGATGTGTGCGGTGTTCTTGAAGATGGTCTTGGGCGGAACGGGTCTGGATTCACGCAGTGTCTTATGTACGGTTGCACCCAGGGTCTCGCCGGTCGGGTAGGTGCCGACAACCGAATAGCCGTCGGTCGATACCGAGTTGTCGGCATCCCTGACCAGCTCGCGGTTCACGATTGCGCCCCATTCCTCAAGATACTCCTCGAAATTGGGGAGACTGGGGGTGGTAGGCTCCATGAAGACGAGCATTGCGTTGGTGCCGTCAAGGAACTTGTCAATTTTCTCGATCTCGGAAATGTCCGAAACGCCGTCCTTGATCTGGAAGTCGGTCTTGGGGTTAAAGACGACCAGCAGTCGGCAGTCGGCGGGGATTTCCTCTCGGGCAAGGTCGATCGGCTGAACGATATAGCCGGCATCCTCCATCTGAATCAGAATCTCGGTGTCGTCAGAGTTGAAGGTTTCGCCGTGGTTGAGCGTAAAGCAGGCAATGGGGGATTCCGCCTGAGTTACCGAGAGAATGGTCGAGACGAACTTACGCTCGCCGCTGTAAGCCCAGGGCTCGGTGGAGGTGGAGTCGGAGAAGGTGTAGAATGCCTGGTAGGAGAGCACGCGGAATTCGGTTCCGCTCTCCACAATAACCGAGTAGGTCTTTACCGTTGAGCCTGCGACCATATATTTCTGGACGGCCGAGCGGTTGGTGATGATATCAATGTATTCAAGCGTGATGTTGGGCATACGCTCTGCAAACTGTTCTGCGGTGTGATGAACGATACGCAGATATTCATTTGCGTTGAGCTCGTCAGGGTCGGAGCAGAAGATGATTTTGACTTCTTCATCTACCTCTTCAAGTGCGGCCCAGGTGGCCTCGGAGACGGTATAGAGCTCTTCGCTGGTCATATCGATATACCACAGATACTTCTCGGAGAGTGCCGTGAAGATGACGTTGATGACGATGATTGCTGCGATGAAAAGGGCGGTAAGCGCGACCGAAACGCTGCCGTATCGGAACTTGCGCGAATGCATGAATGAACGGTTCATATTCTTTTACACACTCCTTTCAATCAGCTCCACCGGCGCTTCTCGTAAACGCGGATGGTAAGGAAAATAAAGACGGCGCTAATGGAGATATAATACAGAAGGGCGTTAAAATCGAAGATGCCGTAGCCGAAGTTGGAGAAACGGTCAACGACCGAGAACCAGCTCAGCACGAAGCGAATGGCGTAGTTATTGATGAGACCGAGATTGTTGAGCACGCCGATGAGCACCATGAAGAGCAGGATGCCGATCGTACCGACGGCGGCCGAAAGCTGGTTTTCGGTCAGGGCGGAAACGAAGAGACCGACCGAGATGAAGGCCATGCCGCAGAGGAGAATGCCGATCAGGTTTCCGGTGATGATGGCCGTGTTCGGACCGAGCGCGGAGAGGATCTCTGCGTATTCATCGGCTGCACGCGCCTCGTCTGCGAGACGGTAGAGCGGGATGAAGTTGATGCAGGAGATGAGCACCGTGCCGGTGAACATGGTCATTGCGGCCAAGAACTTTGCCATGACCATACCGGTGATGGTAACGGGGGAGGTCAGCAGCAGCTGCTCGGTGCGGAGCTTTCTCTCCTCGGAGAAAAGCTTCATGGTGAGAAGCGGAATCAGAACGACGAGGGAGCAGAGCAGGAGGATGAAATAGATGCGGACGTCATAGCTCTGCATATGCAGGGTCGTGCCGCAGCAGGCGAGTGCGGAGAGCGCCAGGAAAACCGCGATGTAGACGTAACCGATCGCATTGATGAAATACGACCGCATCTCTTTTTTATAAATGGCGAACATTTCGATAAATTCCTTTCTTCCCGATTATTCGGCGCTGTCGCTGTTTTTCGCAGCAGCCTGCTTTTCTGCAGTTGCCTTCATCACTGACTGCGCAACCGATTTTTCTGCCGTCACGCGGCCACGGGTTTTTTGTTTTTTCTTTTCCTCGGTGCTGTCGACGATGGTGATGAAGATGTCCTCCAGGCTCATGCCGAGCGCTTCAAGTCCGATCATCGGCCAGTTCTTTTCGGCCAGCGTGTAGAAGAGGTTTTTGCGGATATCAAGTCCGACCTCGCTCTCAATCATGTAGGTATAGGCGTCGCCGTCGCGCTCAGCGAGTGCCTCGGCGTAAACGATACCCGGCTTGCTCTTGAGCATGGCAAGCACCTCGCGCTGAGGACCGACGATCTTGACGTTGAAGCGGCGGTTATTCTGGACGGCGCGGGTGATGTTCTCGGTCTTTTCGTCCGCAACCAGCTTACCCTTGTTGATAATAATAATGCGGTCACAGACGGCTTGTACCTCTTGCAGGATATGGGTGGAAAGGATTACAGTATGGTCACGGCCGAGGTTACGGATCAGGTTGCGGATTTCGATAATCTGCTTGGGGTCGAGACCAATGGTGGGCTCGTCAAAGATAATGATTTTGGGATTGCCGATCAGCGCCTGTGCGATGCCGACGCGCTGACGGTAGCCTTTCGAGAGATTGCGGATTACACGGCGGCGAACGTCACCGATTTTGACGACCTCGCATATCTCAGCAAGATGCTTCTCTCGGTTAAGCGTGCAGTTTTTGAGATCATAGCCGAAATTGAGGTATTCTTCAACCGTCATGTCGAGGTAGAGCGGAGGCTGCTCGGGTAGGTAGCCGATTGCCTTTTTGGCCTCGAGCGGATTTTCGAGGATATCAATCCCCGCAACCGTAACCTTGCCCGAGGTGGCGGACAGATAACCGGTAAGAATGTTCATCGTGGTGGATTTTCCCGCACCGTTGGGACCGAGAAAACCGACGATTTCGCCCTCACCGATCGAAAAGCTGATGTCATCGACGGCGTAATTCGTGCCGTAGCGCTTGATCAGATGGTCGATTTTAATCATATGCGCAATCCTTTCTGATGTTCAATCAAAATAAATCAGGGGCATGATGCCCGCATGGGGGATCGGCACACGGGAGCATGTGCCGAATGATAAAGGAAATCTAATATTAAATAATTATAGCACAAATTCTTGAATAAACCGTGAACGTTGGTGCCATTATAGCGAAAGAAGGTGATAGATTTGTGATAATTTTGTGTGATTATGCGCAATCTTCGGTGAGCGGGTCATCGAGCGGCTTGATTACCTTGCGGTAGATACGGACGAAGAAGAAGGTACACACGATGAGTGCGACGAATTCCGCAATCGGAAAGGCAAACCATACGGCGCGGATTTCGCCGGTCCGCGCAAGCAGCCATGCGGCGGGAATCAGAACGACAAGCTGGCGAATAATCGAGGACATCATCGATAAAACACCGTGCCCGAGTGCCTGGAAGGCAGAGGATATGGTGATACCGAAGGCGGCAATGGGGAAGCAGAGAGAGATGATGCGGAGCGCCGGCTTACCGATCTCCAGCATAAATTCGCTGGCATTAAAGAGAAGCAGAAGGGGACCGGGGATCAGCTGCATGAGCAGAACGCCGAAGAGCATAAAGCCAAGCGCGATAAAGGCGGTGTAACGAATGACGGCAATCATGCGGTCGCGCCGACGTGCGCCGTAGTTATAACTGAGGATGGAGATCAGGCTGTTGGAGACACCGAAGATTGGCATAAAAACGAAGGATTGAAGCTTGAAGTAGGAGCCGAAAACGGCTGCGGCGGTTTCGGTAAAGCCAATGAGAATTTTGTTCATGCAGAAGGTCATTACCGATCCGATCGACGCCATGATGATGGAAGGAAAGCCGATTGAATAAATTCGCTTGACGGTGGAGAGGCGAGGACGGAAGCGGCGTAGATTGACTTTGATATCCCGGTTGAAGCGGGCGTTGATCCACAGACCGATAAAGGCGGCGATGATCTGACCGGAAACGGTTGCGATGGCGGCGCCTGCAACGCCCATATCCAGGGTAAAGATAAAAATGGGGTCGAGAATGATGTTGAGGACGGCACCGATGCCCTGCGTGTACATACTCAGCATCGTGCGGCCGGTTGCCTGCATCAGCTTCTCCAGCGTCAGTTGGAAAAAAAGGCCGAAAGAAAAAACGGTGCAAATGAACATATACTGCTCACCACCCTCTATGATTTCGGCAACGTCGGTTTGAAGCGTGAAAAACACGCGGGATCCGAAGATGCCGAGCAGGAGAAAGACGAGATAGCTCAGCGCGGCAAGGAAAAAGCCGTGCTCGGCCAGGCGGTTTGCTTCCTTCTGATTTTTCTCACCCAGTGCACGGGAGAGCAGGGCACCGACACCGACGCCGGTACCGGTGCCGACGGCGATCATCAGATTTTGAATCGGAAAAGCAAGCGAAACGGCGGTTAGCGCATTTTCACTGATGCGGGAAACGTAGATGCTGTCCACGATGTTATACATGGCCTGAACCAGCATCGAGATAATCATCGGAAGAGCCATGGTCACGAGCAGGCGCAGCACCGGCATTGTGCCCATTTTGTTTTCGGTTTGATTCATGTTTAGACCTCGAAAAACGTAATTTGGCCGAAAATGTCGGCATTCATTTTAGTATACCACATTTCGGGGGAATATGCAAGACAAATTGAATGCCGACCGGCAACGGGCAGATGGAAACAGCGCAAAAAAAGGATGTCGCACCGGTTGGCGCGACATCCTTTTTTGCGTTAGTTTATCAGCGTTTATTCAAACGCCTTGTTGAGGTTATCGATTCTTCTGCTCATTACCGTCTTGTTACGCTTGAGCGTAGAAGCCCAGTTCGGGTTGTTGTAAGCAACCGCGTTCTGCCAGGTAACGGTCGGCAGACCGTCGAGCGAGGTGTGGAAGATACGGCCAAGGTCAAAGGTGATGCAGTCGCGGGCGATATCCAGCATCTGCGAGGTAACCTCGTCCTTGGAGTATTTCACCTTCATGGCAACGCCGAAGAGCTCGGGCGATACCTGACGGTAACCCTCGGAGGCCATGCATTCCATCACAGCGCCCGACAGCTCGGTGTCGTCCTGCTTGAGCGGAACGGCGTAGAGGACGAGCTGGTCGCCGAGATAGGTCGAGAAGGAAGTCTGCATTTTGTCATATACCGGAATCGGAACGATACCGTAGACCAGATTTTCGTTGTCGCGAATATCGGGTCTGGTTGCGGTGGAAAGACGGTCGTAGTAGAAGAGAGCGTGGCCGCTGACGAATTCCAGAACCTGCTCAAAGCCAAACTTCGGGTGCATATAGCCGTCATTGGTGTCAAAGAAGAAGGTGCAGACCTGGGTGAGAATATTCTGGGTGCGCTCGCTTGAGTACTCGGGGTTGAGCGCAAGGCCTTCTTCGCCGTTGTTGACGATGACGTTGGTGCCGCTTCCCCAAAGGAAGGCGTCACCGTGCAGGAGATTGCAATAGAAGCCGTACTGGTCACCGAGGTCCTTGACACCGTTACCGTTGATGTCTTCATAGACGCCGGTAGCCATTTCAAAGACCTTGGAAAGCGTCCATTCGTTGTTGAGCACCAGGTCGTAGGGGGACTCGAGCTGATAATCCTCGAGCAAGCCCTTATTGAAGTAGCAGACGTACATCATGTAGATCAGGCTCTGCGAAATATCGCCCGATGCGAAATAAAGCTTATCCTTAATGATGGCCTGCTCGGTCAGCTTCTCGGGCCACCAGGGCTTTTCAAAGTCAATGTGCTCAACCTCGTTGAGGTCCATCAGAAGACCGTTCTGTGCACAGACGCCGATCGAGAGGGCGTATCCGCCGAGCATATCGTAGGCGAGGTCACCGGCATCGTTGCTCTTGCGCACCATGCTGAGATAGTTCTCGATGCCGCCGTTGAATCCGCTTCCGGCCGTGCCGATCCATTCAAAATTGATATTCAGACGGTCCTCAACCGTTTCGTTGCGCTTGTAGAGGGCGTCGTTAACGTTCTCACCGTTCTTTTCCTCAACGAAAAATTCAAGGTCAACGATTCCGCCCCATTCGCGGTCCTCCCAATACAGGGTCGTGACGGTTTCTTCGTTGAAATCCAGCGTGGGATCCAGCGTGTCGAGCAGGAAACCGTTTTCGTCATAAGGGCTGGGGGCGGTCGTCTCGGGAGAAGCGGTGGTTTCGCCGGCAGGGGCGGATGTATTGGTGGGCGCTGCCGTGGTTTCGGTTTGCGTTCCCTCGGTTCCGCAGGCAACTGCGGGGAGGAGCATCAGCGCGCAGAGAAGCGCCGCTATTATGCGGTATGTACGTGTATTTTTCATCATAATTAAAATCTCCGTTTCAGACTGTCCGGTTCACAGCAGGTATGCTGGGGACAGAAAATTGAAATATTTACGTTGAAATGATAAATATGGTAAATACTGCGGATCTGAACAGACAGATTTCCCTCCAATCCTGATCGGAATAAGGCAATATTCTACCTTTTAGTATAGCAAAAAATAATTCCATTGTCAAGTAAATGTCATATCCCGAAAGATAGAAAAAAGGGAAAAGAATTTAGGCAGAATGCATAAGCCGCAATAAAAACAAAAGAGATAAATGCGCAGGACGAACGGATTTTCGGAAAAGATAAAGATTGCTCTTGACAAATGGCGTGAACTTTGCTATAATAGCCGTGTTCTTCCCCTTTTTGCCCTGTCGTTCGGCGTCTGAAAATTTTTTTGGAAATTTGCAGAAACCCTATTGACAAGCGCGGAGAAATGTGGTAGAATATAGGACGTTGCGAGAAACCATGCTTCTTGCAGCAAGCGATGGGAGCATAGCTCAGTTGGGAGAGCATCTGCCTTACAAGCAGAGGGTCACAGGTTCGAGCCCTGTTGTTCCCACCATTCGGCCCGGTAGTTCAGTTGGTTAGAACGCTAGCCTGTCACGCTAGAGGTCAGGGGTTCGAGTCCCCTTCGGGTCGCCATTTTGCCTCTGTAGCTCAGTTGGTAGAGCAGGGGACTGAAAATCCCCGTGTCGTTGGTTCGATTCCGACCGGAGGCACCAT
>JAZODX010000147.1:0-4522 GCA_045597265.1 Eubacteriales bacterium | reverse complement strand
CCTCGTCTGCCGTCTGGTCTTCGATATGTGCCAGAGCGTTTACCTTAACGCTGGCGATACCCTTCTTACAGGTAGCAACCGTCTTATAAACCTGGCTGGTGGAGATAACCTGACCGTTTCCGGCCTTCAGTGCAAAGCGATAACCGCCGTTCTTGGTAACGCGAATTTCAAACTTGCTTGCCATAAGTTTACGTCCTTTCTATCTGCCACGGTAAAACGTGTGCATTTATATGAATATTTTATCACACCATTTTGGGAATTGCAATAGTTTTTTCGTTAAATTGTGCGTTTTTTTTACAGCAAATCCATTTTTTTCGGGCAAAAGGCACATTGCTTTCCCATCAAACGACAACGTCAAGCTTGGTTCCGCCTGCGGGCGGGAGCGTGTGGTGGTTCTCCCCGTTATGCGGCACGCAGTGATACCACTTCTGCAGCTCAAGGAAGAGTGCCTGCGCCTCGGGATCGTCAAGGAGAAGATCACCCGAATAATATTGGAACCAGGCGGGGAATCGGGGATGGGTATCAAACTTCGGCGCGTAGAGCAGATAGCGCTTCTTATCCACCTGTGTGCGGACGTAGAGAATCCGCCATCTCCATGCCGTCCGAGCACGCTCGGGCAGACGGGCGTCTACCGCATCGGCCAGCTCGGCCGCGCGAACGGCCGCCGCTTCATCGGGGGCCTTGAACTCGGCAATCAGCGTGTGATTGCGCTCGATGAGCAGCATCATCTCGAGCACCTCGTCGATCACGTCAGCCGAATACTCGTAATTGATGTATTCCCCGAGAATATCCCGCCAATTCCGCTCGGGATCCCAATAATAGCCCATGCACTGAATTTTGGAGATATCCTCGTAGATCCCCTCGGTATAAGGCATACCGCCGCCGAGAATGTGCTTGGAGCTGTCCCAGATCCGCTGGAAGCGCTCGGGCAACGGATTGGCACCGAAGCCGCCCCACGGGCCGAGTCCCCACATACTGATCTCGGGGAAATTGATGATCGGCTTGATGGGCGTATGCTCAAGCGGATAACGCGGATACTCGCCGTGCGCATCCACCATGAGGTAATCAACCCACGCCATGTCGGTCGTCAGGCGCTCGTACAGACCGCGATATTCTCCTTCGTCCTTCGTGGCGTCAAAGGCCCAGGTTGCAACGATAAATTTCGCGTCGGGATAGAGCTTAACCGTTTCATCCCGATGGAGCTTGCAAAGCTCACAGTAGCCGCGCGCACCCCAAGGACGGCAGTCCGCACAGCCGCATCCGCCCTCGTCGTAGGGCCACGAAATGACGTAATCAATGCCGATATCGGTAAACTGCTCAAGCGGTCCGCGCCACACACCGCGCAGGTACTCCACCGCGTCCGGCTTTGCGGGGCAGAGGTTGCGGCCGTAATTGCCGCGCAGGGTGAGATCGAAGCTGATCTCGGCATCGTATTCGTGCGGGGCGGTCTTGAGCCCCTGATTGCCGAAAATCAGGCCCGTCTTCATGCCGAGTCTTTTGCCGAGCGAGAATACCGTGCGCAGATCGTGCACCGCGTTGGCAAACATCGGCTCGTCATAGGATTCAAGATTCACGACGGGAATAATGCAGACGATGACGTTATAGCCCCAGAGGCGCAGATCCTCCAGATAACGCTCCTGCTCCTCAACCGGTGCCATCTGATACCAGTTGAAGAAATGATGCGAATAGTAAATGGCACGGAAATCACAGGCGGGTGTCACAACACCGTCGGGCGGCGCGGGAACGAAATCCTGCTCACTCCACTTCGCCGTATGCAAAAACTTACCGACACCGTAATAAACTCCCGCCTCGTCGTGACCGACAATCTGCCAGCCCTCTGCCGTCGGACGAATCAAATAACTCTCGGGAGAACCGACCAGCGGATCAATCGAAAGTGCAATCTTCACGCCGCCTTCGGTAAATTCGGCGGGAATCCGTTCCGCAATACAGCGAGCAAGAATTTCCGCCTGGGCAGAACAGCCTTGCTCAACAATCTGAATCTTCATTATCTCATCTTTCTTTCCGTTTATTACAAACAGAGAAATGTAATGCCATTTTAACACACCCCAAAATGATTGTCAATCCTTGACGAACAAAATTCCCGACCAATCACCCTTTTTCCGCCCGTGCATATACTGTGTGTGAAACGATTTGATGAAAGGAAGGTTGATGATGCAGCTTGACCGAAAAGCTCTCCGACAAATGCTTACCCTTGACGACGATCAGCTCCGCCGGCTGATCGAGCGGCTGGCACGGGAGGCCGGACTTCCCCCTTCGGCGTTGCCGCTCGGCAATGCCGACCTCTCCGCTCTGCGCACCGCACTCTCCTCTGCATCCGACGCAGAGCTTGCCCGTATTGCGGCACAGATTACGGCCGCGCAAAACGGAGGCGGAGCGCATGGCCAATGACGGAATGCCCGATCTCGGCACCATGCTCGGCGAGGTCATGCGTGACCCCGAAAAAATGGCTCAGCTGCGCGGCATTATGACCGCACTCAGCGGCGGCAATCCGCCGGATGCCGTCCCGGAACAAGGAAATACCGCCCCGGCGGCGGAGGAGAAGAGGGAGACGGAAGCAGAGGATACGGCGGAGGCGGTGAGCCTGCCGTCCAACGCAATGCTCGGCAGTCTTCTTTCCAACCCCGCGCTTCTCTCTGCCCTGCCCTCCCTTCTCTCTACGCTTGGTGCGTCTCCCCATGCACCGTCCTCTCCGGGCGGGCGCCGCCCCGACCACCGCACCGCGCTTTTGCTTGCGCTCAAGCCTTATCTGAGCGACGGGCGGCGGCAAATGATCGATTACATCGTCAACATCAGCCGTCTGGGTGATCAGCTTGGACGATAATGGAAGAAGGAGGATACCGTATGTACAGCCGATCTCAGTCGGGGCGAGCAGACCGAATCCGTCTCCCCGAGCATTACAGCGGCGTCGCCTTTGACCGCAAGCATCCCGGGGCGCCGTCCCTCCCGCACGAGCGAACCTATTGCGCCGACGGCCTGCCCGTACCACTCCCTCCCCCTATGGATGAACTTACCGTTCCGAAGCCGTCCGATGGCCCAGACGAGAAAAAAAGCCCCCCGCCGCCCGAAAAGTCGGTCAGCGAGGGACTGCTCGGTGCGATTGGCGCAGAGGAGCTTCTTCTGCTCGGGATAATTTTTCTTCTCTCGCAAAAGCAAGGAGAAGACGACACCATTCTGCTTCTTTTGCTTCTGCTTCTTCGCCGCTGAAGCCAATCGGCTGCTTCAAGCCGAGCAGAGACGGGTCGGTGCGGCGTGCATAACAGCTGAAGCCAAGATTTCCTTCTCCGTCGGCATAGGCCTCAACCGCAATCCCCTGACGCAGAGCAAATGCCGCGGCGAGGGAAAGCTCGGCGGCTTCGGGAAAACGCCCGGCAAGCACCGACAGACGGCAGCCACCGGCAGGCAGACGCAGGGGAGAATCTGCACGCAAAAGAAGCACCGGCTCTGCGGCCGTTCCCGCAAGGGTCAGCTGTATGGGCGACGGCGACGTTCCCCGACAGAGAAAAGCAGCAAGGCAAAAGGCAAGTGCACCCCAGAAATTTTCATCAAACGCAGCAGATTCAAGCAAATCAGCTCCCCGCAAATCGAGGACGATCCGTCGGGCGCAGAGGGGCGGCAGGCTTGCCAGACGGTCAAGCATGGCATAAATTCGTGCCCTTCCCTCTCCGTCGCGTTCCGCATTCCGAACATACGTTCCCACGGTACGCAAACGGGAAAGCGCAAGCCACGCCTCCTCAGGTGCCGTATCTCCCTCCCTCAGCGGGGCATCGAGCAGCTTCTCCATCGCGGGAGAAAGGGCAAGACCGCTTTCTGCGGCAAGACGTGCCGTCGTGCGCGCAGAGGATGCAAGGGGAACGAGCAGGGTGAGTGCATCAATACCAAACACACCCCGCACAAACAAAACGGCACGACCGCGGCGGGAACGGCAAAGGAAATCCCGCTCTGCGGAAAGCATCGGAAGGATCCTTCGGTCTGCTGCTGCAAGTGCACCCAAAATCGAATCCCCCATCCGCAGCCCGAGAGGGGCAGCGTGCTCAAAGAGCACCTGCCCCTCTCGGCTGCAAATCGCGCAATCGGTTTCCCGACTCGGTTCTGCATTTCGACTGATCTGCATAGATTGTATTGCGCGATTACATTTCGTTCTTCAGTTTTTCCAGGCAGGATGCGCAGATACGCTTACCCTTAAAATGAACAATATTATCTACGTTATCGCAGAAAATGCAGGCAGGTGCGTACTTGGAAAGGATAATGCGATCGTCATCGACAAAAATTTCCAGTGCGTCCTTGTCGTCAATGTTCATGGTTTTGCGAAGCTCAGCGGGAAGTACGATGCGACCAAGCTGGTCAACGCGGCGGATAATACCGGTAGATTTCATTTGTTTTTCCTCCTATTTTTTACCAAAATTGGCATTACATAAGTAGATGCTGGAAGTATTTTACCATATCAGGTCGAAAAAGTCAAGATAATTTTGAAAAAAGTAGAATATTTTTACAGATTTGTTAT
>JAZODX010000146.1:0-5796 GCA_045597265.1 Eubacteriales bacterium | reverse complement strand
TTCTTTTGCATTTCTCGGCAAAGCGCAAGTCTTTCTCTGCGTTTTCCTTTATTGATCAGTACTTGTGCCTGAGCTTTAAATGATTCGATGTCGCCTTGCTTTCTAATAGAATTACACCCCAAAATATCGTCTACCGTTACTTCGTAATAGGATGCGAGATACGGAAGAACCGTAATACCACGAAACCCATCCCCACGCTCCCATTTAGATACTGCCTGCACAGAAATACCAAGATGATTCGCGAGATCGTCTTGCGTGTTACCGCGCTCTTTACGTAAATTTCTTAAATTTTCGCTAATTTTTAGTTCCATATTTTCCTCCAAGGTACAAAGTGACAAGCGCCTGTTCTGATTATATTATATCACATATTCAGCGTTATTCAATAACGGCATTGTTTAATTTTGGTTGAAAATATAAACGGAACGTATAAAAGGCGCACCTGCTTTATCGCAGGTACGCCAAAGTATACCTTAGTTGCCATAGGCGAAGGCGACATATAAGTAGCCTTCCCCAGCGGGGAAGGTGCCCCGAAGGGGCGGATGAGGAGAGCAAAGTTTGTACCAAATAACCACTCTATGCAATTTTTTATGTTCTTCCTTTGTTACATTTTCGTGCAAAGCGTTATTCGCTCATACAGTACAGCTGATGCTCTCCTCATCCGTCTCGCTTCGCGAGCCACCTTCCCCGCTGGGGAAGGCTAATTCAGCGTGGAAACAAAGGTATGCTTTTATTTCCACACCAAACGTAAGCGCATCACAGGAAAAGCCTCGCCCTTCGGAAGAGAGTAGGCACAAACGCCGCGAGATTGCAAGCGACCTCGGGTGTCACGCCGTAAGCCGTGACGGAAAGGGCCTATCCTATCCTTCGGAGGATAAAGCTGTGCGGCGGTGTTCGAATGCTTGAAAGCAAAATACCATCCGCCGGAGCGGATGGTATTTCTGTATAAATTCAGCCTTATTCGCATTTTTCAAGGTATGCCTTCTGTTCTTCGCTGAGCACATCAATACCGGCGCCGAGGGCGGCTGCCTTGATGGCGGCGACTGCATAATCGATTTCTCGCGGTACGGCGTAAACCTTTTTCTCGAGCGTGCCTTTGGTTTTGGCAAGATATTCGAGGCTCTTGGCCTGGATGGCGAAGCTCATGTCCATGATTTCGGCCGGATGTCCGTTACCGGCAGCAAGATTGACCAGGCGTCCCTCGGCCAGCAGGTTGAGAATACGGCCGTCGGGCAGGTAGTAGCCGGTGATGTTTGGCTTCCGCTCACGGATTTCGCTTGCCATGGCGGCGAGGGCCTTCTTGTCGATCTCCACGTCGAAATGTCCGCTGTTGGCCAGAAGTACGCCGTCCTTCATGACGCGGAGGTGCTCCTCGCGAATGACGTCACAGCAGCCCGTGACGGTGATGAAGAGATCGCCTAAGGGAGCGGCCTCATCCATGGTAAGTACCTTGAAGCCGTCCATTACAGCCTCGATGGCCTTGACGGGATCGATTTCGGTGACGATAACGACCGCACCCATTCCCTTGGCGCGCATGGCAATGCCCTTGCCGCACCAGCCGTAGCCGGCGACGACCACCGTTTTTCCGGCGAGAATGAGATTGGTGGTATTCATGATGCCGTCGAGGGTGGATTGGCCGGTACCGTAGCGGTTGTCAAAGAGATGCTTGCAGTCGGCGTCGTTGACGTCAATCATGGTATAGTCAAGCTGAGCGGCAGCCTGACGGGCGAAGAGACGGTGGATGCCCGTGGTGGTTTCCTCTGCGCCGCCGATCAGATTTCGGCCGTATGCACGGCATTCGCCGTGGAGTAGGGAGGTGAGGTCTCCGCCGTCGTCGATCATCAGATCGGGGACAATGGAGAGAGTCGCTTTGAGGTGCTCGCGGTATTGCGCCTCGGTCACGCCGCGGTAGGCGTTGACGGTAAAGCCCTCGTCGGCGAGCGCAGCGGCGACATCGTCCTGCGTGGAGAGGGGATTACAGCCGGTGACGGCAACATCGGCACCGCCGACCCGCAGTACCTTGGCAAGATAGGCGGTCTTTGCCTCAAGATGAATGGACATGGCGATTTTCATACCTGCGAAGGGCTTGGTACGGGAAAACTCCTCCTCAATGCGGGAGAGAACGGGCATGTAACTGCGTACCCATTCGATTTTATCATGGCCGGAGGGGGCAAGATTGATGTCTTTGATATCGTTCATGGTAATCTTTCCTTTACTGCAGCATAATTTCGAGAATAGTATAGCAAATCGCACGGAAAATGTCAAGTCGCGGCGCCGTTTTGCCGCGTCAGTACTGCTCGGTCAATCTCGCACGGCGCAGTGCGTTTCGCCGAACGCCGCTCTCCCACTCGGCGCGCTCCCCGTCACTCTCGCAGATCAATCTCGGGACGGGCGTCGGCCGTTCGTTTCTGTCCAGTGCAACCATGACGAGGTATGCACGGTTGATCATGGTTTTCTCTCCGTTCAGCGCTTCAACGAAGGTGTCTACCCGGACCTCCATGGAGGTGTGTCCAACGTAGGTCAGCTGACCGACGAGAAGGATAGTGTCGTTGACGTGGGCAGGTGCGCGGAACTGCAGGTTGTCGATGGCAACGGTGGTAACGTCGCATCCCGCATGGCGGCGTGCCGCTACGGCGGCGACGACGTCAATCCATTCCACCAGCCGGCCGCCAAAGAGGCGGCGGTTGCCGTTGATATGCTCGGGCATCAGGATATGAACCTGTTCGGTGCGGGATTCGCTGACTGTTTTGGCGTCTGACATGGTAATTCTCCTTTGGGCAGAATATGTATGGCGCCTGAGCGCACCTGTCGGTGCGAAAACGCGATTGATAGTTCTTCTCCTGAAGAGAAGCCGTGTTATTTTTTGCCTGATCGGACGAGGTTATACGTTTGCCGCCCGAATAAGGCGGAATTATTCGGTGATACGGATGGGGAGACCGTTGACCTCAACACCGGCCTCGGCACGGATGAGGATGTATTTCTCACCGTTGATGATTCTCGTTTCCACGAGATCGCTCGCTTCGGGATTGACGTGGATAACGACGTCGGGGGATTTGACGGTGAATTTTCCGCGATCGACGAGGTTGACGGGAGGAAGCTCGGCGTTGGCGCCGAAGGTTTCATCGTAACGCGCCTCAAAGCGGTTGAGGCGCTCCTCGGCGATGCCGCAGTCCTCAAGAAGAGACCGAACCAGCTTTTTGGAGACCATGGGCGGCTCAATGTCATCATCCTCGCGCGTGGTTTTCTTTACCTCAGCCAGCGCGCTGATCTGCTCATGTACCGTCTGCGCGACCGAATAGCTGCACTCCTCGGCAACCGTTTCGGCCAGAATCGTGGAGAAGCTTTCCTTCTGTACGGCCGCGGCGGGCAGGGGCAGCTCGTGGCCAAAGATGGCAGTGACGAAGTCGCTGTGGTTCTCGGCGGCATCACGCGTGTAGTAGAGCGAGCAGTAGATATTGGCGGCGCGGCGCTCGAAGGCGGGGAAGGTGAAGCCAAGCTCGGGCTGGCCGATTACCCAGTCGGAGGCGAGGTTGCAGAAGCGCTTTTCCTCGGCAAGGTAACCGAGGGCGGGCTTGGTCTGCTTGACGGGGCAGACGGCACAGAGGATGTAAGAGAAGGTTTTGCTCGAATCCTCCTCGCGCGTGCCGTCGGCGGCGTATGATGCCATGTCGTAGCGGTCGGCGGCGAGGAGAATCATATAGGCAGATTCCAGCTCGAGCGAGCCGATGATTTTTGCGTAAAGTGTCTCAACCGCATCGCCGTCGTCAAGATCGGAGGTGCGCAGCGTGGTGAGGAGCTTATGCTCCTCGCTCTCCAGCACCTGTGCGGTAGAAAATTCCACGTCGTGCAGGTTCTTATCCGGCGTGCCCGAGAGCACCTTTTTGAGAATGGTGAGCAGTTCACCTGCTTCGTCCTCGTCCATCAGGCCAAGTGATTGATTGAAGGTGGCAATGATCTCCTTCTGCTTACTGACGTAACAGCCGCGAACGCGGGCGATGCTGCTTTTCTCGGGGCGGAAGCGGCGTCTGAGCTCTGCGATATCCTTTGTATACATGGGTTTACCCTCGTTTCTTTTGACAGTCCTTTTATTATACTCGTTTTTTTCTGCTTTTTCAAGTCTCTTTGTCCGAATCAATACCGTTTTTTTCGTTTTCCCGTACCGTCATGGCATAATGCTTGGGGCTTACGGTATATTGCTTTTTGAACATTTTGGAAAAATTGAAGCAGTCAGTATAGCCGACCAGATTCGCGGTTTGGTTGACCGGGATACCGTCGCGCAGAAGCCGCTTGGCCTGCTCCATGCGCACGCTGATGAGATATTCCTGTACGCTCATGCCCGTATCGGCCTTGAAGAGGCGGGCAAGATATCGGCGGTCAAGACCGAGCGACTGGGCAATCCCGCCCACGGTGAGCGTCTGCATATAGAGCGTGTTGATCATGTCGATCGTTTGTTTGACATATTGTGGACGTGAGGAGAGCTTGCCCGAGAAGAGATCGGCAAAGATCAGATAGAGGGCCGCGGCGGCCACTTCCTCGCGGGTGTCGGGGCGGTCGGCGAGTGATTTAATGAGCGAGAAGGCGGTGGCGGGAAAATCCCAGACCGGGGAATCGAGCGCATCAAGCCGCTCGGCCATCTTTCCGTCAAACCCGATCCAGACATAATGCCATGGCTCTTTGGTATCTGCGCGGTAGATAGCACTCTCATGCGGATAAATGATGAAGATTTGTCCGCGTCCCACGCGGAATTCTCCGCGGGAGGAAATCAAAGTGCCGCGACCGTTCTCTACATAATGAATCAGATAATAGTTTCGGTTGCCGTAAGCCGTATGCCCGGAGCAGCATTTCTCTTGTCCGCAAAGCAGAGGATTGAGTTCGCCGAAGCGGCGATTGAGAATGGGAACATGAAATCCGAATTTCAAAGCGACAAAACTCCTTTTGTTTGTGGGAGGATGTATGCATATTGGTTACATTATACCATGTTTCTGTGACAAAAAGCAATGGTAATGGGGCCAAAAATTTGATAAAATAGAAAAAAAGCCAAGGAGGTTTGTTCTATGGTAAAAATTACATTCATGGGTGCGGGCAGTACGGTGTTTGCAAAAAACGTACTGGGCGACTGTATGCTTTCTCCCAGTATGCAGGATGCAGAGATCGCGCTGTACGACATCGATGCGGACAGACTCGAGGAATCCTACCTGCTCATTACCAAGCTCAATGAAAACATCAATGAGGGTCGTGCGACCATCAAAAAGTATCACGATATTCCCAACCGCAAGGATGCACTGCGCGATGCGGATTTCGTGGTCAATGCCATTCAGGTCGGCGGCTATGAGCCCTGCACGGTGATTGACTTTGAGATTCCGAAAAAATACGGCCTTCGTCAGACCATCGGTGATACCCTCGGTATCGGCGGTATTTTCCGTGCACTTCGTACCATCAAGATCCTGCGCGAGTTTGCCGAGGACATGGAGGAGGTATGCCCCAACGCGTGGTTCCTCAACTATACCAATCCCATGGGTATGCTGACCGGATATATGCTCCGCTATACGAAGGTGAAAACCATCGGTCTCTGCCACAGTGTTCAGGTCTGTGCTCCCCACCTCCTGAAGAAATTGGAGATGGAGGACAAGATTGAGGGACGGATTGAGACGATTGCGGGCATCAACCATATGGGCTGGCTGCTCGATATCCGTGACCGTGACGGCAATGATCTCTATCCCGAGATTCGCCGCCGCGCAAAGGAAAAGAATGCCACAGAGAAGCACAAGGACATGGTGCGCTTTGACTATATTGATAAGT
>JAZODX010000145.1:0-4669 GCA_045597265.1 Eubacteriales bacterium | reverse complement strand
GTCTTTGCCGTTGACGCCATCCTTGCCGTCGGCTCCCTTGAGGGAAGCGATCCATTCGGCCTCGGTTCCTACATAGCCGCCGGCTACTGCGATTTCATAGGCAGACTTGCCGTCGGCTCCATCTTTACCGTTAGCACCGTCTTTACCGTTAGCACCGTCTTTGCCGTTGACGCCATCCTTGCCGTCGGCTCCCTTGAGGGAAGCGATCCATTCGGCCTCGGTTCCTACATAGCCGCCGGCTACTGCGATTTCATAGGCAGACTTGCCGTCGGCTCCATCTGCGCCATCCGCACCATCCGCTCCATCCATACCATCTACGCCGTCGGCTCCTTTAAGAGACGCAAGCCATTCGGCTTCGGTTCCGTTAAACCCATTTTCTACGGCTATTTCATAAGCAGATTTGTTTTTTTCGTCATCCAAGAAATAAACAATTCCTGCCGCAATATCCGCACGGAAGGCATTGCCCTTCGGATTGATTTTCTTACCTTCGCAGCGGAGAAGCTCCTCCTCAATTGCCCATGCAACAGCATCCCTTGCGTATGCAGCAATATCTCCCGAATCGAGAAATGCGGATAACGCATCGGAAGAATAGCTGCAATCATATTTGCGCAAAGCATACCGATAAAGGAAGGTGACCAGTTCCTCTCTGCTCAATGTTTTTTCGGGGGCAAACAGACTCTCGCTGACACCACCGGTAATTCCATTGGCTTTTGCCCAGGCAACGGCACTATAATACCAAACATCTTTTGCAACATCTTCAAAATTACAAGTATATCCAATCGGCGAGTTTTCCAAACGCCACAAGACCGTAACCATCATCGCCCTTGTGAATAAGCCGCTCGGTGAGAAATGCGTACGATCGGTTCCCTGCATAATGCCGGCGTTTTCGACCTTTAAGACATCCCCGTAATACCAATCTGACGGCTGAATATCCACAAAAGCCGTTTCGGCTGCTAATACGGCAGGACAGGCCGACAAAAACAGCGCAGCACTAAGTAATAAAGCCACTAATTTCTTCATGTTTTTCATGTTTAGCCTCCATTTTGCTCAACCAACGAAACAAGCCACTGCGTATAGCTACCTATATAGCCAAATTCACAAGCAATTTCGTATTCGGTTTTATTTTCTTTTTTATTTGATCTTCCCAACAAAGACGGATTATCGACCAAACTGTCAAGCCATTGCGAAAGACTGCCATCAAACCCATTTGCACAGGCCAAGTCATACATTTTTACGGAGGCATCAGTTGATGATATACCGGTAATTTCCTTTGACCATTCCTCAAACGTTCCCCTATATCCGTTCGCTTGTGCTACTGTATAGGCACTTTCATCGGATACGATTTCACCAACAAATGCTGCCAGCCACACCTCTGCCGTTTCGTTATATCCGTCGCGCACGATATTTCTGTATATATCACCATAATTCGGATTGCGCGCTTCCCAAAATATCAAAACGGTGACAAGCAGAATCATCCCGGCCATAAAAGAAATCATTTTTTTGTGCTTCATGCTCTGCCCCCCATATACAAAAGCTATTTCTAAATACGAGAACAGGAGTCAATTATTAGTATACCATAGTATTTTATATTTGTCAATGTTGAGTTATATAATAGTATTGTTAAAATTGACTACAGGAAAGGAATGGCCATGAATTCGCTAAACGAAAATATAAAAAAGCTCCGTATGGAAAGAGGGCTTAATCAGGTGGAATTTGCCAAAATTATTGGTGTATCCAAGCAGTGTGTTTCCAACTGGGAAAACGATAATGTGATGCCATCGATTGAAATGCTGATTAGACTTTCCGATTTTTTCAGGGTTTCCACAGATTATATTTTGGGCAGAGAAGAAAAAAACTATATGGATGTATCCGGTTTGTCCAATGAACAAATCAGCCATATTTCTCTGATTGTCAGTGATTTGGCTGAATCAAATACAAACTTACAATAAAAGGAGCCTCCTTTGTTTGCGCGATGTTTACGTGGCGCAAGCAAAGGAGGCTTTTTTCAATTGTTCGCCAGCAGCAAGGAACTTTTTCCCCAAAAACGGATAATCGGTAAATCACCCATACAGAAAATTGCTTTCATATAATCAGATTAACCAGCATACACAGTCCCGCACCGACGGCGGTCGGTAGGGCGGCGGCGAGCAGAGTCCATTTCCATGATCCTGTTTCGCGGCGAATGGTCAGGAGCGTGGTTGAGCAGGGCCAATGAAAGAGGGAGAAGAGCATAACGCAGACTGCGGTTGCGGCGGTCCATCCGTTTGCAGTCAGCACTTCGCCGAGCGCGGAGAGACTGCCAAGCTCCATGAGTCCCCCTTCCGCAAGATACCCCATCAAAATGATCGGCATGACAATTTCGTTGGCAGGAAATCCGAGAAGAAAAGCAAGCAAAATCATGCCGTCCATGCCGAGAAGGTGTCCGATCGGGTCAAGTACACCCGCCGCATGGGCAAGCAGGGTTTCTCCCCCTGCCGTTACATTCGCCATGCACCAGATGAGAACCCCCGCGGGGGCCGCGACCGCCGCTGCACGGCCAAGCACGAACAGTGTGCGGTCAAGCACCGAGCGGAGAATCACCCGACCAAGCTGAGGCGGACGGTATGGGGGAAGCTCGAGGGTAAAGGAAGACGGCATTCCCCGCAAAAGGGTTGCGGAGAGCAGACGGGTCATGCCAAAGGTGACAAGGATGCTGAGGAGGATCAACCCCGTGAGGAGAAACGCCGACCCGACCGACGTCACAAATCCGCCCGCCGTTCCCACGAAGAAAATGCCGAGAAGCGCAATCAGCGTCGGGAAACGCCCATTGCATGGAACAAAGCTGTTGGTCAGCACGGCAAGCAGACGCTCGCGCGGGGAATCGATGATCCGACATCCCACCACACCGACTGCATTGCATCCGAACCCCATGCACATACAAAGTGCCTGCTTGCCGCAGGCACGGCAAGCACGGAAGGGACGGTCAAGATTGTACGCAATGCGGGGAAGGTAACCCGCATCCTCGAGCAAAGTGAAGAGTGGGAAAAAGATTGCCATCGGCGGAAGCATCACCGAGATGACCCAGCCAAGCGTCCGCCACGCGCCGACTATCAGAATACCGTGCAGCCAATCGGGAGCACCCAGCCGCACGAAAAGACCGCTGAGCCATATCTCTGCCCGACCGAAGAATGCACTCAGCCACGCCGACGGATAATTCGCCCCTTCTATGGTCAGCCAAAAGATAAAGGCAAGCAGAAGAAGCATCAGCGGGAAGGCGGTCACCCGCCCGGTCAGAATCCGATCGATCCGACGGTCAAGCGGTGCGTATCCCTCGCCGCTTCGGACCGCACACGCGGCGATCTCCTCGGCTTGCGTAACGATAGCAGACACGATCCGGTCGGTCAACGCCGCCCGGTCAAGCCCTGCCGCCGCAAGCGTATTCCACGCGCGCTGACGCGCGTCGGCAATCGCTTCATCGGCAAGAAACTCCGCCTCCGGCCTCTGCCTAACCGTATCGGTGAGCGAATCGTCCTCGCCGAGCAGACGTAGGGCAAGCCAGCGTGCGCAGGGCGCCTGCGCAGTATGCGCGTGTGCGGCAAGATAAGCCTCAACGGCAGGCAGAAGTATGGCCACCGCCGACTCGATTGGCTCGGAATAACGCACGGCGGTCGGTGCGCACGCCGCCGCGTCGGCAGAAAAGCAGGCGTCCAGCGCCGCGGACAGGCGGGATAGCTCACGCCGCCTGCGTGCCGTGACGCCGACGACGGGCAGACCGAGCGCATCCGAAAGGGCGTCAAGATCAATCGCGATTCCCTTTCGCTTGGCTTCATCCATGAGATTGACGCAAACGACGGTCGGACGTGCAGGCGCAATCTCAACCGTCTGCAAAACGAGATTGAGATTGCGCTCAAGGCAAGTCGCATCACAGACGATCACCACCCCCTCAGCATCTCCAAAGCAAAGAAAATCACGCGCGACCTCTTCCTCCGCCGAATGCGCGAGCAACGAATAGGTACCGGGAATATCGACGAGAATATAGTCTCCTGCCCGACCGGATGCAACCGAAACCGTCTTTCCCGGCCAATTTCCCGTATGCTGGCGGAGACCCGTCAGCCCGTTGAACACGGTTGATTTTCCAACGTTTGGATTGCCTGCCAGCGCAATTACGCGGCCGCTCATTGCTGCCCCACCTCCGTCACCCAAACGCTCCGTCCATCCTCGGCGCGAATGGCGACCACCGCGCCGCGAATCAGATAGGCCGACGGATCGCCGCAGGGACTCCTCCCCACACAGCGCACCGCCGTACAGGGGGTAAGCCCGATATCCAGCAGCCGCCGCCTGATCCCTCCTTCCGCCGAAAGCTTATATACAACCGCCCGCTCTCCGGGGCGGAGATCACACAGTCTTTGCATCCTTTGCACTCCTTTGTCGGAATTAGCGCGAACGCGCTTACCATAAGCATATTCGACAAAAGGCACCGAGGTGAACTCGGACGCGGTAAAAAATCTGCCATCGGCGGAGAGAACTGATATGTCAACAAAGGTATACCTTTGTTGACAACGCGAACGGAGCGCACAATTAGCCTTCCCCAGCGAAGATGGGCGCAAGCGCCACGAGATTGCAAGCAATCTCGGAGGTGGCTCGCAAAGCGAGACGGAAGGAGTGCAGCGGGAGTGAACGATTCTGCGAG
>JAZODX010000144.1:0-6997 GCA_045597265.1 Eubacteriales bacterium | reverse complement strand
CGGCGAGAGCCTTTACAGTATACTACATTCTCTCCCTTTTGTCAAGGGTTTTTGAATTTTTTTTGCTTGTATTTTCCTTTATTTTTCGAAGTCGGAGGCCAAGCGGTCTTAGGAAGACAAGAGAAGAACACAACTCCTTGGCTCACAGAACGACATGGCTACGATCCGACTTCGGCGAGAGCCTTTACAGTATACTACATTCTCTCCCTTTTGTCAAGGGTTTTTGAATTTTTTTTGCTTGTATTTTCCTTTATTTTTCGGGAAGGGAAACCCTTCTCACAAGGGATTGGCACAAAGAGGGAAGATCCTCCCCGTATTTACACGCAGCGAGCGACGCTTCAATCAGCAAGCGTGGGCCGCCGGGACGCCTGTCCAAAATTGCATTTGAATAAAACAAAAATCCGGCAGACTCCTGTCTGCCGGACAATGGGGTGAGTAATCGGGTTCGAACCGACGGCCTTCAGGGCCACAACCTGACGCTCTAACCAACTGAGCTATACCCACCATATGGCGTGCCTTGAGGGATTCGAACCCGCGACCTACTGCTTAGAAGGCAGTTGCTCTATCCAACTGAGCTAAAGGCACATTTGGGCGAACTCGACTCCCGAGTCACGTCCCCGCACAAAGGCGGTGGAGCGGGTGATGGGAATCGAACCCACGCGGCCAGCTTGGAAGGCTGGAATTCTACCATTGAACTACACCCGCATGGTATTTTCAAAACCGCTTATCTATGATAGCACAAATCATCCCCTTTGTCAAGGGCTTTTTTTGTTTTTTTTAAAAAACCTTTCCGCGCACACCGACAGGGGCAGGGAAGCCGCCGCAAAAAAGTCTTGTTATTTCCGTCGCCGTGTGCTATAATATAATGTACAGAAAATTCAGCCGTCAGCCCCCGTCGGCTGCGCGGACGGAAAGGAGCTGCCTTTGCAGTTACAGCCCGATGCATACTTTGCGCGCTTCACCGATATCACGCCCGCCTATCTGCTGGCGTGCGGCATTGACGCGCTTCTGATTGATATCGACAACACCCTCGCCCCCTACGAGGAGCCCGATCCGGGCGAGCATACGCTTGCGTGGTTTGCAGCACTGAAGGAAGCCGGCATTCGCGCGGCGCTGATTTCAAACAATCACGCCGATCGCGTGGAGCGCTTCAACGCGCCGCTCGGCCTCCCGATCTATCCCGACGCGCACAAACCGCTTCCCGCAACCGCACGCCGCGCGCTCGCCGCACTTGGCGCCGATCCGCACCACGCCGCCGCGCTCGGTGACCAGATTTTCACCGACGTTGCCTGCGCCCGCTTCTGCGGCATGAAGGCAATTCTCGTTCCGCCCATCCGGGACAAAAGGACCCTCTTCTGGCGGATCAAGCGCGCAATGGAGCGGCCGATTCTTGCTGCATGGCGCAAAAAGCACGGCGATTATACCAAAATCTGACCGAAAGGAGCTCCCTATGATTACTCCGCTTTTCGGCCCCGGCGGAAACTCCGAATCCTTCTACGCCGAGGGATACAAATCCACGCTGCAGGCGCCCGGGTGGCTCGCGGCACGCGGGCTGGGCGCATACGAATATCAGGCAGGGAACGGTCTGACCGCATCGATTGAAGCTCTGCGCAAAATCGGTGCAAAGGCACGCGAGCACGGCATTGCCATGTCTCTGCACGCACCTTATTATATTTCGCTCTCGGGCGTTGACCCCGAGAAGCGGCTGAAGAGCATTGATTACATCACCCGCTCGCTGGAGGCCGCCGAGGCGCTTGGCGCCGACACCATCGTCGTGCACACCGGAAGTGCGGCCAAAATCAGCCGTGCGGAGGCAATGGTGCTCGCCGCCGACACGCTTGAAAAAACCCTCGACGCCGTGGCCGACCGTTTTGGATCGATCCGCATCGGGCTTGAGACGATGGGAAAGCTGAACCAGCTCGGCACGCTCGACGAGGTGCTCACGCTCTGCCGCATCAGCCCGCGGCTCGTCCCCGTGGTGGATTTCGGCCATCTCAACGCCCGTGCGCAGGGCCGCTTCTTCACGCCAGACGACTACCGCGCCGTATTTGACGAAATTGCCGCATCGGCAGGCGACGAAATTGCGCGCACGCTTCACTGTCATTTTTCCAAAATCGAATACACCGCCGCCGGCGAGAAAAAGCACCTTACCTTCACCGACGAGGTCTTCGGCCCCGACTTCGCGCCCCTGGCCGAGGTCATTGCACGGGACGGACTCGCGCCTCGCGTCATCTGCGAATCGGCCGGCACCATGGCCGAGGACGCCGCCGCCATGCAGGAAATGGTACGGGCTTTTTCCGACCGATAAACGCTTATATAATAATGTAAATAAAATCAAGGAGATTTCCGTATGGAAAAACGCTTTCTCGTGTTAAACGGCCCCAACATCAATCTCACCGGCACCCGCGAGCCTGCACACTACGGTGCGCTGACCCTCGATCAGATCAACGCCGAAATCGCATCCCGCGCCGATGTGCTCGGTGCAAGCGTAGAGTTTGCGCAGACTAACCACGAGGGTGAGCTGATCGACATCCTCCACGCTGCCATCGGTCAGTACACGGGGATCATCCTCAACGCAGGTGCCTATACCCATTATTCCTACGCAATTCGCGACGCAATCGCCGCCATCAAGCCGATTCCCGTCGTTGAGGTGCATATGTCCAACATCCACGCACGCGAGGAATTCCGCCACACCTCGGTAATTTCTCCCGTCTGCGTCGGACAAATCTGCGGCTTCGGCCACAAAAGCTATCTCCTCGCCCTTGAATACCTCTCTTCCCTCTGACAAATTTAGCACGCGCTAATACAAAAACATTTTCCCACAACAAATCCACCAAACAGGAGGCTTTATCATGTCCCATCTTTCCCGTTTAACCGCCGCCATGACCACCGACGCCGTTCTCCTGACCTCGACGGTCAGCCAACGCTGGATCAGCGGCTTCGACTACACCGACGGCTATGTTTTCGTGACCCGCCGCGGCGCGTATCTGCTGGCCGATTTCCGCTACATTGAAGCGGCAAAGGCGGAAGTTTCGGCTGACGAGTTTACGATTATCAAGCCCGAGGGAACCATGCTCGACTGCGTTCTGGAGCTGGCGCGCAAGGATGCCGTCTGCACCGTCGCATACGAGGATGACACGCTCTCCTGCGCCGATTTTGCACGCATCAAAAATAAGCTGGCGGGCGCTGAGTTTGTTCCGGCCGGCTCGCTGATTAACGGTCTGCGCGAATTCAAGGATGCAGAGGAGCTGGCCACCATCGGCCGCGCACAGGCCATTGCCGACGCAGCCTTCGACCACATCATCAAGACCATCACCCCCAACATGACCGAGATCGACGTTGCGCTTGAGCTGGAATTCTTCATGCGCAAAAACGGAGCCGAGGATATCGGCTTTGCAACCATTGCAGTCTCGGGCACGGCTTCCTCCCGCCCGCACGGCGTACCCCGTCCCGTCAAGCTCGAGCGCGGCTTCCTCACCATGGACTACGGCGCCAAGGTTGACGGCTACGTTTCCGACATGACCCGCACCGTCGTGCTCGGCCGTGCCGACGCCGAAATGAAGGCACTCTACGATACCGTTCTGCGCGCCCAGCTGGCCGCGCTTGAGGTGATTGCCGAGGGGGCATCCTGCCGCGCTTGTGACGCAGCCGCACGTGATATCATCGAGTCGGTTCCTGCCTATGCCGGTGCATTCGGCCACGGACTCGGTCACGGCGTCGGTATGTACGTACACGAAGCGCCCCGCCTCTCGAAGGCCGTCCCCGCTGACGCCGTGCTGAAGCGCGGTCACGTGGTCACCGTTGAGCCGGGTATTTATCTCGCAGGCAAATACGGCTGCCGCATCGAGGACATGGTTGCCATTCTGCCCGAGGGCGGCGTGCACAACTTCACGGCCTCCCCAAAGGAACTGATTGAACTCTTCTGATGATGAAGGACAATCCGTATTTCAACCGATTCCTATGGTTTGCGTTGACTAACCTTGTCGCCTGTGCCGCTTATTTCGTGCTCTCCCCTCTGTTGTCGGCGATGGGCGTTCCCCGTCCGGAGGGAATTGGCGGCGATCTGTTTGCGGCGGCCGTGACGGTGATCCCCTTTCTGCTTGCCGTCTTCGTCTCGACCCTGCTTGACAAAACGCTTCCGCGCACACCGTCCGTCCGTGCATATTTTTCCGAGGTTGGGCGTGCGGATCTGGCCGCCTTCACCGTCTGGGCCGTGCTCGGCGCGCTGATCGCCGCCGTCGGCGGCTCGGCGGGCATTGCGGTATTCATCTTCATCGCACAGGCCATCCCCTGCACGCTGACGATCTCACTGTTCGGCCACGTCTTCGGACTGATTGCCGGCGTTGCCCTCAACTTTCTGCTCTTTCTCGCCGCAAGGCTCGGCGCGGTGCTCCTGCGCAAATAAAGAAAGAGCCGTAAGGACGCCTTTTCCGGCTCTCCTATTGCAAAATCGCCCAAAATTTGTTATACTATACTTGTCCCCGGGTGCGTGCCACCCAATCTAACCGAAAAGAGGCATACATATGAACGCTATCATGTACGGTGCCGGCAATATCGGCCGCGGCTTTATCGGCCAGCGCTTCTTCCTGTCCGGCTTCAACACCACCTTTATCGATGTCAATCCTGCCGTGGTTGACGCCCTCAACGCGGCAAACAAGTACCCCATCTACGTCACGCACGGCACCGAATACGTCGTGGAATGGGTTGAGAACGTCAACGCCGTCAATGGCCGCGACAACGATGCTGTAATCGACGCGATTGCCGGTGCCGATATCATGGCAACCGCGCTCGGCGTCAATATTCTGCCCTTCGTCGCCCCCCTGATTGCCCGCGCCATTGAGCGCCGCATGGCAAACGGCGCCGCACCGATGAATATCCTCATCTGCGAAAACCTCATCGGCTCCAACCGCTTCCTGCGCGGGGAGATTCTCAAGCATCTCGCCCCCGAGGCGCTGGATTATTTTGAAGCAAACATCGGTCTGGTCTGCGTTTCGGTCGGCCGCACCGTTCCTCCCACACCTGCCGAGATTCTCGCCGAGAACGCGCTCGCCGTTTGTGCTGAGCCCTACAGTGAGCTCCCCTGCGACCTTGAGGGCTTCCGCCCCGTCGGCGCCCCCCTGCCCGAGATTGCAGGCCTCGTTGCCTTCTCTCCGTTCGAATATTTCATTCAGCGCAAGCTGCTCATTCACAA
The DNA here is from genome assembly GCA_045597265.1 of Eubacteriales bacterium. Classification (GTDB taxonomy): domain Bacteria; phylum Bacillota; class Clostridia; order Oscillospirales; family CAG-272; genus SIG693. Next base: position 1,806 of record JAZODX010000144.1, on the reverse strand, counting down.
CATGGGTCACGCGCTGATGGCCTACTACGCATATCAGAAGAACTACGGCTTTATCTTCGAGGCCGCAACCGACGGCGAGATCAAGTATGTACTGACCCGCGCGCTGATTGAGTCGGCTCGCGCACTGGCCAAGGAGCACGGTGCGTCGCTCGACGATACCATGCAGTTCGTTGAGGATTTGATGGTTCGCTTCGAGAACAAGCTGCTCGTTGACTCGCTCGCCCGCGTCGGACGTGATCCGAAGCGTAAGCTGAGCGCAGGCGACCGTCTGGTCGGTGCCTTCAAGCTGGTGCGCAAGCAGGGCGGTGTTCCCGCGCATATTGCCATCGGCGTTGCCGCAGGACTGCTTTACGACGAGCCTGCTGACGAGGCTGCCGTTGAAATTTCGTCCTATGCCCGCGCTGAGGGTGTTGCCGCTGCGCTGGCCAAATATTGTGAGATTACCGATCCCGCCGACGTTGCGATGATCGAGAAATTCTACGTGATGCTGCGCGACAAGGCGCCCTTCGCCGAATTCGTTGAGGTGCTGGCCGAGCTCAAGAGCGTCGCGCATTGAGCGAGGAAACGGATGGGGAAGGGGACGCCTTTTGAAAAAGGCGTCCCCTTCCCCCTTTTTCGCTCCGCGAAAAACACCCCCATCCCCTGCGAAAACTTTGGGGCAATTCGGTGTGTGGGAGGCTTTCGTTTATGCGTGTGCGCCCCTCGCTGCGCGGAAGCTGTTCAGGTACGGTGTATTTCTGCCGCAGGGGCGGCGTCTCGGTCGAGCGAAATTGCACGGCTGCTCTTGTAAATTCCGTGAGGGTATGCTATAATGTGGGCAGAGATGCGCCGGAATTGGCGGAAGGGAAGGAAAAGGATTGATGAGACTGTTTTTTCTTAAAAAGAAGGCGGCAGATCGGCCCTTGCGGAAGCTGCGCAATGAGGTCATCCGTCGGATGGCGCCGTCAGATGGTGCCGTTGCCTACGATGGACTTGAGGTTGAACGCTGATGTGTGAAAAAGATAGTTTGTCAAGGCTAACTTATGACTCCTGTCACCTCTGTCCCCGGGGCTGCGGCGTTGACCGTACGCATGGGGAACGCGGGTTTTGCGGCAGTGGTAACGTTGCACACGTAGCGCGTGCCGGCCTGCATTTCGGCGAAGAGCCCCCCATCAGCGGCGTGCGCGGATCGGGCACGATTTTCTTCTGCGGCTGCACCCTCCGCTGTCCCTTCTGCCAAAATCACGCCATCAGTCGAAACGGCGATTCGGGTCGGGCGGTGGACGCCGATACGCTTGCCGGAATCATGCTCGATCTCGCAGCGCAGGGCGCACACAACGTTAATCTGGTCACGGCAACCCATTATCTGCCGACCGTAATCCCCGCGATTGCTCAAATACGCACGCGGCTGAAGATTCCCGTTCTCTACAACTGCGGCGGCTATGAATCGGTGGAAACAATCCGCGCGATTGCGCCCTACGTTGACGTATGGCTGCCCGACCTCAAATACGGCACGCCGGAAGCCGCACGCTCTTGCGGCGCGCCCGCCGATTATCCCGACGTTGCGCTTGCCGCAATTGCTGAAATGGTGGAGCAAAGCAGCGAGCCTCGCTTCGCCGGGGACGGGACGATCCTGCGCGGCGTCATCGTCCGCCATCTCGTGCTTCCCGGACACAGACGCGATTCGGAAACGGCGCTCACCCGTCTTGCCGAAACGGTGTCGCCCACACGGATCAAGCTCAGCCTGATGCGTCAGTATACTCCCCCCACGGCGCAAAAGCTCCCCGCCCCCCTCAACCGCACCGTCACCACCTTCGAATACAACAC
>JAZODX010000143.1:0-9940 GCA_045597265.1 Eubacteriales bacterium | reverse complement strand
CGAGATATCCTCGGCAATCCCGTATACTGCGGTGATACGGTCAACTTTCAAACCTACTCAAAATCCAATAAGCTCAAAAAACGCTTGAAGAATAGCCCCGATAAGGTACTGACCTTCTACGATACGCACGAAGCCATCGTTAGTCGAAAACTGTTTGACACAGTTCAACGGCATTTCGCAGGTCGTAAACGCCCCGATCAACAAGGCGAGATGGACAAATATGCTGGTTACCTCTTCTGCGGTGAATGCGGTCAAAAGCTCTATCTCCACAGAGGAAAAGGAATTAAACCCGAAAGTAACTTCTTCCAATGCGGTGGTTATCAGACGAAAGGCGGTCAGCATTGCACAGCACACTATATCCGAGAACAAGTTCTTGAAAAAATCATTCTCTATAAGCTTAAACAGATGACGGCGTTTGCAAGAGCCAATCCGCAAGAGTTTTATGAGATGGCAACCGAGAACGGAGAAGCCGAGGCAAAGCAATTCTATGCAACGGCGGAAAAAGAAAAACAACGGATCGAAAGCCGAATCAAAGAACTCGACAATATCATTCGTTGCTTATACGAGGACAGAGTATGTGGAAGAATTTCCGTGGAACGCTACGATGCCATGGCGGCGGACTATGAAATCGAGCAATCAGAACTCAAACAAGAGCTTGAGTCCATCACCACAAAAATTGAAGAAATGGATATGCGAGAAGTGTGCATCCGAGAGTTTATCGAACAAGCCAAGGCGTATGTTGAGATGAAGACGCTTACGCCCGAATTGCTCCGAGTATTCATTCGTAGGATTGAGGTCTTTGAGAAAACGGAGAAATACTCCCGCACCGTAGGAAATCCAATTACGATTTACTTCACTTTTCAACCACACAACAATACAAATTTAATAACGATGACATTTAGAGAGGAACTTCTCGAAGCTTTACACGCACAAACAGCCTAATGCAAAGCGAAAAGCGGAAGGCAAAACGCCTTCCGCTTATACGCCGATAGGATTTCTCCGCTAAGGATAGCAGACAAATGCTCGTCGGCTTGTTTTTTTAATAACTGAATGTTAGCGGTTAACGTCACCATTTGTGGTGATGCCGCCGTCTGCACGGATGATTGCACCGTTGAGATAGGCTGCATCATCGGATGCGAGGAAGCATGCCAGCGCGGCAATATCCTCGGGCTTGCCCCAGCGGCGAAGCGGGGTAACCATGTCGAGGAATTTCTGCTCGTTGAAGGCAGGATTGTTGAGGTTGCTTGCCTTGACCATATCGGTCAGGATAGCAGCGGGGCAGATGCAGTTGGTACGAATGTTGTACTTACCGTAATCAACCGCAAGCGAGCGGGTCAGCGTGATGGTTGCACCCTTGGTGGCCGTATAAGCGGCACATTCGGGGATACCGGTCACACCGGCCGAGGAGGAGGTGTTGATGATCGATCCGCCCTTGACCTTGAGCAGGGGAAGCGCGTACTTGGTGCAGAAATACATACCGTTGAGATTGATGCCGATTACCTTGTGCCAGATTGCGGAATCAATATCACCGAGCGGGCCGTCTCTTCCGTCAAGGAAGACGGATGCGTTATTATAGAGCGCATCAAGATGATCAACCTTGGCCGAAATCTCGTCAAACGCCGCCTTGACCGAATCTTCAGAGGAGATGTCGCACTGAATATAGGTGCAGGCATAGCCCATTGCTTCGATCTCTGCCTTTGCCTTTGCGCAGGCGTCGGCATTGACGTCAAGACCGAATACGTATGCACCCTCCGCGGCGAAGCGCTTTGCCGCGACGTAACCGATACCGCCGGCTGCGCCGGTGATTACAACTTTTTTATCCTTAAGCATCATAACGGATTACCTCATTTCTTGAGCAGCTCGCGGACGCTGGCAGCAATGCCGTTTGCCTGCAGGCCGTACTGATCGCGAATCCAGTTCTGACCGCCGATCTTGGCAACGTTGACGTCGGGGAAGGCCAGTCTCTTGAACTTACCGGGGAGAAGTCCCTCGTCAGCGACAACCTCGGCAACCGCGGCACCGAGACCGCCGATAATGTTGTGCTCTTCGATCGTGACGATACCGCCGGTATTCTTGGATGCATCAATAATGGCATCCTTGTCGATCGGCTTGATGGTGTGCATACTGACGATGCGGCACTTGATGCCCTCTTTCTCCAGCATATCGGCGGCAGTTACGACTTCGCTGCCGATCGGTCCGCAGAACATCAGCGTGATATCGCTGCCTTCGCGAACGGTATTTGCGCGGCCGATCTTGAAGTCGATCGGGCCGGAGTGGATATCCTTCTCACCCTTGTAGCCGCAGCGGTAATAGAAGGGACCGTTATGCTCGATCATCGCGTGCGTTGCGGCAATTGCTTCGTAGTTGTCGCAGGGAACCTCAACGACGATGTTGGGCAGAGCACGCATGATGGCGATATCCTCGGTCGAGTGATGGGACATACCCAGCGCACCGTAGGATACGCCGCCGCCGATGATGACGATCTTGACGTTGGCGTCATGATAGCAGACATCGTTGCGGATCTGCTCAAGGCAGCGCAGGGTGGGGAAGTTTGCAATGCTGTAGGTAATGGCGATGTTGCCTTCCATGGCAATACCGCAGGCAACGCCGGTCATGTTCTGCTCGGCAACGCCGACGTTATAGTATCTGTCGGGGAAGGTGTCGCGGAAGGGCTCGATCTCGCCGAAGCCGATATCGGCAAGCACCATATGGATACGGGGGTCGTTCTTGGCGATTTCCAGTAAAGTTTTATTAAATACCGCTCTCATACGCTTAACCTCTCAATTTCGCAATTACGTCCTCGAGTTTCTCGTCGGGAACGAATCTGTAGTGGGACTCTACGGTGTTTTCCAGATAATCGATGCCCTTGCACTTGGTGGTATGGGCAATGATGAAGGAAGGCTTTCCCTTGGCAAACGGAACGGCGGAGAGTGCGTCATACAGCTCTTCTACGCTGTGGCCGTCAACCTCACGCGCAGACCAGCCGAAGAGCTCCATGCGTGCGGCGAGGGGAGTGAGGTCCTCGATATCCTTCGAGAAGCCGAGTGCCTGGATTTTGTTGTAGTCAAGGATGAGGACAAGGTTGTCAAGATGCTCCTGTGCAGCGAACATGATCGCTTCCCAGGTCGAGCCCTCGTTCATGTCACCGTCACTGGTCAGACAGAAAATACGGCGGTCGGACTTGGCATATCTTGCAGCAATCGCCATACCGACGGCAACCGGAAGGCCGTGGCCGAGCGAGCCGGTGGAAAATTCAACGCCGGGAACCTTGTGGCTGATGTGCCCCATCAGCTTACCGTCATCACAGTAATAACGGGAGAGCCATTCCTCGGGAATAAAGCCCTTCTGCGCCAGAGCGGAATATACGCCGGCGGCAGCGTGGCCCTTACTGAGAATGAATCGATCACGGTCAGGCATATCGGGGTTTTTCGGGTCAACCTTGAGGATTTTTTCATAGAGGACAGCGATGATCTCTGCCATGGAGAGCATACTGCCCACGTGACCACTGTGTGCAGCATTGGTCATCTTCACGCTGTCGATGCGAATTTGCTTCGCCATCTGTCTGCATTTTTCCATTTTGATTCTCCTTATTGTTTTTGGGGATTTCGCTGATTCCATTTTACTCTTCAAAGCGGAAAGTGTCAAGTCGATATCTGCCGTAAAAAATATAAAATCGTTCACTTTCTCTTGCAATTTGCGGCACGGTGTGATATACTCGACTTATGAAATACTTACAACATAAATTACCGCTCGCTTTTTCGGTTGAGCGATTGGTCATGGTGCATTATCTTGAGCTTTCCAAGCATGCACATTTTCCGCCCGAGACGCACGATTTTTGGGAATTCCACTACGTAGACAAGGGCTCCGCTATCAGCATTTCCGACGGGGAGCGGATCGTACTGAACCATGGAGATATCTTGTTTCTCAGCCCCATGTCGGAGCATCAGCTGATCACCGACGGTTCGGCTGCGCCGAACGTGTGTGTCGTGTCCTTCTCGGTCAAGCCGAAGGAGCTTTCCTTTCTCGAAAAGAAAAAACTACATCTTAACGCCGAGGAACGAAGCGTGATCAAAAAGTTCCTCACCGAGGCGGGAACCGCCTTCGATCTTTCCCGCGCCGATCCCTCCGCAAGGGCCTTGGTCGAGCGTGAGGATGCACCTGAGGGTGTATATCAAATGATGAAAATCCATCTGGAGGAGCTTTTGATTCTGCTTGCCCGCGGACATACCGTTCCCAAATTGCACACGGCGCGTCTGTCCATCTCCGATACCTATTCGGATAAGCTGGTGCAGGAGATGATTGTCTATATGCAGGATAACCTTACCGAAAATCTGACCATCGCAGATTTTACCCGCCGTTTTCGCTACGGAAAAACGCATCTGTGCAATCGTTTTTCCGCCGCAACGGGGAAGAGCATCAACCGCTATTTTACCGAATTGAAGGTCAACGCGGCAAAGCAGATTATTCGCGAGCAAAGTCAATCCCGCGAGCTCTTTTCCCGCATTGCCGAGCTGCTCGGTTTCAGCAGTCCGTCGTATTTCTATGCAACCTTCAAAAAAATCACCAATATGACACCGTCGGAATATTTCAAAAGCGTTCATCAGTACGATTTTGATACCGAAAAAGCCGACAGATAAGATCAAGGAAAACAGAAAGCCAATCATGAAAAAAGACAATTTTATCTCACGCTTCAATCAATCCTTTACAGCCGATCGCGGGGTGAAATTTTTTCTGCTCTCGGTGCTGATTACAGGTGTTTCCTACGGTCTCTATAAGGGGATGCTGGATAATTTTCTTGCTGAAATCGTTGGAATGGGGGAGATGGATCGGGGTGTTACCGAGTTCTTCCGCGAGATTCCCGGTGTTCTGCTGATGTTTATCCTTGCGGTCTTTTATATGCTCTCTGCAGAAACGCTTTATAAAGCCGGTGCCTTCATTATGCTTCTCGGTATGGGGATGCACGCGGCACTTCCGTCGACCAAGCTTCTTGCTACCCTTGCCATCTGCACCTACTCGTTGGGTGAGCATATTCAGATCGGCATGAAAAACACCCTGTCGCTCAAATACGCAAAGCCCGGATGCGGGGGCGCTGCGCTCGGTGCGCAGACCTCTGCCAATCAGATTGGTACGCTTGCGGGATATTTGATCATTGTTTTCATTTTTTCGCTTTTTGCGCAAAATCAGCCCTATCGCATCTTTTTTTGCCTGGCGACACTCCTTGCCGGAATCAGCGCCGTCTGTACCCTCCGGATTCAGGGAAAAAGCGAGACCGATTCTACCAAGCGGCGGTTTTACTTTAACCGAAAATACGGGAAATACTATATGCTTGAGATGTTTTACGGTGCCAGAAAGCAGGTGTTTTTTACCTTTGGGCCGTACGTGCTGATCCTCTTATACGGTGCCAATGCCGCCACCGTCAGCCTGCTCTTTGCCATTTCGGCGATCATCTGTTTCTTCGCATCTCCCATCGTCGGTCGGATTATTGACCGTATCGGATATAAGACCGTGATGGTTGCCGATACCATGATTCTCATCGTCGTTTGCTTCTTCTACGGGTTTGCCCATCATCTTTTCCCGCGCAACGTGGCGTTTATCATCTGCTGTGTCAACTATATTCTCGATGCGGTAATTTCTCTTGCCTCAATGGCCTCAAATCTCTACGTGCAGGATCTGGCCGATTCTCCCGAGGAGGTTAAGGCAACCATTTCAACCGGTGTGTCGATCAATCACGTTATTACGATCTTTATCGCTCTCTTCGGCGGCTGGATATGGAAGGCTCTCGGCATTGAGCTGCTGTTTATCTGCTCCGCCATACTCGGCCTTTGCAACAGCGCGTATGCGGCAACCATTAAACCCCGAAATAAAGCATAGAAATAAAGAAGACGAAAAACCGTTTGTTTTTCGTCTTCTTTATTTCTTTTTTCCCAGCATACGAATAAGTCCGAAGGCCATGCAGAGAAGGGAGAGAGCAAAGCAAATCAGAATGGAGAGGGAATTACTCTCGTCGATTGTCAGCGGAAAGAGTATCGGATCGGCGGACACGGAAATGGTTTCCGCTGTCGCCCCCGCAACTGCCAAGCAAAGCAGGGCGGAGAGCAGGAGAATCCAAAATACGGCAAAAAGACGCTTAATCATAGAAAACCTCTTGAAAACAGCAGTTATGCACCGACGGGGCTGCCGCAAGAGCAACAGCCCCGTCAGAGACAAGATTAACCTCAGTTAAGAGTTTCGAGGTAACGGACAACGTCACCAACCGTAACGAACTTATGAATCTCTTCGTCGTTGATTTCGATGTGGAAGCGCTCCTCGCAAAGCAGAACCAAATCAGCCAGCTCCAGCGAGTTGATACCCAGGTCATTGATCAGCTCGGCATCCATCGTGATATCCTCTGCCTCAATCTGGAGTTCGTCGATCAGTAAGTTCTTAACCTGCTCAAACATGATATTCCTCTTTCTCCGGCGGGTTGAAATAAAGTTGTTTCAGCGCGGCCGCACCCCGGAAACAGCCTGCGCAAACCGGGATATCCCGGAAGAAAATTTTTGTGCGAAGCATCGTGCAAAGCGTGCACGGATATGTATGCTCGTATCATTATATAAAAAAAACTCGGTTTTGTCAAGTAAAAATCCGATTCTTCTGAAAAAACAAGCGATTTATTGACAATTTGAATCAAGGAAGATATAATGGATTACAGAAACGAATAAAAAACGAAGGGAGGAAAACGGTTTGCGGCTGATCGGTAAACGTCCGCTGTGCAGAATCTGTACACTTTTGCTTCTTTCCGCATTTTCGGCCGTCCTGCTGAGGAGGGGAGCCTTTTTCCTTTTCCTCGGGGCAGCGATATTTGCTGCCGGAGTGCTTGTGATTTTGCTTTGCTGCGGGCGGATCCGGTTTTATCCCTTTTGTATGGCCATCTGTCTGTGTGCCGCGCTTCCCATCGGATTCGGAACGGCGTCCCGCTATTATACCGCCGTCGATCAAATCGAGGCACGCGCCGGAGAGACGGTTCTGGTGGAAGGACGGCTCACCGAGAAGGAATGGTCCTCAAGCGGATCGGCAGGATATATTCTGCGTGCAGACCGAATCGACGGCAAGTCTGCATCGACATCCTTTCTTCTTTCCTGCAGGTATTCGGCGGGGATGCCGATCGGGACGCAGGTTCGGGTTCGCGCGGAGCTTGGTGTACACGAACAGGGGGCGGGCGGCTTTGATGAAAAAAGATATTATCTCAGCCGCGGCGTTCCGGGCGTACTGATCGCCGATATGCCGGATGCGGTAGAGATTCTTTCCGAGGATGCGTTTTCTCTCACGATTTTCTTTGAGCGGATCAATCTTTTCCTTTCGGCAAGACTTCGCGTCCTGCTCGGTGAACGCAGCGGACGTCTTCTTTCTGCGCTCTTCTTAGGGCGCCGCGGAGACCTTGAAGGAACGGTTGTCAGAGATTTTCGACGTCTCGGTATATCCCATATTCTTGCGCTCAGCGGAATGCATCTCTCCATCCTGATCGCGGCGGCCGAAAATTTTCTTTTGTCCTGTCGAGTCAAACGGAACGGAAGGCGAATCCTTCAGTTGTCCTTCGTATTTCTTTACGTCCTCCTTACCGGAGCACCGATTTCCATCGTCCGCTCTGCAGTGATGGTTGTGCTCGGGAGTCTTGCGTCAATCTGTTTTGATGAAAGTGACGGAATTACCGCGCTTTTTTCTGCCGTCACCCTGATATGCCTCTTTAATCCGCCTGCACTTATTGATATCGCGCTTTGGATGTCATTTCTTGCAACTCTGGTGATTCTTCTGTTTGCCAAATTCAAATTTGAGCGTTTTCCGCACCTCATCCGCGGAGTTCTCAAGAATGCGGCCGCAAGCCTTGCGATTACACTCCTCCTGCTCCCACTTTCTGCACTTTTCGGCGGAGAATATTCTCATCTTGCCATACCCGCAAATCTCATTTTCGTTCCACTTACCACCGTTCTGCTCTATGCTGCCCCGATCGTTCTTCTCACCGGGAAGCTGTTTGCATTTCCAATCGAATGCTTGTCTGACCTCGTTCTGTGGTTGGCCAATCGCCTCTCTGCCCTGCGCAATATCACCGTTCCGCTTGCTTCCCCGGGTATATGGCCGTTTCTTCTTCCTGCTTTATGCATTTTGCCGCTTTTTCTGCTGAAACCGCCAAAACAGCGCAGGGGAAGGGCTATCGCTGCCTTTGCGGCCGCAATGCTTTTTTTCCTCGTCGGACCCGTGTATCCGCTTCTGCGGCGGGATACCGAGATCGTTTATACTGCGTCAGATCAGAATGAAGCGATCGTTTTGCGCAGCGGCGGAATTCTCATCTGTGATTTTGGCGACGGCAATTACGGTGCGATATGCAATGCATTGGCGTGTGCCGAAAAGCTCGGGGCAGGGGAGGTTGAGACGATTATGCTTACCCATTATCATAACAAGCACGTAACCTCGCTCCGCTCGGTGCTGATGCGCGCAACCGTACGCAGTATATATATCCCCGAGCCCCAAAATGAATATGAACGGGAAATTGCACTTGCGCTGACCGCGCTTGCCGGGCATACCGAAATTGATCTCCGTATATATCACTACGGTGAAAGCATCATCTTCGGGAACAGTGCACTGAGGCTCTATCGAGGGCAAAGCTCACAAAACAAGTCTCATCCGACGCTGGTTTGCACGATCACGCATGAGGGGGATGTGCTTACCTATCTCGGTGCATCGGCGCTTGAAAGCAACGATGCACCTCATGCACGGAATTTAGCGTCCGAGAGCCGCTACCTCATTCTCGGCACACACGGGGTTGCTCCGGCCAGAAAAATCATCTTAGGTAATTCTCGTGCTGAAGGCATCGTTTCTTCCGATCCCAAAACCATTCGTATTTTTGAGACCTCGGCGGATGTTCTTCCCGTCTGCGCAGAAACGTATACCTTTCATTTCCCGTCGCAAGAAGGTAAAGGAAAGAAATAATATTGACAAAAAGTTTGGTTATCCTTCACAATTCGTACAAAGATTGCGTGACACTCTTGACATATTCAAATAGGATTTGATATAATAAGTCTGTATTCCTGTTTTTGACATCAACGTCTTGCTTTAGTCGGGCAACCGTGTCAATTTCTAAGGATTTGGGGAGAAGACAGTGCTTCGGATACTGTTGTTCATCCCGCATAACACTTGATTTGCGAAAGTCGCTGACTTTTCACAAATAAAAATTTTATGGAGGACATACTCATGTTCAAGAAAACACTTTCCCTTTGCCTTGCGCTGCTGATGATGGTGTCGCTGATGGTCACCATGTCATCCTGCGGCGGCGCAAACGACGACTTCAAGCTGGGTGTTATCCTGCTGCACGACGAGGCTTCTACCTATGATCTCAACTTCATCGAAGCAGTTAACCGTGCCAAGGAACAGCTCGGTCTGAAGGACAGCCAAGTTATCCTTAAGAGAAACATCGGCGAGTCCAACGATTGCTATGAAGCTGCCGCTGACCTCGTTGACGAGGGCTGCGACATTATCTTTGCTGACAGCTTCGGTCATGAGACTTACATGATCAAGGCTGCAAAGGAATTCAAGGACGTACAGTTCTGCCATGCTACCGGTATGATGGCACACACCGAAGGCCTTGCCAACTACCACAATGCATTCGCTTCCATTTATGAAGGCCGCTTCCTTGCAGGTGTTGCTGCAGGTATGAAGCTGAACGAAATGATCAGCAACGGTACCATCACTGCCGACAAGGCAAAGATCGGTTACGTTGGTGCATTTACTTACGCAGAGGTTATCTCGGGCTATACCTCCTTCTTCCTCGGTGCAAGATCCGTTTGCAGCTCTGCTACGATGGAAGTACAGTTCACCGGCAGCTGGTATGATGAGATCAAGGAAAAGGATGCTGCAACTGCTCTGATCAACAACGGCTGCGTTCTGATCTCCCAGCACGCTGACTCCA
>JAZODX010000142.1:0-2158 GCA_045597265.1 Eubacteriales bacterium | reverse complement strand
TCGGCAATAGCCTTTTTTGAACCCCGCCACTATGGCGGGGTTTTCATGATACAAAAAGCGGCAGAGGAAAATCCTCTGCCGTTTTTTTTTGAGGCGGACAAGCCGTCTCGCGATCTGTTTTTGTGTTATCTTTGAACACGGCCGTTGCCGCTTCCGCCTGCGAGCGCCTTGACCTCATCGAGAGATACGAGGTTGAAGTCATCCTCAATGCTGTGCTTGAGGCAGGAGGCTGCGGTTGCGAACTCGATGGCGTCCTGGGGCTCGTAGTTCTGGGACAGGGCGTAGATCAGACCTGCCGAGAAGGAGTCACCGCCGCCGACGCGGTTGACGATGTGTACGTGATACTCGCGGGAGAAGTAGGTCTTGCCGTCCACGCAGAGCATAGCAGACCAGTCGTTATCGGAAGCGGAAATGCTCTTGCGGAGGGTGGTAGCAACGAACTTGATGTCGAACTCCTTCTGGAGCTGAGCAGCAACGGTTGCGTAGCCTGCACGGTCGAGCTCGCCCGACTCAACGTCGGTCTCGCCTGCGCGGATGCCGAGAACCTTCTCAACGTCCTCTTCGTTTGCGATCAGAACGTCAACGTAGGGCAGGAGCTGGCGCATAACCTTGCCTGCCTTCTCCTGGCTCCACATCTTGCCGCGGTAGTTGAGGTCGCAGCTGATGGTAACGCCGTGCTTCTTTGCAGCCTTGCAGGCCTCGAGGCAAACGGCGGGAGTGTTGTCGGACAGAGCGGGCGTGATGCCGGTGAAGTGGAACCAGTCAGCACCTTCAAAGATTGCGTCGAAGTCAAAGTGCTCGGGCATAGCATCGCAGATCGCAGAGAACTTGCGGTCGTAGATAACCTTGGAGGGACGCTGGGAAGCACCCTTCTCGAGGTAAAGAACGCCCATACGCTCACCGCCCCAAGCGATGTTGGAGGTGCCTACGCCATACTTCTGCAGAGAAGCAACTGCGGCGTCTGCGATGTCGTTCTTGGGAAGACGGGTGACGTAGTCGGTATCCAGTCCCAGGCGGGAGAGCGAAACGCAAACGTTAGCCTCTGCACTGGTGTAGAATACGCCCATCTGATTTGCCTGGATGAAGCGGTAGTAGCCGGCAGGCGAGAGGCTGACGAGCATATCGCCGAGACCGACGACGCGGGTGACAGAATTCTTTTTCATGATAAGTTTCCTTTCTGTGGATAATATAAATGCTTGATCGACGGCGGCCGCGTAATACGGCCGCCGCCGTTTATGCCTTGTCAGGTGAAATTTTGCTTATTCGGTAAATCCGGCCACGTACTTCTCAATGGTGGTGGTGTTTGCCCTCTCGGTTGCCTTGAAGGTGGAAGCAAGCAGGGTGGAGTGGTAGTTGCCGAGGGTTCTGAGATGGTTGTCGCAGGTGAGCTGCAATGCGGTGGACATTTCAATGCAGAGCGAGTTAAACATGATCTTGAGGATCTCGGTGGATTCCTCGTCGGTTGCGTAGCGCAGCTGCATGGTTTTCTCGATGTGTGCGGGGTAGATGTACTTGTAGGAGAGATACATCATGTCCTCAATGATATTGGCGGTCATCTCCATCTCGGTGTTATTGTAGGGGATGCCGAGCGCAGTGCCCAGACCCGAGTGGGTGTGGATGCGATACTCTTCCTGGGTCTCATCATACTTCGGCAGGGGCAGAACACCGAAATCGGTGCCCTTCTCCGCGATCAGACGCATCTCGTAGAGACAGTTGTTGAGGAAGAGGGAGCGATCTTCGTTGAACGCGGTGGTGAAGTTGCCGTTGAACTGCGCGTATTCCTTGTGCAGCGAGCCGGGCTCGGTGTAGAGCAGGTTCAGGATCTTCGAGAGGCGAGCCTCGTTGGTCTCGTCCATACCGACGTAGTAGGGGATGTCATCGGCATCCTTGAGAACGAAGTCACAGCCGGCACCAACGAAGAAGTTGAGGATTCCGCCCGGGTGAGCGGTCAGACCAACCTCGTCGGTCTCATCGATCTTACCGTCCTGGTTGACGTCGTTACCGACCTTAGCGCAGAGCTCGAAGAAGGTGTCAACCGTCCACTTGCCGTCAAAGACGAGCTGGTTGATGTCGCCGAGCTCGAACTTATCTACAACGTTCTTGTTGTAGTAGAGTGCGCCTGCACTGTCAAAGATACGCATATTGAGGTAACCGGTCA